>NZ_JAKRFX010000004.1:0-415445 GCF_022347825.1 Pseudoalteromonas sp. OF7H-1 | reverse complement strand
TCGATCAACTGCTTGTAACTCATGGTAACTACTCTTGTTTTTTGGCGATTACAGAGTACCACCAACAGGCAGTTGATCTCTCCTCACCGATTAACCATGAGTGGTGCACTTATTATCTGAATTCGGGAGTGATAGATTGTTCGGCGAGGTCTCGCCGTTTCAATAAGATAGCTTAATCAGGAAAATTTATTTTAATAACCCAGATCACTTAAGAGAAATCTCTCCAATTTTTCAGCATTGAGTTCTCATTGGAGGAGTTGGCTGTTGGAAGTACCTATAGGTGTTAATACTTCCAAAAACTATATAGCACATGTGATTAGTACTCATAGCAATCATTATAGGCTCATTTTTTCTTGCCTCCTTCATACTCATAAAATACGACGAGTCACTACCCAATGACTTATAGCTGACTTGAAGAATTACTAGTCTGAACTTAAACAAACATCAATTTAACATAATAATAAGCTAAAGTCAGTGTGTCGTCTTTGTATATAAATGCTCTGTAAGATGATTTTCTGAAGAGGTAGGGTGGGGTCCCGCTTGCTCACAAATTCCTGAATTGACTTCCATTCGTCAGCGCTACTAATCAAGGTACTCAAAGTGAAAAACAAGACGTCGACAAGATTATATTTGATATCGATTCCAGGGTCTTCAATTCACTCTAAATGCGTGATGATACTCATTATAGCGATTTAAAGATCAGATGATAAAAGTCTGATAGTCGCCTACTTTAAGCTCGCTTGTTTTTTGTTCGTTGGAAAAATGTATAAAAAACCTTCATATCTTAAGAAAGGCGTTACTTCGATTAATATCTTAAAAAATTTTAGTAAATGCTTCATGTTTTAAACAGCATATTGTATGATGTGTTCTCATGTGAAAACAAACTAAAGTTTTTCCTTGATGAATAACGGGGCTTGGGGTACTGTTCAATGGTGGTAACACATATTGGAATGAGGAAAATACAATGGCTAATTGGAGCCCAAATAGCTGGAGAGATAAACCTATCTTGCAGCAACCTGAATACCCAAATTCAGAAAAATTAAAATCAGTTGAAAAAGAACTAAATTCAGCACCGCCGCTCGTTTTTGCAGAAGAGACGCGAAGCTTGTATAAAAGCCTTGCAGATGTTTGCGAAGGTAAAGCTTTCATATTGCAAGGTGGTGATTGCGCAGAATCGTTTTCAGATTTTAGTGCCGCTAATATTCGTGATACGTTCAAGACACTTTTGCAAATGGCTGTCGTATTGACATATGGTGGTAAATGCCCTGTAGTCAAAATCGCTCGAATGGCAGGGCAGTATGCTAAGCCCCGTTCTTCAGATTTTGAGACTATTGATGGTGTTTCTTTACCTTCATACCGTGGTGATATCGTTAATAGTTTTGAGTTTACGGAAGAAGCGCGTATCCCAGATCCTGATAGATTGATGAAAGCATATCATCAGTCAGCAGCAACACTTAACCTACTTCGCGCGTTTGCGCAGGGTGGCCTTGCAGATCTGCATCAGGTAAATCGCTGGAATATGAGTTTCGTAGCTGCGAATCCGTTAAAAGACAAGTTTCAACAGCTCGCAGAGCGTATTCAAGAAGCGCTTGAGTTTATGGAAGTTTGTGGCATCGATTCAACAGTAGCACCAAGCCTGAAGGAAACTCCGCTTTATACCTCACACGAAGCGTTATTGTTAGGTTATGAAGAAGCGTTAACTAGACGAGACCACCTATCAGGGGATTGGTACGATTGTTCTGCTCACTTTGTTTGGATTGGTGAACGTACGCGTCAATTAGATCACGCGCATATCGAATTTTTCCGTGGTATTAAAAACCCAATTGGCGTAAAAGTTGGCCCAGGGATGCAAGAAGATGAGTTAATTAAGCTTGTCGATGCGCTTAACCCTGATAATATTCCTGGTCGTCTAACACTTATCACTCGCATGGGTGCAGATGTGTTGCCCGAAAAACTCCCTAAATTAGTTCGCAGAATTCAAGAAGAAGGCCGCAAAGTTATTTGGACTTCGGATCCGATGCACGGAAACACTGAAAAAGCGACGACTGGATATAAAACACGTAGCTTTAACAATATCCTAAGAGAAATCAGTCAGTTCTTCGCAGTGCATAAAGCGGAGGGAAGCTATCCTGGTGGTGTGCACTTAGAAATGACAGGGCAACACGTCACTGAGTGTGTTGGTGGTGCCTATGGTCTATCAGACGAAGACTTATCTCAGCGTTACCGCACCCAGTGTGATCCGCGTCTAAACGCAGACCAAGTTTTAGAGCTAGGATTTTTAGTTGCTGATCTACTAAAAGACGCTCGTAAAACAGTATAAACAACAAACAAAGGGCCGCATTGCGGCCTTTTTAGTATTTATGGCGCTTTAACCCAGTTTCAGAAATAATCTTTGCTGATATTTCCTCAACGGAATAACGTGTACTGTTCAGATAAGGCGTTTTATTCTTTTTAAATAGCATCTCGACTTCTTTGACTTCAATACGGCATTGTCTGATTGATGCGTACTTGGAGTTTGCCATTCTCTCTTGCCTTATTGCGGCTAGTCTTTCGGGATCTATGGTTAAGCCAAAGAGCTTACCTTTGTATTTATCTAGACATTTGGGTAGTTTTCCACTTTCTAAATCATCCTCTGTCATCGGATAATTCGCGGCTTTTATCCCATATTGCAATGCTAAATATAAGCTTGTCGGCGTTTTACCGCTGCGGCTGACACCAACCAATATGATGTCTGCCTCGTCATAATCTTTAATATTTGCGCCGTCATCATTTGCAAGTGCGTAGTTAACGGCATCTATTCTAAAATCATAAGAAGATTCGTGAATGCTATGCGTGCGGTGCATTTTTGGCACCGGCTGAACTTTTAGCTCTCTTTTTACTATTTCGCTCGCATAAGATAAAAAGTCGTAACAAACCCCTTGCGACGATAAAATAATATCGGACAATTCTGGATTAACGAATGTAAAAAACACCAATGGTTTTTCACCTGAAGTCTCAGCAACCGAGTCTATTAATTTTTTGATTTCATTTGCTTTTTTTACTGTTTCTACAAATGGTATCGTTTGGTGATTAAATTCTACAGGGAACATTGAAAGCGTTGCGTGACCAAACACTTCAGAGGTGATAGCGGTACCATCGGAAATATAAAATGCTGTTCTCATTTTGCTATTATTCATTCAGAAATTGTTGAAAATAAGCCATCGCGGTTTACGAAGACTGCCTTACCGTTGTAGAATGCCCTTGACCAAGTGGAAAGGTCAATTAATCTCTCACATTTAATACAATTTGTTTTGGAGACAGTTCCGTGCAAGACTACGTTCTCTGGTATCAAGAGTTGGGTATGCAAGATGTACCTCGAGTTGGTGGTAAAAACGCTTCTCTAGGTGAAATGATATCTAACCTTGCTAACGCTGGTGTACAAGTACCTGGTGGATTCGCAACAACTGCTGATGCGTTTAATGAATTTCTTGAGCAATCAGGCCTCAATGAAAAAATCCACTCAATCCTAGATACTCTCGATGTTGACGATGTCAACGAATTAGCCAAAGTCGGCGCCCAGATTAGACAATGGGTTATCGATACACCATTCCAACCAGAATTAGATAAAGCAATCCGTGAGGCGTATAGCCAGTTACACGGTGACGCAAGCCAAGATGTCTCCTTTGCTGTTCGTTCATCAGCAACAGCAGAAGATATGCCAGACGCCTCCTTCGCTGGCCAGCAAGAAACTTTCCTAAATGTTCGTGGCATTGATGCCGTAATGGTCGCTATCAAGCATGTTTTTGCTTCGCTATTCAATGACCGTGCAATTTCTTATCGTGTACACCAAGGCTATGATCACAGAGGCGTGGCGCTTTCTGCTGGTATTCAGCGTATGGTGCGTTCAGACAAAGCGTCGTCTGGTGTTATGTTCTCAATCGACACTGAATCAGGCTTTGAAGACGTTGTCTTCGTTACTTCTAGCTATGGTTTAGGCGAGATGGTAGTTCAGGGCGCAGTAAACCCAGATGAATTTTATGTTCATAAGCAAACGCTTGCAAAAGCAAAACCTGCTGTTCTTAAGAGAAATATTGGCTCAAAAGCAATCCAAATGATCTACTCAAGTGATGAGTCTCACGGCAAGCAAGTTGAGATTGTTGATGTAGACTCAGCACTATCTAACCAATTCTCGATTACAGACGCAGAAGTAGAAGAATTAGCAAAGCAAGCTGTTATTATCGAAAAGCACTACGGTCGTCCAATGGATATCGAATGGGCAAAAGATGGTAACGACGGCAAGCTTTATATCGTTCAAGCTCGTCCAGAAACCGTCCGTTCAAATGAAGATGCGAACGTAATGGAACGCTTCCAACTAAAATCAAAGTCTGAAGTTATTGTTGAAGGTCGTGCAATCGGTCATAAGATTGGCTCAGGCGTAGTTAAAGTCCTGTCTTCAATTGATCAAATGGACTCGGTAAAGCAAGGCGATGTACTTGTTACTGATATGACGGATCCTGATTGGGAACCTATCATGAAGCGTGCCTCTGCTATCGTAACGAATCGTGGCGGCCGTACTTGTCACGCTGCAATCATTGCACGTGAGCTGGGGATCCCAGCCGTGGTTGGATGTGGTAATGCAACCGATTTGATCACTAATGGCGACACGGTAACAGTTTCATGTGCTGAAGGCGATACAGGTTATATCTACAAAGGTGAACTTGAATTCGATGTTATTTCTTCTCGCATCGATGCAATGCCAGCTATTCCGATGAAGATAATGATGAACGTTGGTAACCCAGATCGCGCGTTTGATTTTGCGAAGTTACCACATGCAGGTATCGGTCTTGCGCGTCTTGAATTTATCATCAACCGTATGATTGGTATTCACCCTAAAGCACTACTTCATTTTGATAAGCAAGATGCAGAGCTACAAGCTGAAATTAAAGAGCTAATCGCAGGATATGAGTCACCAGTAGAGTTCTATATTAGCAAGCTAGTTGAAGGTATTTCTACGCTAGGTGCATCATTTGCTCCAGAGCGTGTAATCGTTCGTATGTCTGACTTTAAGTCAAACGAGTATGCAAACTTGGTTGGCGGCCAGCAGTATGAGCCGGAAGAAGAAAACCCAATGATTGGTTTCCGCGGCGCATCTCGTTACATTTCTGAAGACTTCAGAGAGTGCTTTGCATTAGAGTGTGAAGCCATTAAACGTGTTCGCAATGAGATGGATCTAACCAACGTTGAAATCATGATCCCATTCGTTCGTACCCTAGAAGAAGCAGCTCAAGTTATTGAAATTCTTGAAGCTCATGGTCTAAAACGTGGCGAGAATGGTCTAAAAGTCATTATGATGTGTGAACTTCCATCAAACTGCCTGCTTGCTGATGAGTTTTTAGAATATTTCGACGGCTTCTCGATAGGCTCAAATGACCTTACCCAGTTAACACTTGGTCTGGACCGCGATTCTGGTCTGATTGCGCATCTGTTTGATGAGCGAAATCCAGCTATCAAGAAACTACTTTCAATGGCAATTCAAACTGCTAAAGCGAAAGGAAAATATGTAGGTATTTGTGGTCAAGGTCCATCGGATCATGAAGATTTTGCTGCTTGGTTAGTTGAAGAGGGGATTGACTCTGTTTCACTTAACCCAGATACAGTACTTGAAACTTGGCTTTATCTAGCTGAAAAGTTTACTAAATAATTTAATGGCCCCAATGCAACACATTGGGGCCATTTCATTTCATTTCTGAAATGTCCTATCTAACTTTTCGCAGCCAAGCTTAAATAAACGCTGCACATTTTTTAGGTGCTTCTTTGCGCCTTCATGATTCATAGAGAAACACGCCAAGGCCGCAAGTAAAAAGATAACCGATGGACCGGGCACAACAAAGAAGATCAATGCTAGAATACAAAACACAATACCAGCAAGGTCGTAAATAATTTTCATGTTATTTCCTCCTATACAATATGAGTATAAGGTGTGTGGTAAAATAAACTATTTCCAATTGTAACAAACCATAAAATTCTCAAGTTGATCATTAATCCTTCGTGATACAATTAATTCAAAGCAAGTAAAATATACCGTCATGATCGCAAATATTAGTCAGCAGGATTCTGCAAACGAGCTTATCAACCTCTATCAAAGTAAACTAACTGATGCAGGTTTTAGTGGGGACATTGATACGAGTTATGCTACTCGTCTTGTTACGTCAACCGACAATAGTATCTATCAGGAAATCCCTCAAGCAGTATTATTTCCTAGAACAAATCGAGACGTACAACTTGCACTTGAAATCGCCCAACAAGACCCATTTTTGTCTCTCACTTTTGGCCCTAGAGGCGGGGGAACTGGTACGAATGGTCAATCACTTACACCCGGTATTGTGATTGATCTATCGAGACACATGAGAGAAATTCTTGAGATCAATGAACAAGAAGGCTGGGTTCGAGTTCAGGCGGGTGTGATCAAAGATCAACTTAATGACTTTCTAAGACCTTACGGCTATTTCTTTTCTCCAGATCTTTCCACCAGTAACCGAGCAACAATAGGTGGTATGGTAAATACTGATGCGTCGGGCCAAGGTTCACTCGTTTATGGCAAAACAAGCGATCATGTTCTTGGGCTTAAAACCTTTTTAGTGGATGGAACAGAGTTAAATACCTCGAAGTTAGCAATTGATAAAGCCGAGCTACTAGCTGAGCAAAACTCAAAGACTTCTCACATTTATGCAAATGTCATCGAGATCTGTCGAAGCAATCGAGCACTTATACTTGAAAAATTTCCAAGACTAAACCGCTTTTTAACCGGTTATGACCTCGAAAATGTATTCGACGATTCACTAACTACTTTTGATTTGTCTCGAATTATTACGGGTTCTGAAGGTTCGCTTGGTGTTGTAACCGAAGCAAAACTTAATTTAACGCCAATTCAGCCATATAAAACCCTAATCAATATCAAATATGACTCATTTGAATCAGCGCTTAGAAACAGCCCTTTCTTGGTTTCCGCTAATGCTACATCGGTCGAAACTGTAGATAGTAAAGTTCTAGGTCTTGCCAAAGAAGACATCATTTGGCATTCAGTATCGGACTTAATTCAAGATGTACCAGGTGTTGAGATGCAAGGTCTTAACATGGTTGAGTTTAATGGTGAATCCGAAGATGAAATTTCGTCTAAAGTCGATAGTTTATGTCAACGATTAGATCAGCTTATTGCAAATAAAGAAGCGGGTGTAATTGGTTATCAGCTTACCAATGATAAAGCAGATATCCTTAAGATCTATGCAATGCGTAAAAAATCAGTTGGCTTATTGGGTAACGCAAAAGGTAATAAAAAGCCACTTGCTTTTGCTGAAGATACAGCCGTTCCACCTGAAAACCTTGCTGATTTTATCATTGAATTTAGAGCGTTACTTGATAGTTACCAATTAGATTATGGCATGTTTGGTCATGTTGACGCCGGTGTTTTACACGTCCGTCCAGCACTTGATATGTGCGACCCCGAACAGGAAAAATTACTACGTGTGATCTCCGATAAAGTAGTAGCGTTAACTGCAAAATACCGCGGACTAATGTGGGGAGAGCACGGAAAAGGTTACCGAAGTGAATATGGACCCGAGTTTTTCGGTGAGCAACTATTTAATGAACTTCGTAAAATTAAAAGTTTGTTTGATAAAAACAACCGCTTAAACCCTGGAAAAATTTGTACACCACTGGATTCAAGTGACCAATTAGTGTCGGTCGATGCACAGAAGAGAGCTTGGTTTGATCGTACAATCCCAACTGAAGTAAAAGTAAACTACGAAGCGCCAATCAATTGTAATGGTAACGGACTTTGCTTTAACTATGATGACAACTCACCAATGTGCCCATCGTATAAGGTAACCAAAGATCGTAGAAACTCTCCAAAAGGACGCGCTGGATTATTTAAAGAGTGGTTACGACTTCAAAGCAATAAAGGGGTCGATTTGATTGCTACAGAAAAGCAATTAATCAATCATGAAAATGATACTACTTGGTGGGAGCGCTTTCTCAATACCCGAAAGAAAAACGAATATGACTTTTCCCATGAAGTTAAAGCATCAATGGATGAATGTTTAGCCTGTAAAGCGTGCACAACGGCATGCCCAATAAAAGTGGATGTTCCTACGTTTCGAGCTAAGTTTTTAAACTTTTACTACAGCCGTTATAATCGTCCACTTAAAGACTACTTAGTTGCGAATATAGAGCGAGCACTGCCTACCATGGCTAAGTTTCCAAATTTAGTTAACGCTCTACAAAGTAATCGCATATCAAACTTTTTCGTTGAACGGCTGATCGGCTATATTGACTCGCCAGCGCTAAGTAAGGTGCAGCTTAGCAAGTTAGTCCCGAACAAATATTTCTATTCAGAGCGCAGTTTTGAAAAGTTAAGCGATGAAGAACAAAAAAGCGTGGTATTTGTTGTTCAAGATCCGTTTACTAGTTTCTATGAAGCAGAATTAGTATCGGACTTTGTGCAAGTTATATCAAAACTAGGGTTTTATCCACTCGTATTACCATTCAAGCCAAACGGTAAGCCACAACACGTTAAAGGCTTTTTAAAGGAATTTAAATCGACCGCGAAGACTGCCGCACAGTTTTTAAATACTGTCAGTGAATATAACAGGCCTTTAGTTGGGCTCGATGCCTCTTTGGTGATGTGCTATCGCGATGAATATAATGATATTCTTAAAGAGAGCAGGGGAAACTTTAAGGTACAATTAGCGCATGAATGGCTTGCAACAATCGATATCCCAACGG
Source organism: Pseudoalteromonas sp. OF7H-1 (assembly GCF_022347825.1). Lineage (NCBI taxonomy): Bacteria > Pseudomonadati > Pseudomonadota > Gammaproteobacteria > Alteromonadales > Pseudoalteromonadaceae > Pseudoalteromonas > Pseudoalteromonas sp. OF7H-1. Next base: position 406,685 of record NZ_JAKRFX010000004.1, on the reverse strand, counting down.
CTGCGACAATCAGTCCATCAAAATTTACGTTGATAAGTCACTGTACAGAAACAACAGCGATGCCTGAATCTAAAAATGTTTGGCAAGGTATTTTTAATAAGTTGAACTCCAATATAGAAGCGGTTAATACGGGATGTTGTGGCATGGCGGGAACTTATGGCCACGAAGCCCAAAATCAAGAAAACTCAAGAGCGCTCTACGAATCCTCATGGCAGCATCATATTGATAACGCAGCTCAAGATGAAATATTAGTGACTGGCTTCTCTTGTCGGTGTCAGGTTAAACGCTTTAGTGGACAAAAACCTAAACACCCGCTTCAAGCACTTAATAATCTACTAGATTAGTATAGTAGTTAAACGAGCCCAGTTTACTGGGCTTTTTTTATTAATAGTTTTAGCTGAAGACAAACTGAGTGAATTCACTTTTTAGTATGATGTGTTCTTCGTTCGTGCTGCGCGAATACAAGTCCGTTATTCTCGAGCCACTAAAATTTGACGGCTTAATAACATTGATCCAATTTAAGACTCAAAAGCTATATTTACCATTATCTACACAACACCAGCAAACGAGTATTCGATAAGTCGATAAGTTATTATTATCGCTTGACCATAATTCGAAAGGGGATTGGGCGTTGTGTTTCCAGCTGCTTAAGTTTATCTATCGACTTATCAGTAAAGATATGGCCTTTTGGTAGCAATAAAATTCCTTGATTACTGTGAAGCGCTAAACCTAATATCATGCCAGGTTTGAGTTTTTCAGTTGTCAATATATCAACCGAACCGACTTGCTCTTGGCCTAGCTCGTTGTTACTCACAGCTTTCTCTAAAATATCAACGACTTCTGGGGAGTAGAAATTTCCTCTATAGGTTCGGATAAGATCTAGCGCTAAATCGGCTTTCTCTTTATCAGAACCGTTAGCGCTGTATAAGTTGTCATAATAATCTCGGGCGACCGCAAGTATCTGTGAGCCCAAAGGAATTTCTTTGCCTTTAAGACCTTTAGGGATCCCTTGACCATTAAATTTTTCAAACTGATGATAAATCGCCTCGGATACGTCAGATAGGTGCTGCGCTGGCATCAACATAAGCTGTGCAATGGAAGGATGCGTATAATAAATTTTCTTTTGTGCTTCGCTTAGTTTTCTCGGTGGCGATTTATAAATTTCTGGGTCCATAGCAAGTAAACCTACTTCCGCTAAATACCCTGACATCATAGCCGTTTCAGCTACTTCACTAGAAAGTTCTAGCTTCTTAGCTATAATTTTACATAATTTGGCTATGCTCTTCGCTTTTTTACCATCGATAAATGGATTTGCATTCAGAAAATTATAAAGTAACTCGACGGTAGCCCGATGTTCTTTACGTTCTTTTTGATTAGCTTGCTCTAATTGACTTAACACTTTGCGGATCTGCGCAGTGCGTTTTTGTACAAGTCCTTCAAGGTTTTCATTTAACTCAGTGAGTTGCGCATTTTTTTGTACTATCTCTTCATTTAGTCTCTTATTTGTGCTTTTTAACCTGTATTTCTCTGAACATTCTCTCACGGTATGTACGAGTATATCGTTATCCCAAGGCTTTTGAATATATGCATGGATCCCACTTTCATTAATGGCTTTAATTGTTGAAGCAAGATCAGAGTATCCTGTCAGTAATATCCGTTGTGTATCTGGGCAAATACGCTTTACTTCATGCAAAAATGTGGCGCCATCCATTTCAGGCATCCGCATATCACTAATAACAACTTCAAAAGAGGAGTCTCGGATAAGCGCCAAGGCTTGCTGTGGATCACTACAGAGCTCTGCGTGTATTCCATTTTGACGGAATAAGCGATTTAATGACCGTATCACGTTCGTCTCATCATCGAGACAAAGCACTCGTATCGCTTCATTTGAAGTCGTTGATAGCTCAGCAAATTCCAAAGTTCAATCTCCTAAATGAATTAATTTAAACTTAGTTCAAAAAGGAAGCCACGACAAGAAACCGTTAAAATACGCCTTAAGTCTAATATTACCCTTCAACCTTATTAATAACTTTTCAATATATGCTTAAAAAACAAACTGGTAACTGTATAAACTTTAGAGAAGTAGGCTAATAACTATCGCTTAATATTAAATAATTACAGTTTTATTTATATGTATCAGCAAACTAAAACTAAGCATATTAATCAACAATTTAGTGTTACATTTTGATGAAAAGCAAGCTCTAGCTTACGCTTACGTTAACGTTATCAGCTAGAGAAAAATGTTGTTGCCATATTGAATTTATGTGTTAGGTTTATGTTGTTATTGTTAACCAAATACAATAAATGGTTGGAGAACCAAACTATGAAACAACATGTAAAGACCCTTAAATTATCGGAAATGGCTTCGATCCTCGGAGCCATTTTATGCGCTAACTCATATGCTTATAATTGTGATGGCTTACCTGAATGGTCACAAAATTCGGCATATAATGGCGGCGCTCAAGTACAAAAATCGCAACAAGCTTTTGAAGCAAAATGGTGGACTCAGGCTGATCCAGTAACCCACTCTGGACAGTGGGATGATTGGAAAAAATTGGGCGATTGTGACAGCGTTGTCACCAACACACCACCGACAGTACAGAGCTTACTTCCAGTTGATGGCAGCGCTTTTAATGAAAATGACAGCGTTGCCATTTCTGTAAATGCAACAGATAGTGATGGCCAAGTCGCACAGGTAGAGTTTTTTGTAGATGGCACGTCAGTTGGTATTGATACCACAGCGACAGGTGATAATTTTTCATTTAACTGGTCAGCAACCGCTGGAACACACGCAATTTCAGTAGTTGCAACAGATGACAAGCAGGCTGTATCCAACACATTAATAACCAATATTATCGTTAATACGGCAGGAAATCAGTTACCTACAGCAAACCTTTCGTTAGGCGGAGGTAATAATCTGGTTATTAATCAGCCAGTAGACATCGTTCTTGATGGTTCTGATCCCGACGGCTCAATAGCAAAACTAACCCTGCTTATTAACGACCAAGTCGCATTTGAAAGTGCAACAGCACCAGCTCAACATACTTGGACACCAACGCAACTGGGTACAGTAACATTAAAGCTTGTTGTTGAAGATAATACCGGTGCGACAGCAGAGAGCATACTCAACGCAAATGTGGTTAAAACACCGCCAGTTGTAAACAGCTGTGTTCCGCATGGTCTTTATCAGACTCCAAACACATCGCCTAATTACTGTGATATTTATGATGAAAGCGGTCGAGAAAAAATGGGCACCGATCACCCAAGACGCGTCATCGGTTACTTTACCAGTTGGAGGACAGGTAAGAATGGTCAACCGAGCTATTTAGTTGATGATATTCCATGGGATAAGATCACCCATATCAATTACGCTTTCGCGCACGTTGATGCCAATAACAAGGTTTCAATAGGTAATCCAACAGCTCCTAACAATGCAGCGACGAATATGACTTGGCCGGGGGTTGCTGGTGCAGAGATGGATCCGTCTCTTCCCTATACCGGTCACTTTAACTTGCTGAACAAATTTAAGAAACAGCATCCTGATGTTAAAACCTTGATCTCAGTCGGCGGTTGGGCAGAAACCGGTGGCTACTTTGACGAAACAGGTAAGCGAGTTGCCAGCGGCGGCTTCTATACGATGACGACCAATGCAGATGGCAGCGTGAATCACGCTGGTATTGACGCGTTTGTAGCAAGTTCAGTTGAATTTATCCGTAAATACAACTTTGATGGTGTCGATATCGACTATGAATATCCATCTTCTATGAATGACTCTGGTCACCCGGATGATTTTGCGATATCAAACCCGCGTCGAGCAGCATTGAATGCTTCTTATCAAGTGTTAATGAAAAAGCTAAGAGAAGCATTAGATCAAGCAGGTCAGCAAGACAATACACACTATCTATTGACGATCGCATCACCGTCTTCTGGTTACCTTCTACGTGGTATGGAAACATTCCAAGTCACCAAGTATCTAGACTACGTCAATATCATGTCTTATGACTTACACGGAGCGTGGAACCAGCACGTTGGTCATAACGCATCGCTATTCGACACCGGCGAAGATTCCGAGCTAAAACAGTGGAATGTTTACGGCACCAAAGAGTTTGAAGGAATTGGTTACCTTAACACTGATTGGGCGGTCAAATATTTCAGAGGCTCTGTCTCTGCAGGGCGCATCAACATTGGTATCCCTTATTATACTCGCGGTTTTAGAGATGTTACAGGTGGTACAAATGGTTTATGGGGGCAAGCTGCATTACCTAACCAAGCTGATTGTCCTCCGGGGACTGGCAGCGGTGAAAAGAACAAGTGCGGGAATGGTGCTGTGGGTATCGATAACTTGTGGCACGACAAGAACGACGTTGGCTTAGAAGTACCGGCAGGTTCTAACCCACTTTGGCATGTTAAAAACCTTCAAAATGGCGTGTTAGGAAGTTACCTAAGTGATTATGGACTAGATCCAGTTAACAACCCAGAGCATCAAATTAGCGGTACTTATGCGCGCCATTATGATTCCGTCGCTGTTGCTCCTTGGCTCTGGAATGCCAGCAAGAATGTTTTCTTATCCATTGAAGATGAAGAGTCAATGGCTGCGAAAGTCGACTATGTCATCAACCAAGAACTAGGCGGAATCATGTTCTGGGAGCTTGCTGGTGACTTCGATTATGATGTAAGCAAAAATGAATATTTCATGGGTTCATCGCTAACAAGCTTAGCCTACAACAAGTTTAACCAAAGTGGCACGCCATACTCGGTTAAACAAGGAAATAAGAGCTTTATAAAACCAGCTTCTGCAGTTGATGTCGCATTCGTTGCAAAAGATTTCCCAGCCGGAGATGCTAACTATCCAATTGCACCAACTTTTGCCTTTACCAACAACTCAGCGATAGATTTGAGTGGCGCAAAAATTTCGTTTGATGTTCCTGTTGCAACATCGGCAATTTTCAAATCTAACTGGAATGCACAAGAAAAGCTTGGTATGGCAGTGGACGTAAATGGCTCAAATGCTGCGGGTAATAATATTGGCGGCTTCGAAAACGAATTCCACAGGTTCTCTATCACGCTTGTGAACGAGTGGGGTGGAACGCCTAAGTCTTTTGCTCCAGGTGAAACCATCAATGCCCAAGTCATGTACTACATGCCGATTTCTGGTCCTGTTAACTTTGTGGTTGAGAAAGACGGTAATCGCTATGCATTTACCAGCGAATATAACGACCTACCAATCGCAACACCAGGTACAGGGCCTACAGATCCGGTAACTAGCTGTAAAGGTACACCTATCAGTCAAATTGTGGTTTACCCGAACTTGCCACAGGGCACACATGCAGCTCAAGGTGATTTAATTGTTGAAGGAAACGCGGTGTATGAAGCGAAATGGTGGAGCAATAAGCAACCATCAGTCAGTAGCGACTATACCAAGGTTTGCAACTTGTAAATAATAAATGGGGAGCTTTGCTCCCCTTTATAAAAGGCGAATAAGCATGAATAGTTTACACCGTAAATATGCGCTTGGTCTTTTTGGCGCAACCTCAGCTTTGCTTTCAAGCGCAGTTTCAGCTCATGGTTTTATGGACTTTCCCAAAGCAAGGCAAGCAATCTGTCAAGCGCAAGGAGGCTATTGGTGGCCGGATGATGGCTCAAATATCCCAAACCTAGCGTGTCGAGCAGCTTTTCTAGACTCAGGCCATTTTCAGTTTGTACAAGAGCATGAATTTTCGACCAATACAGCTGACTACAATAACCTAGAGGCGGTAAAAGCGAATATCCCTAATGGTACGCTTTGCTCAGCTGGTGACCCAAACAAAAGTGGCATGAGTGTTGTTTCACCACACTGGCAGCGTACAGTTGTAGAGCCAAACGCTCAAAATAAACTTGCCATTAGCTTTAGGGCGACAACACCTCATAATCCCAGTTTTTGGCAGTTTTTCCTGTCAAAGCCAAACTACGATGGCGATACATCTCCTCTGACTTGGAATGATTTAGAGCTTATTAATGAATTTGGCAATATTGATTTCGTTGTGGATCCTGAAGGTAAACGCTTCTATAAAATGGAAATAGATATACCGCAAGGCCGTGAGGGCAATGCAGTTTTATATACCCGTTGGCAGCGGTTTGATGTCGCAGGAGAGGGATTTTACAATTGTTCTGATATCACAATAACCTCAACAGGCACGCCACCAGAATGGGTAAGCAGCGGCTATTTCTTAAAGCAAGGGCAAGATGCTAAAGCCGGTGATAGCGTGTGGTTTAGAACGTTTGATCAATCTGGAAATGAATTAATTAGCCATAACTTGAATGTAACCTCCACTAATGCATCCACATGGCAAGCTGAGTTAGCTCTTTATCTTAATAGCAATTACGGAAATAAGGTCAACATTGGTGTTAAGCAAACGGACGGTTCAATTGCGTTTGATGCAAACGCCTTGTTAGCAAACGAAGTATTTTTGCCGCATGCCGCTTACACCAGCAATCTTAGCGTTGTAAAAGGGGGTGACAACACCGCGCCTACGGTGAATCCAATTTCTAACCAAAGCATCGCAGAAAATAGCCAAGCGACAGTGCATGCTCATGCGTTTGACGACCAAAATGACCCACTGACATTCATTTGGAGTATTCCTGCACCGCTTAGTTTTAGTGGCGAAGGTGACACGATTTCCATCTCAACACCTGAAGTGACGGCTGATCAAACCTTTCAGGCTGAACTTAATGTCACCGATGGCAAAGCAAGCACGACCGTAAGTTTCTCAATTACCGTTCAAGATAGCACCAATAACCAATACCCAGCTTGGAATAGTACAACTACCTATGTCGCAGGCGACAGAGTAACGCATCAACAGAAAGTGTATGAGGCCAAGTGGTGGACTCAGGGAGAAGAGCCCGGCGCATCCGATGTTTGGAAAGCAATTTAAAGAAAACCCAAATTAATTGGGTACAACATGTAACTACAATAAGGTTGAAGATATGAAACTTAATAAAATAACCAGCTATATAGGACTTGCCTTACTGAGTGGCGGGGCACTTGCAGCCCCTTCTACACCAACATTAGATTGGCAGCCACAACAGTATTCGTTCGTAGAAGTTAACGTCGATGGGCTTGGCTCATACAAGCAACTGGTAAAAGCCAAAGATGTTGTCGATATTAGCATCAAATGGAATGCTTGGAGTGGCTCTGGCGGTGATAACTATAAAGTATATTTTGATGATCTACTCGTAAACCAAGGTACGCTTGCAGCTGGTACTAAAAGCGGAGTAGTACAATTCCCCTACACTAAATCGGGTCGCCATCAGCTTTATTTAGAACTGTGTGAAGGTACAGTGTGTGCAAGAAGCGCAGGGAAGGAAATCGTCATTGCCGACACTGACGGTGCACATCTAGCGCCACTTCCTATGAATGTAGATCCGAACAACCGTAATAACGGTACAATACCAGGCCGTGTAACGGGTGCTTATTTCGTTGAATGGGGCATTTATGGCCGTAATTACGACGTAACTAAGATCCCAGCTCATAACCTATCGCACATTTTATATGGCTTTATTCCGATTTGTGGTCCTAATGAGTCGCTAAAATCCATTGAAAATGGTAATAGTTGGAGAGCGCTTCAAACTGCATGTGCTGACTCTCAAGATTACGAAGTCGTCATTCACGACCCTTGGGCTGCAGTGCAAAAATCTATGCCAGGGGTGGATGCAAAGGATCCTATTCGCGGTGTTTATTCTCAATTAATGGCGCTAAAACAACGTTATCCGGACCTTAAAATTCTGCCTTCAGTAGGTGGTTGGACGCTATCTGATCCGTTCCATGGCTTTACAAATAAAGCAAACCGCGACACTTTCGTTGCGTCTGTAAAACAATTCCTTAAAACGTGGAAGTTTTATGACGGTGTAGATATCGACTGGGAATTCCCAGGTGGTGATGGTCCAAATCCAGATTTAGGCGATCCAATTAACGACGGTCCAGCCTATGTGGCGCTAATGCAAGAGCTTCGTGCAATGCTAGATGAGTTAGAAGCTGAAACCGGCCGTCAGTATGAGCTCACTTCTGCAATAGGTGCAGGTTATGACAAGATTGAAGATGTAGATTACCAAGCTGCTCAGCAGTATATGGACTATATCTTTGCGATGACCTATGACTTCTATGGCGCTTGGAACAATGAAACGGGTCATCAAACCGGTATCTACTGTGGCTCTCATCTCAGTACTGATGAATGTAACGGGACAGGCGTTGACGACAATGGTGTGCCACGCAAAGGCCCGGCATATACTGGCGACCATGCAATTCAATTGCTACTTCAACAAGGTGTGCAGCCCTCTAAGCTCGTTATGGGCGTTGCAATGTACGGCCGCGGCTGGGAAGGTGTGCTAGATGCAAATGCAACCATTCCTGGTAATCCGATGACGGCGCCGGGCAATGGCCCATTGACAGGTTCCACCTCTGAAGGCGTGTGGGAACCAGGCATTATGGATTATAAAGCAATTGCAGCGAACGCTGTAGGCCAAGGTGGTTCAGGTGTTAATGGTTATGAAGTAGGCTACGATGAGCAAGCACAAGCAGCATATGTTTGGAACAGAAGTAACGGTAAACTCATCACTTACGATAGCCCACGCAGCGTTATAGCAAAAGGTCAGTATGCAAACACTCATCAACTGGCTGGTTTATTTGGTTGGGAAATTGACGCTGATAATGGCGACATTCTCAATGCAATGTATGATGGCCTTACAGCAGGTGAGATCCCTAATCGTGCACCTTCTATCGGAGTTTCTGGACCAATCAATGTGACCTCAGGTCAGGTTGTGAATGTCGATGCGCAAGCAAGCGATTTAGACAATGATCCATTAACCTATTCATGGGTTGCTGCGCCTGGTTTGGCTTTATCTGCTAACAACACCGCAGCTGTCGCTGTAACCGCTCCTTCAGTCAATCAACAGACAAGCTACGACTTGACTGTAACGGTCAATGATGGCGTATTATCAACAACCAAAACAATCGTTGTTGTTGTAAACCCAGAAGGTGCAAATGCAGCGCCTGTCGTTACACCGGTTTCAGATATTTCGGTTAATGAAGGGGCCTCGGCTACTGTCAATGTGTCAGCAACTGACCCTGAAGGCGCAGCTCTTAGCTATAGCTGGAGTGCACCAGCCGAGCTGAGCGTAGTAGCAAATGGCAGCTCAGCGACTATTACTGCTGCAAATGTCACTGCCGACACAACCGTCCCAGTAACTGTTACTGTATCAGACGGGGTGAACGCTGTTGATACAACATTTAATGTTACGATTAAAGACGGTGGCGCCCAATACCCGACTTGGGATCGCTCTACAGTATATGTCGGTGGCGACCGAGTAATTCATAACGGCAATGTCTTTGAAGCAAAATGGTGGACTCAAGGTGAAGAACCTGGAACCGCTGATGTATGGAAGGCAGTAACTAACTAATCTAACCATCCCCAATTAATGAGCTTGCCAGTCAAGCTCATTTTTTATTCACATAAACATAAAGTTACCCATTATCTGGCTTTTATCACCAATTTCTTCTTTCTTTTTCTGCTTGGTCTTTCATAATGACATAATGAACTTCATAAAAGAGTCATAAGTTCTGGCAGTGCTTATTCGTCTATCCGTTTTATTATTCGTTTTAGTTTTTCCAAAAAGCTACGCGTCCGACTGCGCGGATCAGTCATCCCTAAAAATCGGCATTGGCTCTAGTTGGCCGCCTTTTGTTATGTATGGCACTCGTCCTTACGGCATAGACGTAGATATCACTAGAGCAGTTTTTGAACGAGCAGGGTTTTGTATCGAGTTCATTCAGCTTCCTTCATCGGCTCGTGGGATCACTGAGCTTGAAAAGGGCTTAATTGATGTCCTGCCATCCGCAAGTTTTAGCGTCGATAGAGCAAAAATTGCTTACTTCTCCTCGCCATATCGGCGTGAAAAAATGCGCTTGTTCGCTAACAAGGAAATAGATCTCGATAGCAACTTAATCGAGTTGTTTTCTGCAGGCTATACATTCACGGCCAATCCTGGAGCCTACTACGGTGAGGAAGTGAAACAAATAAAAAAAATCGATTGGTACGACAGGCGGTTGTTTGAAATCGCGAGCTTAGACCGGCGAATAGAGATGGTGGCTAAAAACCGCGTCGATTTTCTGATTGAAGATGAAGACGCAGGCTACTACTATATCAACAAGCTAGGCTACCAAAGCATTCAGCTACACCCTTATGTAGTTAACGATAACGCTATACATTTTATGCTTGGACGTCATGCATTTAAGCGTAGTGACATTGAGCGCGTTAATGAAGCAATCACCAATTTAAATGGCACAATAGCGAATATCTCAGAAAAATATAGAAAAGATTCAGGATGACTCAACTGCAGCAACTCTTTCAAACACTACAAAGTACATTTGGACATACGACACTTCGCCCGGGGCAATCGGAAGTCATTGAATCTATACTTCAAGGCCAAAGTGCAATCGCTATTTTTGCAACTGGTGCAGGCAAGTCGTTGTGTTATCAGTTACCAGCAATATTGAAGCAAGGGATGTGCTTAGTCGTTTCACCACTATTAGCACTAATGCACGAGCAACGAGATTACCTACAAAGTAAAGGCGTTGCGACTGCTTGTCTTGACAGTACTCAAAGCAAAGAGGAAACGTTGCGCATAGAAAATGCGGTGCGAGACAATGCACTTAAAGTCCTCTTTATATCAGTCGAGCGGCTTAATAGCCAAAAAGCACGTACCTTGTTATCACAAAGCAATATCTCTTTTCTTGTCATTGATGAGGCACATTGTATTTCTGAGTGGGGACATAATTTCAGGCCAGATTACCTAAAAGTGGCCAAATATCGCCATGAACTTGGTATCAACCAAGTGCTATTACTCACCGCGACAGCAACAAATAAAGTTGCACGCGATATGGCGGGTAAATTCGATGTATCCGATCAAAATATCATTAGAACGGGCTTTTACAGAAAGAATCTATTCTTAAGTGCGGCGCATATTAGCGAATCTCAAAAAGACGAATATTTACTCGCCTTTTTAAAAAAGGCAAAAGGCGCTGGTATCGTTTATGTCACGCAGCAAAAGCAAGCAGAAGAAGTAGCAAAAATGATAACTGCTTGTGGCTTTCCTGCAGAAGCTTTTCATGCATCATTGCAGAGCGAAAAAAAGGCCCAAATTCAAGCAGATTTTCTAGCGAAAGCTAATCTTATCGTTGTAGCTACCATTGCATTTGGTATGGGTGTAGACAAACCCGATGTTCGCTGGGTACTACATTATGATATGCCAAAATCTATTGAGGGATATAGCCAAGAGGTGGGTAGGGCAGGCAGAGATGGCGAGAATGCACATTGCGTTGCTTTAATTAATAATGAAAAAATTGCCACATTAGAGAACTTCGTTTATGCCAGTGCATTAGAGCGAGAGTCATTAACGCTGCTTTTTAATGAACTTTTCGGTGATCCTGCTACAGATTATCATCTCAATGAATACGATCTCGCCTATAAAACCAATATTAATCAATTGGTACTAAAAACACTTATTGTCCAGCTCGAACTGCAAGGTTACTTACAAGTAAACTACAGCTATTTTGCAGAGCTAAGCATCGCATTCAGCCAAGACAAAGATAAAATATTAGCCAAGTACTCGCCTGAGCGGCAACGGTTTTTGACTCAGCTATTTTCGTGTTTTGAATTCAAAAAGAAATGGGGATTACTTTCACATCAAGCATTAAGCGAGCAAAATATCCCACAGGCTAAAGCCCAAGAAGTCGTTGAGTATTTGCAAAACCAACAACTGATTGACGTAAAAGTCGCTAAATATACGTCGGTTTATTCAAAGCCTATCCAACAAGTTAACATCAATGAACTGGTTGAGTCTTTCTACCAGCAATCACAAATTAAAGAGCAAGGCGAACTTGCACGGCTAAGACATTTACTCAAATTTTTCCAGCTAACTTCATGCTATCACAAAGCGCTTGCCAGCTACTTCGGCGATATGCACGCACCAGAACAATGCGGTCACTGCGGGGTCTGCGGCGGTAAGCATTTGATCGTCAATGCACAAGAGAGCCGGGAATTAGATATTGAAACAACACGAAATATTTTAAGAGACGCTTCGCAGTTTGCATCGCAACGCGGCGTAAATTTTTCTACTCACCTCAAAACGTTGTTTTTACTAGGCTTAAATTGCCCCTATTTTACTAAATATAAATTCAGACAACTTGAAGGATTTGGCAGCTTGTCCGGCGTAAAGTATGAACAGGCAAAAGCATTGATCATGGAGCGCGCATTATAAATGAAAACAGATATTATTAAACTAGCCACGATCGCGGAAAAAAAGACCAAATATATAGTCGGACTTATGAGCGGTACCTCATTGGATGGATTAGATATTGCGTTATGTAAAATTGAAGGTGCCGGGAAAAGTACACAGCTAACAGTCAAACAATTTACCACGATAGAATACGACTCTTCGCAAAAGCAGCTTCTCAGTGATCATGCGTCTAAATCACAGGTAAGTCTTAAAACGTTATGTCAATTAAATGCGTGGCTAGGCGAGTTGTATGCAAGTCTAATCAATAATGCTTTGAAAGAATGGCAAGTCGCAGCCGACACTGTTGATTTAATAGCGAGTCATGGACAAACACTTTACCATTGTCCAAAACAAGCCTTTGCAGACGTTGAAAAATTAAATAGCACATTGCAGATCGTTGACGGCGATATTATTGCGGCAAAAACGAACATCATCACCATCTCAGACTTTAGACAAAAGCATATCGCCAAAGGATATGAGGGAGCCCCTCTCGTGCAATATGGTGACTATTTGTTATATTCGCACACAAGTATCGATAGGGTTTTACTCAATATTGGCGGTATTTCAAACCTTACTTATTTGCCAAAAAATTGTGCACTAGCGCAGAGTATGAGTAGTGACATCGGTCCAGGAAACACATTAGTAGACCAATATTGTCGCCACGTATTAGGGCTGCCGTTTGATGAAAATGGTGAGATTGCGTCAAGTGGAAAAATTCAATTGCCATTTCTCGAAACCTTACTGTCACACGAATTCTTTGATATGCCACTTCCAAAATCAACTGGACAAGAGTTATTTAATCAAACCTTCGTGCATCATGCATTGGACGGAAAAGATTATAATCATGAAGATATCATCACGACACTGACCGAATTCACAGCTATCACTGTCGCAAATGCGGTGAACGAGCTTGGTACAACTGAATTAGAGCTATATGTTAGCGGAGGTGGAATTCATAATGTGTTTTTAATGGCGCGAATTGAAAGCCATTTGAATAACCGTGTTTTAATCAAGGATTTCTCACAACTGGGTATCAACCCTGATGCCAAAGAGGCCGCCTTATTTGCCCTACTTGCGAATGAAACCGTATCAGGTGGTAGCGATGCGCTGCCTTTTTCTATGGGTAAGATTTCATTACCAACATAGTCGCTAAAAAACGGATAATACAGCGCTGACCGCCGAGTTAAAAATACGTTTGAAGCCAGTAGTCTGAGTTGTAGCAGTTTCAGATACTGGCTCGCTTACGATAATTCGTTCATTCAAAATGATATCAAACTCAGCCGCATTCTTTAGGTAATCGTGGAGTCCCACTAGATTCAATTGCATAAAGTAAGGACCTGCATCAAGCGATTGCTTTACTTTGATTTCTACAATCTTAGTGAGATAAGACTCCGGATCAACCACCAAAGAGACCTCGCACCTCGCATTTCGCTCTCCGTGCTTTGTTAGTACAACGTTAACTCGGTCATCAATACGCGCATCCATTGGCAACTCTATCACCAAAGAAAGTCCTTGCTCACCTGGTTGCAGACTAAGTTTCTCATAGGGTTGAACAGCACGGTACTGTCCCCTCATAGAACTTGTGATCTGTGCTGCATTAAAACTAAAAATACCAGGTTTGCTACTCATTACTTTCTTTCGTTATTTACAAGACAATGTTAATTATCTCAAAGCTAGATTACAGAATTATGACTTACCAACCAAAGGCTAAAAAAGTCAAAGCTCGGCAATACCGAGCTTTAAATGCATTCTTTGTTCGTTTTATTTATCGTACTGCGAGCATAATGAGTCCCGGAAATACAAAGAACGAACCTAATACGTAAGCCAAAGCTGCTGGTTTATTCTGCGCACCAATCTCAGCTAACTTCTCAGCTAGACGAAGCGGGATTTCTCTCAGCAGTGGTAACCCGTAAATAAGTGCCACCGCAAAAACGTTAAACATAACATGTACAAGTGCAATCGTTAATGCGACTTCTGCAGCAGGACCTGTAATAGATGTTGCAGCTAATAAAGCGGTAATTGTAGTGCCTATATTTGCACCTAAAGTGAACGGATATATCTGGCGAGTGGTAAATACGCCGCTGCCAGCAAGTGGGATCATCAAGCTTGTTGTTGTCGAAGACGATTGTACCATTACCGTAACTAAAGCGCCTGAGCTTATACCTACAACAGGGCCTCTGCCTATCGCACTATGTAATAATTCTTTCGCTTTACCTACCAACGCCTTTTTGAGTAATTTACCTAAGTAAGTCACAGCGAACAGGATCATCATGATACCGATAACAACCATGGCAATACCTGCGGCTGTAGAATCTAAGAAGCTAACACCATCTTTTACCACGCTAACCGCTGGTTTCACTAGTGGTTTGATAAAGTTGTAACTTTTTAACGATAAGTCAGCATCACCAACAAATACATGGGCTAGTCCTGACGCAAGTTTCTCTAACATGCCAAACATGATTTCCAAAGGAAGGAAAATAGCAACGGCTAATAAATTAAAGAAGTCATGTACGGTGGATGCGGCAAACGCTCTTCTAAACTCTTCTTTACTACGAATGTGGCCGATAGAAACGAGTGTGTTGGTAATAGTCGTACCAATATTTGCGCCCATCACCATAGGAATTGCGATACTAATAGGTAATCCACCAGCAACGAGACCAACAATAACAGAAGTCACCGTTGAAGAGGACTGCACCAATGCAGTTGCTAAAGCCCCTAAGAGTAGGGCGACGATTGGATTGGTTGCAAATGCGAAGATTTCCTTCGCCCCTTCACTTCCACCTGAGGCCAATTTAAAACCGCCACTCACAGTGCCAACTGCGACTAAGACTAAATAAACAAGTAATACGATTGACAGCCAGTTAAAAAGTTTAGCTGATGCTGAAGTCTGAGATTGATTAACCATAGTTTCGCTCTTAGAGTAAGTAATGTTCATTCATTACACTTTTATTTCAGTCGCGCATTTAACCAGCCAATTGTTACAGTTATATTTCAGTTTTATGTAACTCGACACGTATGCTCATTTTCTCATCGCATTTTTTGAAACAATGGTAACTAATAGTAGTAATATGCTGTTTTTACTGATTATTAGTTCTGTGATGCATTTACATTTGTTTACTTCTCCAAATTTGATCCACATTTGCTTCACTATTTAAAAGTAGGATTTAGCTATAATTATTGTGCCTTATATCACTATGTTAAGACTTTTCTCGTTAATTTTTATGCTTTTTTCTATGGCGGCTGGTGCAGTTGACTTTACGCCTAGTGCCGAGCATAGAGTAAGTGAACCATTAACAATCCATTTTGGAGAAGTCGATGCTGCGCAATTATCTTCTACGCTCGGCATAAATGAGCGCGAAAGCCAATCTATTGCAGAGATACTTTCAAGCAAAGCACCTGAGCTAAAGAATGAGTCTTATCAGTGGGCGTTGATCACCCCAAATATGCTTATATCCGAGGGCAGAAATTACATCGCATTTGGTTTTGCTAGATTGCCTTGGCTAAGTGTTGCTTTGGTTAACAACGGCGAGGTCTCATTTTTAACGCAGCACACCCTGAATACCGCGTTTAATATTAGGGAAGTAGAGGCACCGCAATTATATCTACCAATATCAAAAGAACACTTAGGAGGGGCAAGTCTTATTGTCCGCTATCAGACTTTTGCGAATGCCCCCGCTGACCTTAGGTTAATAAATGATAATGAGCTAAACAGTAATGTTCTTACCAGTACGGTTACCAATGCTGCACTAAGCGGGATCATAGCAGCCGTGTTTGTTATTGTATTGGTTAACTTCTACTTTAATGCCAACGCGACCAACGCTTATTATTGTATTTGGACGCTATTGTTTTTGCTAATTGTGTTGGATATGTCGGGGCTCACTTTTCAATATTTTTGGCCTTCACAAGGCAAATTTGCCACCTTATTTTCGGCTTGTTTGATGACTTTTGTACCAGTGTTTCATCTTCTTTTCATCAAACAATTTCTGCAATTAAAGCAAAGAAACAAAACCTTACACCTTTTATATAATGGATTTTTAGCGGCTTACCTACTGCTTATTCCAGTAGCAATCTATTCAAAATCGGTTCACTACAACTTAGTATTAAGCTTGAGTATCATCCCGCTATTTCTTTATACCAGCTATTGGTCTTTGAAACAAAGTGCTCCTGGTTCTATCACTTTTTCCCTCAGCCTGCTAAATCATGTCATCTTTGTAAATTTCATTGCTATCGGTGGGACAATGTATGCGGGTTTTATCAATGTTTATCATATATCAAGCGCGATTAAGTTTGGCTACTTAATAGAGGTCATGTTATTTACGCTGGCACTTGCGCAACAAAATAAGTCAGCCCAAAATAATCTGCTATCAACGCTACAAACTCAGGTGAATGCACTCTCGAATACAGTACAAACAGAAAAGCAGTTCAACCGTCAAAATCAGCAGGCGTTAGAAAAGAAAGAACAACGTTTATTTACCGATCTCTCTCATGAGCTGCGTACCCCCCTTACGGTGATGAAGGTACAAGTTGAATCTCTACAATACAATATTGTAGAGAATGTTCAGGAAAGCTACGGCAAGCTCATGGATAAAATTGACGAGCTAAACCACTTTATTAATCAATTGATGCTGGTCACTGACAATGAAAAGTTAGCAACTATGCTTAATCTAAGAGACTTCACGATCTGCAAACTGGTAAATCAAGTACATACTCAGGCTGCGGGCTTATTTAAGGATAATAAGGAGCAATTAGAGGTTAACTATCAAATATCTGGTACAGAAAAGATAACCATCGACCTAGACGCGATCACTAACTGCGTTCTCGAGATCTTAGGTAATGCGATTAAGCATGGTGGAGATAAGGTCCAAGTAAAGATGAGTTTCTTTAGCGTCGACAGCAATCTAATCATTCGCATTGAAGACTCAGGCACTCCGCTATCCTATGAGGCGCACCAACAGCTATTTGACCCGCTTTACAAATCACAATCTGCAAGGACCAATTCGGGAAAATCCAAGGGGATGGGCCTTGCGATGTGCAAAAAAGTGGTAGAAGCTCACAGTGGACAAATTGAATCCTTTAATAGTCTATTAGGCGGATTGAACATGGAGATCAAGCTTCCGTTAACTAAAGTGCCCGCTTTTAACTGATATACAACAGTGTGTTTTCGCGCTCACGTTTTATTATTTCGTCGCGGTATTAGCTTAAGCCAAAATGCAATTTCAAGTGCCACACCCAATATCACAAAAATAAACATCCCAGTGTGGCTGCTATAGCTATAAGCAGCTACTGCACCAATGAGGAGAGCCAATAAAATAGCGATTCTATGAAGTGTCTTCATCTTATATCCTTTTCTATGGTGACTTAGCTAATTCATTTACAGCCGAATACCAACTTTACAACTCTCCTGAAATTGCCACTTGGTTACGACCATTACGCTTGGCAAAATAAAGCGCCTGATCTGCCGAGGCGAGCAATTCTTTACCGATGTAAGGTGGCTTAGTCTGAGTATGTAATCCTGCGCTTAATGTCATCTCTATACAATAGCTTTCGCTTATCAATGGGCTAGCCTCACATGTCATTCTGATCTTCTCTGCAAGGTCAAAAGCCTGCGAACCATCTGTTTGCGCAAGTACAATACAAAACTCTTCGCCGCCATACCGTGCGACAAAGTCTCCCGCTCTCGTAGCACAATTGCAAAGTATACGTCCGATGTGAATCAGACAATCGTCTCCCGCTTCGTGACCATAGGTATCGTTAACCTGCTTAAAAAAGTCGATATCGATCATAATAACACTAAGAGCGTGTTCAAAACGCTTTGCTCTTGAGCACTCACTATGCAAGGCTTCGTCTAGCGCTCGCCTATTGGCAACGCCAGTCAGCGCATCGGTGCGACTCGCAAGCTCCAGTCTATCGTTAGCTTCCTGTAGCGCTTGGGTTCGGATGGCGACAGTCTTTTCTAATTGAGAATTTACTTTTTGGATTTCATTGAACGCCGTTAATTGCGCCTGAAAGCGCTTGTTTTTCTCGGTATTGAGCTTTTCACCTATTGCTATCGACAAACAGGCCACCTCAATGGCAGTACCTATCAATAGCGCATTTTCGGTAAACCAAGTTTGGCTGATTAAATCTAATTTATTTAGCGCAAGAATGATCCCGCCAATGAGCACTGAGCTCCAAGCAATCGAATAGTATGTCGCTAAGCGGCTTTTCCCAGCCAAACGTAAAATACGGCAGAAAACGCCCCAGATACAAGCTGATACGGCATACGTTATGGTAAGTTTTATCATCACTGCATAGTCAAAAAACACAGAAGAAAATAAGAGTACCAACCCAAATCCCAAAATTAAGCGACAACCTAGGTAAAGCCACTTGTCAGAAATACCAATCTCGAGCAATGTCATAACAAAGTAAGTGCCGGTTAACACCGAGCTGATAAGAAAAAACAAGATTGCTTGATCGTTCCACCAAAGACTATTTGGCCAAAGATATCGGAAGGCAAAACCTGATAAACAAGCGGAAAATAGCGCTAAACAAATAACGTATAAAACATAGTAAAATAACGTGGATTCGCGAATGGTAAAATAGAGGAGCACATTATAAGCTGCCATTATTCCCATCAAACCAAAGTAGATCCCCATCACGATACGGAAAACTTGGTCATTTATCAAAAAGTCATGGTTTGTCCAAAGTACCACGGGAAGTTGCAGCGCACTGGATGAGCGTACTTTAATGTATAGTGCTACCTTACCATGCGTGCCGTTTGGGAGCGGTATGATAAAATGCTCATGCGCAAAAGGGCGGTCAACGAAAGGTTGTTTATCTCCTAATTGCTGATGAACAAATATATTGCCTTCTTGTAGCATGTAAACATCAAGCTGATCCAGCACCGGATAGGCTATCTCAAGTAAATAAGGCCCTTCTTTTTCATCAATATTTAACGACGTACGTACCCAGTAACTTAGGTTGGAATAACCTAAGTTCAGCACTTTATCATCGGTAGTTTGCCAATGGATACTTGGGTTATTTATGATGTCGACAATTTTAGCATTTGAAGCCACGTACTCTAGTTGCAACGTCTCTTTGCCAGCAGCTACCACTTGACTAAACAGAGACAACAGGAGTACAAACAATAAAAAGACGTACCTTTGCCTCAATCACCCACCCTCGCTACGTCCCATAATCACAGACAAATAGCGCTCTCGCCGAAGATTATGAAATAAAAATAGTACTTTAATCATAGTCAGCCATAAATAGTTCGCCAATTTTGAATTACGTTCAACTATCCTATAGAATGCGCCGCTTGTTTGATGTGATCGATTCCAACGTCACAAATCAAATATGATGCAAAAAAGCGTAATGAAGGGGCAAAGTAATGAGCTTTTGGCAAGAAAAAACACTCGAAGAAATGACTAGAGATGAGTGGGAAGCGATTTGTGATGGCTGTGGTAAATGCTGTTTACACTCTTTTATCGACAGCGATGAGGAAGATGAATCATTTGAAAGCACCGACTTTTTACGCGAAGGTGAAGAGTTACTCTACACTGATGTTGTTTGCCAATATAACGATAAAAATAGCTGTAGTTGTAGCCGCTACAGCGAAAGGCAAGTTCTAGTTCCGTCTTGCGTACAGCTAACCAAAGAAAACCTCAAAGATATCTTTTTTATGCCAAACAGTTGTAGTTATCGACGACTTCATGAGGGCAGGGGACTGGCAAGCTGGCATCCTCTTAGAAATAATGGTTCCAAACAAGCCATGATAGATGCGGGGATCAGTATTTTTGGTAAGGCAACCTCAGAGCTGGAGGTAGACTTAGAGTCTGATTTTGAAGCGCATATTGTAGAGTGGCCCCACAAAGACTGCGACTAAAGAAACAAGGACTAGGATAAATGCTTTGCGGTAGAGCATGCATCTATCCTAGAAAAAAGGCTACTATTCGCCAATATCGCCTTTAGACGGCAACGCGGCAAATGCACCGTAGCGTTGAACGGCAAATGCACCACATTTCGCAGCATACGCGACTAAGTCTTTTGCCTCATCCAGTGAGATGACAAACTCAGTATCTTGGGTAGGTTTAAACTTTCGAATGATCTCAGCAAGTAACCCCCCGACAAACGCATCTCCCGCAGCCGTGGTATCCACAGCAACAACATTTGGCGCAGCAACTTTAGCACTATCATTTGGTAGATAAATCTCAACGGGGTTTGCGCCGTCGGTTATTAATAACAATTGAGTTTGCTTATCCATAACTGCGGCTATGGTTTGCGCTTCGGTTTTACCCGCATGACTATTCGCGTTCAAGTATTCCAATTCTTCGCGTGAGAGTTTAACGACATCACTTAGCGCGATACAATGCCAAATTCTATCAAGAATATGCGTAGTCGAACTCCACAGGTTCGACCTGAGGTTCATATCAAAACTAACAAGCATGTTGTTTGCACGCGCATACTCGAGCGCATAAACCGTGGTTTTGTAGATATTCTCTTCAGTAAGACTGTTACTGCATATATGTAAGACAGAATGCTCTGTAAACATATCCTCAGAAAAATGTGTTTGCCTGAACAACAAATCCGCCGCTGGTGGCCGATAAAAACTAAAGCTTCTTTCACCTTGTTTATCAAGAGAAACAAATGCCAATGCCGTTTTGGCTTTATCTGTATACTCGAGGTAACGGGTATTTACGCCATTAGCCTGTAGCTCTTCAGCTAAAAACTGGCCGAACATGTCATTGCCTAACATGCCGCAAAAATACGCATCAACGCCTTGCTTTGCCGCAGCTACTGCCACATTTGCAGGCGCGCCGCCTGCATATTTAGTAAATGATTCTGGTGTTTTGCCATCCGATAAAAAATCAATCAACGCCTCACCAAAACAAACAAGTGCCATGTTATTCGCCTTTTAACTTCATTGAACGCAGGACTTCGTAACACGCGCCCATGGTGTGATAATCGGTCTTGCCCGCCGGGCTTTTTTCATCACTGTACTTTTCGTTCTTGTTATTCAAAATACGATACCAAGCACCGTATTCATGGTCGACGAAGTTATCCCAAGCATATTGCCAAATTCTGTCGTACCACTGCCAATATTTTTCATCACCAGTTTCAAGTGCTAGTAGCGCAGCCGCAGCGAATGACTCCGCCTGAACCCAAAAGTACTTGTCATCGTCGCAAACTGACTTATCCGGCGCAAAACCGTAGCAAATTCCGCCGAATTCACTATCCCAAGCAGCTTTTAATGACTCATCAAACAAGTGCACGGCTTTTTCCACAAGCCATGACTTTGGCATGTAGCGGTTAATCAGCAATAATAATTTTGACCACTCAGTTTGATGACCTGGCTGAAATCCCCAAGGTCTGAATAAGTGTTTGGGATCGTCTTTGTTATACTCAAGGTCGACTTGCCATTGACTATCATAGTGCTCCCAAATCAGCCCCTCAGCCTTAGCCGCTTGACGATTTACCATATTGTCGGCAAGCAAATATGCACGCTGTAAAAACTTTTCATCCTGCGTTGCTTCAAAGCAAGCAATTAGCGCTTCGCAGGTATGCATATTGGCATTTTGACCACGGTACTTATTTGCCTGATTAAAGTCCGCATCGAATTCATCTTTATAGAGCCCAAACTCAGGCTCAAAGTACTTCTCTTCTAACAGCTGCCATACTCGCTCGATTGCAGACTTGCTGTCCGACAAACCAACCTTAAGCGCGCAGGCATGAGCCAATAAAACAAAGGCGAGGCCATAACAATGGTTAGTGCCATCTACAACATTTTCGCCTTCAAGCAGCCACGCATAGCCGCCACTTTCTTGTCTATGGACAGTTTCTAAATAATCGATACCATGCTTAACCTTATCTAAGTCAGCTGGCTCTTTAAAATAGTCATAAGCCATAGCATAGTTAAAGACAAAGCGGGTGCTTGATACTAAGTGACGCGTTTTCGCATCATAAATCTCGCCATTATCCTTGAAGAAGTGATTAAAGCCACCACGTTCATCCACGCAATTTGGTGCGTAAAAGCTGAGCGTCTTTTTTATGTGTGCTTCTAAAAATTGCGTTGTTCTAAAATTCATCTAACTTTTAACCTACTGCTGAACATTTCCGTTACTTTAGCAGATAAAACATGGAACGATCCAATAAAACATTTGTGATTTTCATGTAACAGTGTGTAGAATCAAGGTGAAAACAGATTGGAGTATCACTTGTGAGCGAAATAAATACAAATCAAACCTTCGTCACAAGCGGGAATACCGAGAATAATAATTATCGACTTCCGCTTATTGCAATGACAACGCTTTTTTTCCTTTGGGGATTTATCACCGTTTTAAACGATGTCCTTATTCCAAGACTAAAAGGCGTATTTGACCTTAACTACACAGAAGCAATGCTGATCCAGTTTTGCTTTTTTAGTGCCTACTTTATTATTTCTTTACCTGCTGGTTATTTAGTTAAACGCTTTGGCTATAAAAATGGCGTAC
This sequence comes from Pseudoalteromonas sp. OF7H-1, assembly GCF_022347825.1. Classification (NCBI taxonomy): domain Bacteria; kingdom Pseudomonadati; phylum Pseudomonadota; class Gammaproteobacteria; order Alteromonadales; family Pseudoalteromonadaceae; genus Pseudoalteromonas; species Pseudoalteromonas sp. OF7H-1. The sequence goes on along the minus strand of NZ_JAKRFX010000004.1, from coordinate 383,907 downwards.
TAACGGGCTTAATCGTAGCATCCATTGGTTGCATCATGTTTTATCCTGCCGTTGTTGTTCACGAATATTGGATTTTTCTCTCAGCCCTTTTTGTGCTTGCATCTGGTATCACTGTTTTGCAGGTATCAGCGAATCCTTATGTAGCAGCACTCGGTCATCCTCGCACCGCATCAAGTCGCTTAAACCTCGCACAAGCGCTTAATTCACTGGGTACCACGATTGGTCCTATCGTGGGTGGCTTTTTATTGTTTGGCTCAGCTGGTACTCTAACCGTTGAAGCTGCGGCAAGCGCAGAGGGGGTAAAGGTACCTTATCTTATTTTGGCAGCTGCGCTACTAACAATCGCCGTTGTATTCGCGTTTTTAAAGTTACCCGTTATTGCTGAGCATACTGAAGCCGTCGATTGTAAAGCGAAACACCATAACCTAATTGAAGCGCCACACTTAGTAATGGGGGTAGTAGCCATCTTCTGCTATGTCGGTGCAGAGGTTGCGATTGGGAGTTTCCTTGTAAATTACTTTGCAGAACCTGAAATCGCAGGACTTGAAGAGCATGCCGCGGCAAAACTTATCGGTTACTACTGGGGTGGTGCTATGGTAGGGCGCTTTGTCGGCTCTGCTGCCTTAAAAACTATTGCACCTTCAAAAGCAGTGGCTTTCAACGCTGTCGTTATTATTTTATTACTGGCATTGACCATGAGCACCAGTGGCAACATTGCGATGATTGCCGTGCTCGCAATTGGCTTGTTTAACTCCATTATGTTTCCGACAATCTTCTCAATGGCAATTGAAGGCTTGAGTTCACTAACCAGTAAAGGTTCTGGCTGGCTGTGTTTAGCCATTGTCGGTGGTGCTATTGTGCCGCTTATTCAAGGTGTGGTTGCGGATAAATTCCATATTCAGATCAGCTTTATTGTGCCATTGCTTTGTTATGTCTACATCGCATGGTACGGATTAAACGTGGTTAAACTGTCGCAAAAGTGGCAAGCAAAACTGAATTAAGTTAACGAAAGTTTACAAGGCGAGCATAGCTCGCCTTTTTTATTGCATAATTTTTTCGTCGCAGAGTATTGAATACGTATTCATAAAGGGTATTATAAAATAAAATTGGAACGCTCCAATTCAAAACAAAAACTAGGAGAGAGTAATGCGAGCTAAAACTTGGGCGTTGGCAATCACACAAAGTGTGTTGTTAAGCGCAACAGTTCACGCCACTGAATCAAATACACAGTGGGTCGATACCTTCATTGGTACTGGCGGTGATGGCCACACCTTCCCAGGCGCTGTCGTCCCATTTGGTATGGTTCAATTAAGCCCAGATACAGATAACCCTATGCGCGGTGTTTCCCCTCAACCAGAAATCTACAAGCGCTGCGCCGGTTACCACTATGACGACCATACTATTGTTGGTTTCTCCCACACGCATTTCTCTGGCACTGGTCACTCAGATCTTGGCGACTTGCTGATCATGCCAATGACAGGCGAAGTAAAACTCGATGCTGGTACCGCTGAAAATCCAGACATAGGGTATCGCTCACGCTTTTCTCATGACCAAGAATGGTCTGAGCCTGGCTATTATGGCGTTGACTTACTCGACTATGGTGTGAAAGCCGAAGTCACCACAACCACGCGAGTGGGTATGCATAAATACAGCTTCAATAAAGCAAAACAAGGCCATGTATTGCTTGATTTGACCTCAGCAATCTATAACTTTGAAAACAAAGTGATTTGGAGCGACATCCGCAAAATAAACGACACCACATTGGTTGCTTACCGTGCAACTAATGGCTGGGCGCGTAACCGCCAAATGTATTTTGCCATTGAGTTTTCAAAACCTATCACTGACTATCAGTTTTATAATCTAGACAACAACCGTTATCGTTGTATGAATTGCTTAGGAAAAGACAGCAAACACTCTACGATTGAGAATACCGCAGTAAAAATGACAGCAGGTAAAGCCGTTAAGTTTGTTGCAAGCTTTGATGATCTAGACGAAACGCCGCTGTTGGTGAAGGTCGGACTCTCTGCAGTTAGCCGCAAAAACGCATTAGAGAATCTTAAAACTGAAGTGCCAAGTTGGGATTTTGATAACGTTCGCGCAAATGCCAAGTCTCAGTGGGCAAATTATTTAGATAAAGTCGACGTGGAAGGCACCAAAGCGCAAAAACGTCAGTTCTACACTGCGCTTTACCATGCGCTACAAGCGCCTAATATCTACCAAGATGCCAATGGACAGTATCGAGGCGTTGACGGTGAAATTCATGACGGCAAAGGTTTTGAGCACTATACCTTATTCTCGTTGTGGGATACCTATCGTGCATTACATCCATTACTCACTTATATCGACCCAGACCGCGTATCCGGCATGATCCAATCAATGCTTGTACATTATCAGCAAAGCTATGAAAAAATGTTACCTATTTGGTCGTTCCATGCCCACGAAACATGGACCATGATTGGTTATCATGCGGTGTCAGTCATTGCCGATGCATATCTAAAAGGGATCAGAGATTACGATATTGATTTAGCAGTAGAAGCCATTGAAAACACGGCTAACAATCCAGTGTATGACGCCATCCCTGAATACAAGAAATTTGGCTATGTACCAATGGACGTACTTCCTGAGTCTATTTCTATTACTCTTGAATATGCTTACGATGATTTTGCCATCGCAAGAATGTATGAAGCGATGGGCAATGCCAGTAAAGCGAAAGACTATTACCAACGTGCGATGAGCTATAAAAATGTGTTCAATAAAGAAACCGGTTACATGCAAGGGTTAGATTCAAAAGGAAACTGGGATCCCGAATTTGACCCGTTTGAAGCAAAATACATGGGCCCATACACCGAAGGTAACGCTAAGCAATATAGCTTCTATGTACCGCATGATGTAGCTGGCCTGATTGAATTAATGGGTGGTGACGATGCATTTGAAGCACGTCTAGATGCACTGTTTGATACCCACCTTTCTGAAGAGATGATCAAAGAGCACGAAGATATTGCAGGCCTGATTGGTAACTATGCCCATGGTAATGAACCAAGCCATCATATTGCCTATTTATATAACTACGCGGGTAAACCGTGGAGAACCCAAGAGCGTATTCGTCAGATCATGGATACCTTAAGCTCAGACAAACCGGATGGCCTTGCAGGTAATGATGATGTAGGTCAGATGTCTGCTTGGTATATATTCTCAGCGATGGGCTTTTATCCCGTAGCGCCAGGCGACCTAAGCTACGCGATTGGTGCACCTCAGGTGCCAGAAGTTACATTGAAACTTGCAAACGGTAAAGCGTTTAAAACCGTTGCTAAAGGTTTCAGTGATAAAAACAAATACATCAAATCCGTTAAATTGAATGGCAAGCCACTTAAGCGTAGTTATATCACACATAACGACATTATGAATGGTGGTACATTGGAGTATCAAATGTCCAGCAAGCCTAATAAAGCGTGGGGTCAATCCAAAACGCAAAGACCGCCTTCATTGTCGGAGTATAAATAATGGTTAAAGCAGGAATATTTCTTGCGGCTATGACCACATTTGCAAGTGCGCCATTCGCACTTGCAAATGACATCGATAATGCCGCAGCGCAATTAAAACCGATCGCTTTTCAGTCAGACTTAGCATGGCGTCAATTTCCCCTGCCTGCCGTCTCGCTCAGCAAAACAACTAAAATTAACCATTTCGCATGGCAAGAAATTGATAACAAAGTAATAGAGCAGATAAGTTATAACGTGGCTAGATTACTGTATAAAGATATGAGAATGGCGCCTAAACTACCTACACTCCATATCGTCTTTGAAGACCTAAAAGGGGTTGCATATAAAGAGGGCGATTTTAACGGCGCAACAATCCATATCAGCGCAAACTACATGGAAAACTTTTCTAAATCGCACAGCGAAACAGAATCAGTCGACGAACTTATCGGTATTCTCTATCATGAAATTGCCCATGCTTATCAACTAGATGATCATAATTACAAGGAAATAGGGCCAATCATTGAGGGAATAGCGGATGTTGTTAGACTAAAAGCTGGATATATTCCTGATGACATCCAAAATCCTGGTGGCAATTATAAAGATGGCTATAAAAATACTGCATTCTTTATCGATTGGTTATCGAAGCAAAGTAATCGAGACCTACTTCAGGAGATCAATGCTCAGTTGGACCCATATGACGACATAAAGTGGGACTGGCAATACTTCGAGCAGTCAGCAGGTGTTAAATTAGATACTGCTTGGCGACGTTATCAAGCGTCGTTACTTTAACACAAGGTGAGCGTAGTCTCACCTTTATTTAACATTCACTCTAAACCTCTCTTATTTCCTGCCGATAATCAAAGACAAACCTTTGAGTTTTTGATAAAAATAGTTACAAAGGAATCCAATTCCTAAATCTATTAATAACAATCGGCCAACGAGTTTTTTGTTTGGCTGAAGAAAAGAACAAGTTCAACAGGATCATGATGTTTAAAGCGCTAAAGTTCACCACCAAAGTAACCGTAGCAGCCTCCCTTGTGTTAGTGATTGTGCTCGGCTTATTTACCGTAAACAACTTTCTCGTTATGCGAGACCAAACTCAAGCTCGGCTTACCTTGGTTTTACAAGAGATTTCCAGCTCGGTTTCACAAAATATCGCCAATTGGCTCAATGACAGACTTGAAATCGTGGTCTCGATTGCTGATGGACATAGAGCTGATGACTCCACTGAACAGATAAGAAGACGGTTAAAAACCGCAGACACTGCGGGGGATTTCAAAAATGTTTTCATTGGCACGCCAGATGGTACATTTGTTTTGGATGATCCAAGTATCCAACTTCCTGCTGATTTTGATGCGACTAGCCGCCCTTGGTACAAGCTCGCGGAGCAAAAACAAGATACCGCATTTACCGCACCCTATATTGACGTTACCACCAACGAATTCACTATTTCTGCCGTTGTACCGGTGAAACAGGGAGGCCGATTTGCAGGTGTGGCTGGGGGGGACATTGACATGTCAACCATCACAGAAATCATCAACGAAATTGACTTTTTAGGGTTTGGTTACGGTTTTTTACTTGATGAAAGTGGTAAAATACTCAGTCATCCAGATACTAAACTTAATGACAAGCCGATGTCAGAGCTGTTTGGTAAACGCCTGTCATTAAATCGGGATTTCACGGAGCTTGAAATTGATGGCACAGAAAAGCTCGTTTCATTTGTAAAAATGAAAGGCATCAAAAATGTCGACTGGTATCTTGGCGTTGTCATTAATAAAGAAATTGCCTATTCGTCCGTATCTTCTTTTAGAAATATGGCTGCTATCTATATGCTACTTGGCGTTATTGCGATTGTGGTGATGCTACAACTATTGCTCAAGTATCTGATGCGCCCGATGTACAATCTCAACGCAGCCATCAAAGACATCGCCCAAGGTGAAGGTGACCTTACTCGTAGATTAGTCGTAGAGAACCAAGATGAATTTGGCGAGTTATCCGATTATTTCAACCTGTTTATCGACAAAATTCATGCCTCAATTACGCAGGTAAAAAATACTACAGTAACACTTGAAAACGTGGTGAATAGTTTGGTTGCACAAACGCAAGATACCTTATCTATGTATACAGATCAGTCCAAGCGCACCGATAGCGTCGCGACAGCCATCAACGAACTTTCTTCAAGTGCACAAGAGATCTCAAACAATGCAACCCATGCTTCAGAACTTGCCAGTAATGCCAACAAGCTTTCGGTTGAAAGCCAACATTCACTCACTCAAAATATCGAAGAAATCGCTTCACTGACACAAAAAATGTCTCAGGCACAAGACACGCTGGACGGGTTAGATAAACTCTCAGGCAGCATAGGGCAAGTACTTGAAGTGATCAAAGGAGTTAGCGAACAAACCAACTTACTGGCATTAAATGCAGCCATTGAAGCCGCTAGGGCAGGTGAGGCCGGACGTGGATTCGCTGTCGTTGCCGATGAAGTAAGGCAATTGGCACAGCGCACGCAAGAGTCAACGCAAGAAATCGAAAGCACTATTGCTCAGCTACAACAAGGCTCGGCTTCAGCTGTAGCTGTAATGAAAGCAAGTTTAGAAGACTCAGCAAGAAGCGCCGATAGAGCCAATGCTTCTGGTACTAAAATGCAAGAGGTGAGCAATTCGATTGATGCCATAGACGGCGTTAACCATGCAGTTGCCAGCGCCACACACCAGCAAAACACCGTTATCCAAACATTAGATAGCGACATTCATCATATTAGTGACCTCAGCCTGCAAGGCAGTAATAACCTAACCGCAACCCTTGAAGAGTGTAAGTCATTGAAATTACAGTTCGACGAATTAGAACAAATGGTGCTCAAGTTTAGAGTCTAACGCCATTCCAATAATGCTTAAAAGCCGCTTAACAAAAGCGGCTTTTTTGTGATCCTTTTATGACACAAAACACCTGCAACATCTCATTAACCAACAAAATCCCATTAAAACCAACAAGTTAATTGATTAATGTAATTTCAATGACAGCTGTCATATTTGTGTATTAGTTGCGCAACATGGTTGTCATTTTTCGTAATTAGACTGCACCCAGTTTTTTAGCAACTAGCAATAATTTATAAGGTGTATGCGATGAAGTGCGTTAACCACTTGCTTATAGCAGGTATGCTAGCAACGGCCTCTGCCGGAGCAACAGAATTAAATCAAGCGATGGACAAAAGTGCAGCTATCAATGAATCTGCATTAAAGTCTCAAGGGAAAATCGATGGTATTGCAGACGATATGCAGTCTCGTTTGCAAAAGTTCAAGACGTTGAACAAAGAAATCGACGGCCTATCTGTTTACAACGCTCAATTAGAAAAACAAATCAAAAACCAACTTGAAGAAATGGCGGCAATTAACACCTCTATGGATCAGGTTTCGGTGATCGAGCGTCAAATCACACCTCTCATGATGCGCATGATCACAGGTCTGAAACAGTTCGTTGAATTAGATGTGCCTTTCCTTCCCAAAGAGCGTGCTGAGCGTATTACTCAGTTAACTAACTTGATGGACCGTGCTGATATTTCATCAAGCGAGAAGTTCCGCCGCGTACTTGAAGCTTACCAAGTTGAAGTGGACTACGGACGTACTATCGAAGCTTATACCTCATTACTTGACGTGAATGGACAAGAACGTGAAGTAGACTTCCTACGAATTGGTCGCCTTGAGCTACTTTATGTCACAAAAGATGGCAGCCAAGCTGGTTTTTGGAACAAAGACAGTAACGCTTTTGACACATTACCAGATACCAACATCAGCCAAATCAATAAAGGCATTCGCATCGCACGTAAGCAGTTAGCACCTGACATGTTAACGCTTCCAGTTCAGGCTGCAGAGTAATAGGTGAGACCACTATGAAATTCGTACAAAAATTCACTAAACACGCTATTTTCGCAACAACACTTGCGTTAACCGCATCTGCGCATGCTGAACAAGCATTAGATTTAGATTCGCTACTTAAAACCTTAGAGCAAGGGCAAACCGCTCAAACAGCGCAAAACAAACAACGTGAAACCGAGTTCAAAGCGCAGCAAAACAACCAAATCCAAATGTTGAATGCGTTAACGGGTGAACGTAACCAAGCATTGGCTAAATCTGAACGTCTAGAAACCAATTTCGAAGAAAACGAAATTAAACTGGCCAACCTAAGTGACACGCTTAGCAAGCGTATGGGTACATTAAAAGAGCTATTCGGTGTGCTTCAACAAGTAGCTGGCGATAGTTCAAATAAATTCGCAACTTCAGTTGTATCAGCTGAAATTAAAGGTCGTGATGATTACATGACTGAGCTTGCGAAAAAGATGGGCTCAACGTCACGTCTAGCATCAATCGAAGACATTGAAAAAGTCTGGTTTGAGATGCAACGTGAAATGACAGAACAAGGTAAAGTGTCGCGCTTTAATACCGAAGTTATCGTAGCCGGTGGTGCCAAGCAAAATAAAGAAGTGCTTCGCGTTGGTGCATTCAACTTAATCGCTGATGGTAAATACCTGACTTACAACAACGATACACAAACACTTTCTGAACTGACTCGTCAGCCAGCGTCTCGTTTCACCTCAACAGCGGGTGAATTACAAAATGCGAAGAAAGGTTCTGTTGATTTTGCCCTTGACCCAACAGGCGGTTCAATTCTCGGTCTACTAGTACAAGCGCCAAATACCGAAGAACAAGTACACCAAGGTGGCGCGGTAGGTTATGTGATCCTAGGTGTTGGTTTACTCGCACTACTTATTGCAATTGAGCGTTTTGTATCACTTATGTTGATGGGTTCTAAAATCAACCGTCAGCTTAAAGATAGTGTTGCCCGTGACGACAACCCGCTAGGTCGCGTGATGAAAGTGAAAGAGCAATACCCAGATGTGGCTTACGATACGCTAGAACTTAAGTTAAGCGAAGCAATCCTTCGTGAGATGCCAAAGATCACTCGTAACCTGACTTTAATCAAAATTATTTCAGTCGTAGCACCTCTACTTGGTCTACTAGGTACAGTGACCGGTATGATCAACACCTTCCAAGCAATTACCTTGTTTGGTACGGGCGACCCTAAACTCATGGCTGGTGGTATTTCTCAGGCCCTTGTAACTACCGTACTTGGTCTGGTTGTCGCTATCCCAACCGTATTCCTTTACACACTACTAAACACACGTTCTCGTAACTTGCTCCTTATTCTTCAAGAGCAGAGCGCGGGGATCATTGCAGAGCGTAGCGAGAAAGGAGCGTAATCGTGGTTTTATTGCTTGATGCAATTAACGCTTTACGTGAATTCCTTGATACAGGTGGCCAGGTTCTCCTGGTCATCGGCTTCGTAACCTTCGCCATGTGGCTACTTATTCTCGAGCGCTTCATGTTTGTGTTCGGTAAATACAGAGGCTACAAAAACGAAGTCCTACAAGCTTGGAACTCTCGAAATGAGCGTAACAGTTGGAACGCAGAGCAGATAAGACAAGCTACTATCTCTCGCGTGGGGATCAAACTCAACGCCAACTTACCATATATCAATGTCATGGTGGCACTGTGTCCTTTACTAGGACTCCTAGGTACGGTAACCGGCATGATTGAAGTATTTGATGTAATGGCAATCACCGGGTCAGGCAGTGCACGTTCGATGGCATCTGGGGTATCAAAAGCAACTATCCCAACAATGGCAGGCATGGTTGGCGCGCTTTCGGGTGTATTTGCATCGACCTACCTTCAGCGTAAAGCCAAGCGTGAAGTTGAGTTGTTAGAAGATAAAATGCTACTAGACCATTAATCGGTCGTGTGAGGAAAGAATTATGAGAGCACCACTTGCAAAAGTATTCCAAGAAGAAGAAGCAGAAGAAATCAACATGACGCCAATGCTGGACGTTGTATTTATCATGCTTATCTTCTTTATTGTAACGGCCTCTTTCGTTAAAGAAGCGGGTATTGATGTTAACCGCCCAGAAGCGGCCACCGCAGTGAAAAAGCAAAGAGCCAATATCCTGGTTGCAATTTCAGATACTGGTGAAATTTGGATTAACAAACGCCAAGTAGACATCCGTGCAGTTCAAGCAAACATTGAGCGTCTTAAAGCGGAGAATCCGCAGGGTAGTGTGGTTATTCAAGCTGATAAAAAGGCAACTACTGACACGCTAATTAAAGTAATGGATGCATCACGCGCAGCTGGCGCATTTGATGTTTCGATTGCAGCACAGGAGTCATAGGAACATACCATGCGTTACTTAATTGCTTTAGTAATTGCAGGCATAGTTACCTTTTTCCTTTTCTTGGGTATGCAAGCGCTTATCCAAGGAGGGGAAGGAGCAATGACAGATCCTGTAAAAGGACAAGTACTAGATTTCGTCCGTCTTAAAAAAGAAGAGACGGTGGAGAAAAAAGAGCGTAAGCCACAAAAGCCACCAACACCTAAAGAGCCGCCTCCACCAATGGATGCACCACAGACACAGAACAACAATCTTGACGCAACAGGCGGCAACTTTGATTTCAGTGCCAATGTGGACGCTGACGTAGATTTGGCGGGTGGTTTAGCACTTGAGTCCAGTGATGGTGAATATCTGCCAATCGTTAAAGTTGCACCGGTATATCCAAGACGTGCGTTATCACGCGGAATTGAGGGGTATGTGATTGTTGAGTTCATTGTAACTAAACAAGGCACTGTGAGAAACCCTGTTGTAGTAAGCGCCGAACCGGAATCAATCTTCGACCAAGCAGCGCTTGATGCGGCATTGAAATTTAAATACAAACCTCGCGTAGTAAACGGTGAACCGGTTGAAGTTGCGGGTGTTCAAAATAAGATTTCATTTCAAATTAATGGCTAACCGTCATTAAGGATTGCGATTATGAAAATGTTTAAAAAAATTACGTTAGTAAGTGCGTTATTTAGCACAGGTTTAATAGCGCCGAGTCTCATTTCGGTCATACCAAATGTTAATTTGGCAACGGCTTATGCTGACTCAGAAACTAAAACCAAGCGTGTGCCCGCGCTACGCGAAAAAGTGTATAGTCAACTGGCTCGAGCACAAAAACTAGCAGACGATGGGCAAGTTGCAGAAGGCCTCGCTGCCTTAGATTCGGTGAAAGAACGCGTTTCGAGTATGAATAGCTACGAAGTGGCAATGATGTATAACTTCTATGGTTTTATTTATTACAACGAGAACAAGCTCGACAAGGCCATCGAATCTTTCAAAGCAGTTATTGCTGAAGAATCTATTCCTGAGTCCCTGCGTCTTTCTACAACATTTAGCTTGGCTCAATTGGCCATGGCAAACAATGATTTTGAAAGTACATTATCATTCCTTGATCAGTGGAAAGAAGTTAATACGCAGGCCCCAAAAAGTAACTTTTATATTTTAAAGGCGCAAGCACAATATCAACTAAAAAAATATAATGATGCGATAAACAATATAAATATTGCGATTGATTTAGTTGAAGCCGACGGTGAACTACCAAAAGAAAACTGGTTAGTTCTTCAACGTGCGATATATTACTCATTAAATCAGCCGAAAAAAGTAGCGGATGTTTTAGAGAAAATGGTTACTCTTTATGACAAACCACAATACTGGATCCAGCTTGGTGGTATGTACGGTGAGATAGGAGCCGAGAAAAAACAGCTTGCAACATTTGAAACTGCGAAGCAAAGGGGCTTTATAAAATCAAAATCTGATTATATGCAACTTGCTCAAGTCTATTTAATGAACGCCTTGCCTTTTAAAGCAGCAGAAGCACTCGATAACGGAATAAAAGCAGGTGTCGTTGAAGACAGCGCCAAAAACCTAACTTTTATCGCAGAAGCTTTCGTTCAAGCAAGAGAAGATAAAAAGTCACTACCTTTCTTCCTAGCAGCAACTGAAAAAGTTGAACATGGTAATTTAGATCAGAGACTTGCAGAGATCTACTTAAATCTTGAAAAGTATGATGAAGCCGCAGATCACGCCCGACTTGCTCTCAATAAAGGCGATTTAACGTTTGAGTCTAACGCCTATGTTGCACTTGGAATGGCACAGTTTAACCTGCAAAACTTTGATGCTTCTATATTGGCATTCGAACAAGCTGAAAAGCACAAAAAATCAGCAAACCTCGCTAAACAATGGATTAAATATGTGAAGCGAGAAAAAGTTCATGCTGAAACATTAAAACAAGCTTTATTATAATATTTTATAATCGCAACACCAAAGCCGCCTTCGGGCGGTTTTTTTATTTTTAAAAGTTCCAATTTTTATTATGAAGATTTAATTACAATTATTTTGTGTAATCTTCGTGTAATAAAACCCCATTAATTTAGTCACATCATTTAAACACAGTAAAAAAATAATTTTTTAAAAGTCTACTATTGGAGTTAGCAATGGAACTAAAAAACCTCTTCAGAGTCTCTGCAATCGTCGCCGCTATGGCACTTACTGGTTGTGGTGGTGACATCGAAGTTACACCTACTGTAAACGATAACAGCACTAACAATTCAAACAATACGACAAACAATGGCGGTGAAACTCCAGATCCAGTTGTAGAAAACCCTTGTACAACTCGCGCTGTAGGAAGCACTGAAGTTCAAGGTACGTTCCAAGCACCACACTGTGTATACGGTACTGACTTTGCTTCTAAATCGCTAGAAGTACAAGCTGATGTGACATTCAAAAAGCTTGAGAATGGTGGCGCTCACGTATTTAAAGGTGCACTTTTAATCGGTAAAGATTGTAACACTTCAACAGGTTGTACAATCGAGGCGAACGGCCCAACACTAACTGTAGAGCCAGGTGCAGTAATGGCATTCACTTCTGGTGAGTCAGTGGTTCGTATCGCGCGTGGTGCGAAAATCAACGCAGTTGGTACTGCAGCTGAGCCAATTCGTTTCACTTCAGCAGCAGAATTTGACGCATTTAACCTAGCAGGTATCGGTCCACAGTTTGCTGACTGGGGTGGTATCATGGTTAACGGTTTTGGTATCACAAACGAATGTACTGATGCAGAGCGTGATGGCGACCTTTGTAATGCAGATTCTGAAGGTGTAACAAGCTACTATGGCGGTAAAAACAACGCAGATAGCAGCGGTCAAATCAAATATGCACACATTTGGTATGCAGGTTCTGGTCCTCGTGATGGCGGCCCTGGGGACGACTTAAACTCACTAACACTGAATGCTGTGGGTTCTGGTTCAAGCTTCGAATTCCTTCACATTCACCAAGGTTTTGACGATGGTATCGAATTCTTCGGTGGTGCTGCAAACATCAAAAATATCGTAGTAACAGATACTCAAGATGATGGTATCGACGTTGATGCGGGCTGGCAGGGTAAAGGTCAGTTTATTATTGTTAAACACGGTACGATTCAAACAAAGCGTGACGTTACTTATGCTGATGATAACGGCGACGCGGTACTAATCCCTGCAGGCACAGAAGGCTTCATGGGTAACAACGGTTTTGAAACCGATGGTGAAAAAGCAGCAGGCCCTGATTATAGCCAAGCGCCAGCATCTACGCTTAATTTCGCAAACGTAACTGTGATAACGACTGATGGTAACTCTATCCGTGATGATGACGAATCACAAGGCATGAAGTTTGACGATGCAATCCGTGGTATGTATTACAACGCGTTAGTAGTTAAATCATCAGCTTCGAATGGCACTGAATGTCTAGAATTCAAAGACCCAGATGCAGCGGCAAACGCTGAAGCCGATACGCTTAACTATGTAAGCTCTGTACTTGCTTGTTCTGCAAACTTTAAAAATGGTTCTGACCCATTACCTGCAGGTGAAGGTAAAGAAGACTGGTTTGTTAACGCAGGTTCTAACCAAATTCTAAACGGTGCAGCTGACGTACTTGCAGCAGACGGCTTCTCAACAAATTCAAGCTCTACCGCTATCACTGTTGAAGCAAACGACCTAAGCAGCCTAAATGATAACTTCTTCACGACTGTTGATTACATTGGTGCGGTATCTGATAAAGATACATCTTCTGAATGGTATCAGTGGGTTAAGAAAGCAATTGAGGCTTCAAACGCTGACTAATTATCCGTAATGACCTTAGTTATTACAATTAAGGCGCAGTCATTGCGCCTTTTTTATGATTTTTGGCAGGATTGCATATGGATACTCAAATGAAATTTAAAAAAGTTGCTTTAGCCATCAGTACGGCACTCACAGTCGCAACTTCTCTACCAAGCGTTGCAGAAGAAGAACAGGCAATCGAAGAAGTTGTTGCGGTAGGTACTCGTTTGCAAGGTAGTGCTGCGGCGGTAATTGAAGAACGTAAAAACCAAGCCTTCGTTGCGGATATCTTAGGTGCAGAGCAGTTATCTAGAACAGGTGATAGTGATGCAGCATCCGCGCTACGTCGTGTTACCGGCCTTACGTTAGTTGACGGCAAGTTTATCTATGTTCGTGGCCTAGGTGAGCGTTACTCAAGTGCTCGCCTGAATGGTGCCGCAGTACCGAGCCCGGACTTAACCCGAAACGTTATTCCACTCGATATTTTTCCAGCAAGCATTATTGAAAGTCTAGCGGTGCAAAAAGCTTATTCTCCGTCAATGCCTGCTGCATTCGGTGGTGGTAACATCGATATCCGTACTAAGTCTGTACCATCGGAGTTCACCGCAGGTATTGAGGTAGGTATTGGCCAAAACTTTAATTCTGATAAAGGCTTTACCTACAGCGGAACCGCGGAAGGTATACCTCAAGTACTACAAGATGCAGTTGTAAGATATCGTGGTAACTTTGACATCGGTGAAGTTGTAGACAAAAACGGGTTCAAAGATAAAGACGGGCTAACACGTGCGGATCAAGCAATTGACGTGATCAAAGGTTTTGTGTCATCACTTCCTCGCGATATTCAAGTCAAAGAAGAGTCCCTAGATCCAAACTTTGATGTAAAAGCCAACATTGGCAATAGTTTCCAAGAAGATTGGTTGGGCGGCACGGTAGGCTTTATGCTTGCGGGTTCCTATGACAATGATTGGAATTATAGCGACCGTACAACAGGTGTTATTGACGACACATTAGCTGAAAACTGTACTTCAAAACTAGAAACCGCAGAAGACACAGCCAATTCCTGTTATGTGACACTTAAAGAATCTAAAGTAACGACTGAGACTGAACGCCTAAATGGTGTATTCAATATCGGTTACCGCTTAGATCAGCATAGCATTACTTATTCTAAGATTTATCTCGAAGATAACGAGACCGAATCAGAATTTTCCGTGTTACAAAGTCCTAACGGCAGTACCGTTAGAACTATCGCGGGAACAGGCGCGGCACAGCGTTCACATCAGTTTGATTACGAAGAACGCACATTGGATATCGACCAAGTGATTGGTCAACACACGTTCCTCGATTACTGGGGGATAGGCTTTGACTGGCAGTATACAGAGTCAAAAGCGCAAACCGATATTCCAACAGAAATCGACTTTAAGTTTATTGATAACTATAACGAAGACGGTTCTTATAAAAACTCTATCGTTACCGGTGATGATAACCGTATAACGTACGCCTATACAGACATGGAAGACAACGTAAAGTCTTACAGCGGCAATGTTACCTTACCGTTAACCTTCGAGGGTATAGAAATTACCCTTAAAGGTGGTTACGACTTTATGGATAGAGCGCGTGTTTACAATACCAGCAACTTCGTTGTAAATAACAAAAGTGGCATATCCATCCCAGTAAACTTTGATGAATCTGAGATCTATGGATTATCGGGTTATCTTGACGATGAGTTTTTGAACAACAACACTTTCTTGTTGACCTTCAACGAACCTCAGGCACCAGCAGCAGACGATTATATCGCAGCTCAAAAGATTGATGCGGGCTATGGTGAATTTGATATCTTCTTCGACAATACCTGGCGTATTAGTGGTGGTATTCGTTACGAAGACTTTAAACAAGTGTCACTTGCAACATCGAGTCTAATCTTCGACCGCGTAACGATGGAAACGATTTACGACGAGGAGCGTATTTTAGCCGGTACTGTTAACGAAGATAACTTCTTTAACGCACTATCGCTAACGTATCTGTCAGACGGTAACTATCAAGTACGTTTTGGTTATGGTGAAACCACTGTACGTCCAGACTTACGTGAGTTAGTACCGGTTGCCTACTATGATCCATTAACCGATATTCGCACCTTCGGTGTAGCTGGCCTTAAGAGTAGCGACCTGAAAAACTATGACGCGCGCTTTGAATACTATATGGATAATGGCGATAACTTCTCAGTTGCGGCATTCTATAAAGATATTACGGCGCCAATAGAAACTATCTTGCGCGTTGGTGATGAAGACTATACAGCAACCTTCGTGAACGGTGAGGAAGGTGAAGTATACGGTATCGAAGCCGAATGGTTATACGACTTATCGGGCCTTGCGAGTGGCTTCTTTACGTCAGGTAACATCACCCTGAGTGATTCTGAAGTATCGATAGATCCTGCTCGTGCTGGTAACTTAACCAACCCAACGAAGCGTATGACGGGTCACTCAGAGTATGTAGTTAATATGCAATTGAACTATGACTCGGCTGATGGTCAACACAGTGGTTCATTAGTGTATAACGTCTTTGGTGAGCGTATTTTGGCTTCAGGGATCGGCGGTAGAGATGATGCTTATGAGCAACCATTCCACTCACTTGACCTAGTATATACTTGGTATCCTGACTTTAACTCTAAAGTTAAATTTAAAGTCAAGAACTTGCTAAATGAAGATCAAGAAGTAACTCAATCTGACGTAGTGGTTCGACAAAAAGATTTCGGTACCTCTGTTAGCCTGAGCTACAGCTACGAGTTCTAAAGAACAACTAAGCTTTAACCAAAGCCAAGGTCAGCCTTGGCTTTTTTGATCTTTATCAATCTTCGAGATATTTTTTCCCACTAATTCATTATTTCATGGACTAAGTTCTGTAACTTTGTGTATAGTTGGTCTATATATAAAAATATATCCAAATACTTCAGTAGGTTACTAGGTTGTTAATATACTTGTCATATTTAACCAGTAACATTATTTAAGAGCTTTAAAAACAAAACCATAGCTCGTTTCGTACCGAGTTCTTGTTGACGCAAATGCGTTTAATTAGGACAACCTTTACATGTTGTATCCAAACCCCGCCATGCGGGGTTTTTTATTTATTAAATTCCTAATTTCTGGCTAGTCCACCGCGTCTTCTTTTGCTATGGTAGCCATCTAGACATACGACTCACGCAATGATCCGTATAATCAAGAATTAAGGCACATAACATGAAAAAAGTAGGACTCGTCGGCTGGCGTGGAATGGTTGGCTCCGTGCTAATGGAGCGTATGCAGCAAGAAAATGACTTTGATGTCATTGATCCACACTTCTTTACTACCTCACAAGCAGGTCAACTCGGCCCCGTTGTTAAAGGCGGTGGTGAGCCAAAGCCGCTTCAAGACGCAAGCGATATTCAATCGCTTAGCGAAATGGATATTATCATCTCCTGCCAAGGCGGAGATTATACCAAATCTGTATATCCTTCATTGCGTGAACAGGGCTGGGAAGGCTATTGGATAGATGCAGCCTCAGCACTGAGAATGGAAAAAGACAGTATTATTGTGCTTGACCCTGTCAACAAAGATGTCATTCAACAAGGTCTTGAACAAGGTGTAAAAACCTTTGTCGGTGGTAATTGCACGGTTTCTCTTATGCTACTTGCGCTTGGTGGTTTATTCGAGCAAGACTTAATAGAGTGGGTGAGCCCAATGACCTATCAAGCGGCATCCGGAGCAGGCGCAAGAAATATGCGTGAACTCATCACTCAAATGGGTGAGATCCACAGCTCGGTTAAAGCACAACTTAACGACCCAAGTTCAGCCATCCTAGAGATCGATAAGCTAGTGGCAGAAAAAATCAAAGATGAATCTTTACCACAAGATCAATTTGGTGTGCCGTTGGCCGGCAGCTTAATTCCGTGGATTGATGTTCCAATGCCGTCTGGTCAAAGTAAAGAAGAGTGGAAAGCACAAGTAGAAGCAAACAAAATCCTTGGCTCGTCAAAGCAGCCTATTCCTATCGACGGATTGTGTGTACGAATTGGCGCGATGCGCTGTCATTCACAAGCACTCACCATCAAGTTACGAGAAAATCGAAGCGTCGAAGAAATAGAGGAAATTCTAGCGGCACATAATGAATGGGTGCGCGTTATTCCAAATGAGCGTGATATTACGGCAAAAGAGCTAACTCCTGTAAATGTTACTGGCACACTGAGTATTCCTGTAGGCAGGATAAGAAAGCTCACAATGGGTGAAAAATATATCAGTGCATTTACTGTTGGTGATCAACTTTTATGGGGGGCGGCAGAGCCACTTCGTAGAATGTTAAGGATCATTACAGGTTAATTTCTAAAGGCGCCGTTGGCGCCTTTTGTTTTTTTAATCGATGACTTTTGTAAGACCGATTAAGGCATTTTCACTCTCACCATCGTGGCATCGAGTATCACCGCTATCTCTATTTTCAATAACTAAGCGATATACAGTGCGGTATTTTTCACCTTCACGGATAGCATCTAAAACCGGAGCCAAAAGGTAGTGCTGTTCTGGATAGATAACAACAGGCTCAAGGTCGAAACCAGACTCACGCTCAAACCTTACTTCATAACGATTGTCACCTTTTGAGTAAAGGTCGTACACGATCCCTTTACACGTAAATACGACTGCATATGACTTTAATGAGATAAGCGCAAGGCTCACTAACATTAGTTTGATAAATCCTTTCATACATTCCTCTATTTAATTTTGACGCCAATACCATTATTAGCAACAAGAAGGTAGCAACACTGCATTACCATTTGTTTTCAGAAAAATTACTTCAAGTAACATTTATCATATCCTTACTGCCTCAAAACGCTAAATCTATCACGATGTTTGTTACAAAATATCTCACCTTAATTTTGTTGGACTATAGTTACCTTGATTAAACAATAATCTACGCTCGCGCTACGGAGAGACGAATGGGTATTTTGAAAAAATTTTCGATTATGCAGCTCACGATGATTAGTTCTTTCTCACTGCTTGCATTTTTACTATTTTTAGTTGGCAAAAACGTTTTGAATAACTGGAGACAGTACAATGCGGCCGATCAAGATATCAACTATGTCGTTTTGCTCGATGCCATTGAGAAAGTAGCGCATCATCATGCGGTAGAGCGCGGCTTAACGGCAGGGTTCCTTGGTAATCCAAGTAGTGATAATAAACGAAAGGTCGACGAGCAACGTGAAATTGCCGACCAAACAATATCAACGCTTAAGAGTATTCACTCTTCACTGTTTCTTAAAGATAAAAATGTGCAAAAATGGTTACCTTATATTTTTGAAGTGGAAGCCAATAAGAACCGCGTAAGAGGTGAGGTCGACAGGAAGAATAGCAGTAATGCCTTTGCTTACTACAGCAAACTTAATCAAGTTTCATTAAACACAGCAGCAAAAATTCAAGCCTACGTATCAGATAGAACCCTATCTTCTGAACTTTCTATTGCTTTCCTTATTGCCCAAAGTAAAGAGCGCCTTGGACAGATCCGTGGCAAAGTGAATGGCGTGCTTGCGAAAAAAGCAATGTCAGACACCCTCAAAGACGATATCAAGTACTATCGCCAACAGCTAGAGATGTCATTACATCAATTAGAAACCGCACTCGAAGGTACAGGCCAAAGCAACGTACAAACTATTTTATCTTCAAGCGAGGCAAAAGCATTCAATCAAATTCTTGATACTCTTGAAAGCCAAGGGCAAGTTGACTTTAGTCGCTTACCTTCAAGTGCCGAGTGGTTTTCTGCTGCGACAAGTCTAATTGGTAAGTTCAAGACCAAACTCGATTCCGTATGGGAAATGACAATTAAAGATAGCCAAAAGCACAAATCAGATATCGCATTTGAAAGTATCTTAATGTTTGTGCTTTTTGTCATCGTTCTCAGCTTTATCGCGCTCGTCAACTTTCACCTCATTCGCTCATTACGCTCAGAGCTTTCACAATTAACGAGCATATTAAAACGCGTAGCTGAAGAGGGCGACTTAACTTTAGATATGCGCTTAAACACTCGCGATGAGCTTGGGCAAATCTCCGAGTCAATTTACAATACAATTTATGCGTTTAAAGATTTAATGGTTGGCTTAGCCAAGTCGGTACAGGTAGGTACAAGGCTTGGCGAAAAAATGCATTTAGCAGCCTCTAACGTCAATGAGGATGCACAAAAAACCCAAGGCATGGCATCTTCCATTGCGGTTGCTATAGAAGAAATGGCCGCAACCAGCCAAGAAATTGCAAAACTCGCGCAAGATACACTGGATGCCAGCGACCAACTTAACATCGAATCACAGCAGTTACTTGCAGACAACCAAAAGAACTTAGACACCATGAAAACCCTCTCGACGAGTATGAACACCGTCGACGAGATGGCCGCGAGTATGGAAAAGCAGGTTTCTGAGATAAATACTATCTTGGACTCAATTCGCAGTGTTGCTGAGCAAACTAACTTGCTTGCACTCAATGCCGCAATAGAAGCAGCCCGCGCAGGCGAGCACGGTCGTGGCTTTGCAGTTGTAGCCGATGAAGTGCGTGGACTTGCAAACAACAGTAAACAATCTTCAGAGCAAATTTCCACACTGTTACTTAGCTTGTCAGAAATAAGCCAAAGCGTTGTTAAATCAATCAGAGAAAACACACTGCTCACACAAAATACCATGAACGAAGTAGAAGAAACGCGAAAAGTATCGCTCAGAGTAAACGAACACAGTTCGCATGTTGAAAAGCTAACGACCTCAGTTGCCACCGCAGCCTGCGAACAATCAGAAGTCGCCGCCGATATATCACAAAACACCGCCGCAGTGCTTGAAGCCGCAAACCATGAATTAGATACATCGAAAGCGTTAAATGAATTGTTTAAAGATATGAAACTGAATAGCGATACGCTACAACGCACAATGGATATATTTAAAATTGATAAGAGCTAGCACCCTATGAATATTCGAGAGTTCAGCGAGAACGATTATCCAAGAGTTTTGGAGATCTATTCTGACACACCAAGCATGTAGCAGCTGAGTCCAACAAGCGATGATGCAACACAAATTACGCGTCGTATAAATACTAGAATGTTAACTATTAGGTAGAGATATGTCAGAGTATAAGCTTACGAGAGAAATCATAGACCTATCAGCGTCTGCGGTTTGGGATGTCGCGAAGCTCGAGTGGTCGCTGGCTCAAATATATGAAGCAGATGAGCCTGAGCGCTGTCTGTGTGGACACTTCCCAATCATTGAAATATGTATATTACAAAATAAGCATAATCATCACAGAGCTACCGTTGGAAACTGCTGTGTTAAAAAGTTCATAGGTCTTCCTTCAGATAAAATCTTCCAAGCAGTTAAGCGTGTGCGAAAAAATAATGAAAAATCACTCAATGCAGAAGCTGTAGACCACGCGTATAGAAACGGCTGGATTAATGATTGGGAGTACAAATTTTCCATTGATACTATGCGAAAGAGAAAACTATCAGTGAAACAGCTCCAAACACGCACAAAGGTTAATGAAAAAATGCTATTCAATATGCGTCGCGCTAATCAAAATGGTTAATAAGGCAATAAAAAGTCGCTCTCAATAGCCTTCATATTACAGAAAGCTAACAAAGCCCAGTCAGAGGGACAGCCAAAGTCTGAGCTTAACGAGCCAAGCTCAGACATTACCAATCGCTATTATTCCACCAAATCCAGAATATAGGCGGCACCTGAGCCTTCTCCTTTGTCATCGCGGTGGGGAGTTGCGATGATGGCGGTGTTATTTGAAACCGCAATATTCCAACCAAACCTATCTTCTGGCGCTGCATCATTGGCAAATACCTTAGACGCATATTGCCATTGGCCTTGTTGTTTTTTGTATAGATAAAGTGCCCCCGCGTTATTACCTTTTTCATCATGGTGCATGGCGGTGATAAACGCCATGTCCTTACTTAACGCAACACCGCGTGCAAATCTATCATCCGCTTTGGCATCTGGAGCCACTAATTTTTGAGTTTGTGTCCATTTATAATTTGTTCTCTCAAACAGATATGCAGAGCCGGCGTCTTTACCTATCCCATCGATATCATCTCTTCTGGCTGAAATAAGGGCTGTATCTCCAAAAATAGCCACGCGAACACCAAAAATATCAGTGTTCCCACCATCATTTGCCATCAGTTTTGCTTGCGAATTCCACTTTTTACCATCGAATTGATACACATAAACAGCACCGGCTTTTTCTGCTTTTTCATCATTTAAATCTGCGCCGACTAAAATGGTATCGCCATCTATTGCTACGCTAATTCCGAATAAGTCCCCATCAGCGCCATCCCTTGCCGTCAACTTTGACTGAAAATGCCAGCTATTGTTTTCTCTCACGTATACATACGCTGAGCCTGAGTCTTTGTGTGGCGCATCGCTGTGTGGTGCACCGATCACTAAAAATTGCTCGGTGAGGGCAATGCTTTGTCCAAAGGCATCACCCGCTTTTGCATCGTTGGCGGTTAAAATTTGTTTTTGTACCCAGCTATTTTCTGTACGCTCAAAGGCAAACACCGCACCGGCATTTTCTCCTTTATCGTCCCGATTTATAGCACCAAGCATGGCAATATTATTCTTAAGGGCAACATTGCCGCCAAGCGTGTCGCCCGCATTGGCAGACTGCGCGATGAGCTTTGCTTGTTGCTGCCAGCCAGACGCACCTAGCGTGTATAGGTAAGCCGCACCAGTATCCTGACTCGTATTTGCATCCACTTTATGGGCACCAACTAATGCAGTTGTGCCGTCTATCGCTACGCTATAACCAAACTGATCTTCTGCTTTACCATCATCGGCTACCAATTTTTGTTGCACAGCCATACTTTGACAGGCTATCACTAACGCCAAACTAGGGAAGTATTTTAAAATAGAGGGGGCTTTCATCATTATTCTTTTTGTTTTCGATATAGGGAATAAACATAGTATTCCACTGCTTACGACTTAACAAGAGGTTGTGTTCTTAAGTTTTTTTGTTGGCGAGAAGGATTGATAAGCGTCTGGAGCAGTGACATTTTGTGATGGTAATAATGAGTTTCAGCGTCTAACTCAAGAACAACCAAAACCCATCATATAAAACAATAAACTAAACCTTATCCGAGCCAATATTGGCCAAACAGTTGAGGTAATTCAGCCTTTAACTGTTTTGGTTTATTTTTAAACTTTTTACCTTGCGGCGGAAAGTTCACGACACTGTGATACGGAAGTTCGTCTTGGTTTTTTTCTTCAAAAAGCAACCCTGCAACTAAATCTAATTCGTCAATAAATGGGTAGGGCAGGTCATCTTTATTCGGAATAGCAAACTTATTAGCTAATTCGTCTGGTTCCGCAGTGAGTACGCTTACCGCTTCAGGGCCGCGACTGATGATCCAATTACAAAAATCTAAGAAATCATATTCGCTATTACAGCCAGCAATCACGTAGGCCACTTTCCAGTTATCCCAATGCCACAGTGCTCTGAGTTCTTTGATATATAATGCATCGAACTGAGCAATTTCTTCTGAACTTAAAGGTGATAAACGCGTTTTTAAATAGTCATTATCGTTTGAATGATCGGGGGCGGTGACAAGCTGCCAGAAGCGTTCGAGTTCCATGTGCGTAATCTAACTTGATAAAAACGAGATTATAGCCAGTAACCTAATGAGAGTAAATCGAAGCCGCCATGCAAAATAACTGCAGCGGGTTGTACGTAATACAATGTACTCACCCGCCCAAAAGATAACAGTGACAGCTAAAAGGTAAGTGGTTTTATCCTTTCAGTGCTTTGTCACCACGGCCAATACCTACCGCGCCAGAACGCACAAGTTCAATAATGTCGCTTTCGTGACGTAATAAATCCAAGAAAGACTCAAGACGGTCGGCTGAGCTTACCATCTGTAATATATAACTTTGCTTGCCCATATCTATAATGCTGGCTTGGAACACCTCAGAAACACGATTGATAGCGGCTCGTGTTACTTCATCTCTGGCATAGACTTTTACCAGTAGCAGCTCTCTTTCAATGTGCTGCATATCAGTTAAATCTATAACCTTAAGCACATCCACCAACTTGTTAACTTGCTTGGTGATTTGTTCAACAATGCGGTCATCGCCTTGGGTCGTGATGGTGATACGAGATAGCGTTTTGTCTGCGGTTGTACCCACTGTTAAGCTGTCAATGTTGTACGCACGTTGAGAAAATAAACCCACAATACGAGAAAGGGAGCCAGGTTCATTCTCTAATAAAATCGATAGTATTCTTCTCATTATGCTTTTACTCCTTTTTTCAACCACATCTCGTCTATCGCACCTTGCTTAATTTGCATTGGATACACATGTTCAGACTCATCGACCAAAATATCTAAAAATACAAGTCGGTCTTTAATCGACATTGCTTTTTCCAGCGCCGCATCAAGTTGCTCAGGCTTATCAACCCGAATACCGATATGACCATAACTCTCGGCAAGCGCAACAAAATCAGGCAGGGACTCCATATAAGAGCTCGCGTGACGTCCCTCATACATCATGTCTTGCCATTGGCGTACCATACCAAGCGAGCGGTTGTTTAACGAGATGACCTTGACAGCAAGGCCGTATTGCAAACAGGTTGAAAGTTCCTGAATATTCATTTGGATAGAGCCATCCCCAGTTACGCACAATACTTCACTTTGCGGAAATGCCATTTTTACTCCCATCGCAGCGGGTAAACCAAATCCCATGGTGCCAAGACCGCCTGAATTGATCCATTGACGAGGTGATTTAAACGGGTAGTACTGCGCTGCAAACATCTGGTGTTGTCCTACGTCTGAGCAAACATACGCGTCACCGCTGGTCATTTGGTATAGCTTTTCGATAACCATTTGCGGCTTGATTTTTTCAACACCCGCTGTAAACGACAAACACTTCTGAGCGCGCCATGTGGTAATTGCTTGCCACCAATCTTCTTGTGCAGCGCGGTCGATGCGCTTCTCGCTTTTTTCGATACCGCGTAGCAATTGCTCCATCACTGTATCTAAGCAGCCCACAACTGGAATATGCGCTTGAATGGTCTTAGAAATTGAAGTTGGATCCACATCAACGTGAACAATTTTGGCATCCGGACAAAACTTCTTAACGTTATTGGTCACACGGTCATCAAAACGCGCCCCTAACGCTAAGATAACATCGGCATTCGCCATCGCCTTATTAGCTTCAAGACTTCCGTGCATCCCTAACATGCCAATAAAGTTAGGATGTGTGCCACTGATCCCGCCAAGACCCATTAGGGTATTGGTGATAGGCGCGTTTAATTTCTCAACCAGCTCAGTTAGTTTTTCCGAGGTATTCGAAAGAATAATGCCGCCGCCAGAATAGATAACCAAACGCTTCGCTTCAATAATGGCTTCAACCGCTTTGCGGATCTGCTTGGAATGCCCTTTTACACTCGGGTTGTAAGTACGCATATCAATCTGTTCAGGCATCTGATAATCGAATTTAAGCGCAGGGTTTAAAATATCTTTTGGCAGCTCAACCACAATCGGTCCCGGTCTACCAGAGTTGGCTAGATAAAATGCCTTAGCTAACACTTCTGGGATTTTTGTTGCGTCGCGGCAGTTAAAACTGTGTTTAACGATAGGGCGAGAGCAACCAACAATATCCGTCTCTTGAAACGCATCATCGCCGATTAGGTTTGAAGGTACTTGCCCTGAGAGTACAACCATTGGGATTGAATCCATATAAGCGGTCGCGATCCCTGTAATGCAGTTAGTGGCACCAGGGCCACTGGTCGCAAGGACGACACCGACGTCTCCCGTTGCTCTGGCATAACCGTCTGCCATGTGGGTTGCTGCTTGCTCATGTCTAACCAAGATATGCTCAATATCTGATTGCTGAAACAAGGCATCATAAAGATCAAGAACCGATCCGCCGGGATAGCCAAATATGTATTTTACTTTTAATGCGCTCAATGCTTTTACTACTAGCTCGGAGCCGTTGTATTGCTCTGCCATTACCTCATTCCTCGTTGACTGTGCGTGCCTGTTATATTTCTAAAATCAAAAAAAAACCCCGCTGGTTGCGGGGTTTGAGTATTTCTTTCAAGTAATAGCTCCCCGCTGAACTCTATGAAGAGACCAGTACCACCACGAGAACGATTAGTTGAAAGAAATTAGTCATTATTTTGCCTTTAAGTTGATGTCAAAGTTAGCCTACACAGTATTAGATATAAATTCCACCTTTCCACCTTTCAATTGTTGAAATATTACATTTCAATTTAAAATTCACCACCAATTAGATTTTTTATTTAGTAGCACTTATACGGGAACAAAGCGATAAAAATGCTAAACTTAAAGCTCAATTGTACTGGGGTCTCTTAGATGAATATTTTTAAACTAAGCATATTGTCATCGGTCACGCTGCTATCAAGTGCTGCGTCAGCGCAGGTGCTCTACAAAGATCAGGTTATCTACTGGCAGGAGAAAAAGCTCGGCCGGACACTGAGTGAATACGAGCGGAAAATTGCAATTGAGCAATTCACCAAAACAAAGCCCATTGCCAGCCAAATAAAAACACCGTATGCAATTAAAAATGTGCACCTTGGCAATACTAAGTTAGGCAAACAATTTGCAGTGGGCACGGTGCAAGCACTTAATGAAGCGAAAATTCTTGCTATTCTGGTCGATTTCCCGGATTTGCCTAACGACCAAAACCGACTAAACCCAGGTGATACGGATATGTACTACTCGAGCTATCCCGCGTCTCACTACCAATCATTATTGTACTCAGATAGTGGCTATAACGGGCCTAACAATGAATCATTGCAATCCGCTACCCAGTTTTATCAAGCGGCCTCAGGCGGCAGTTTCAAGGTATCTGGCAATGCATTTGGCTGGGTAAGAGCCGCTCAAAATGCAGCCTACTATGGTGAACAAGAAGGCGATACCCGAGACTTAAGACCTGAAGAGTTGGTGTTTGAAGCTGTAAGCAAAGCTGTAACGCAATTTAATATCGACTTATCTGAGTACGATAAAACAGATTTGAATGACATAGATGGTGATGGCAACCGCCTTGAGCCTGACGGCATTATTGACCATGTCATGTTATTTCATTCAAGTATCGGTCAAGAAGCAGGTGGCGGCGTATTAGATACGGATGCAATTTGGTCACATCGTTTCTTCGTATTTGACGAAAACAACCAGCCAAAGACAATTCCAGATACCAACTACAAGATTTATAACTACACCATTAATCCTATTGATGCTGCAATCGGTGTGGTTGTCCACGAGTTTGGTCATGACCTTGGGTTACCGGACGAATACGATTTAAATTCCAATGACATAGGTGAACCTGTTGCGCTTTGGTCAGTCATGTCTTCAGGCAGTTACTTAGGTCAATTAAGTGGCTCGCAGCCCACCCAGTTCTCCCCTAAAAGCCTTGAGTTTTTACAACAAAATTATGCAGGAAATTGGTTAACCCAAACCGAATACACATTTGATGATTTGAGCACAGAACAAACGGTAACGCTCACAGATATTGGGGTGAACAATGGTACTACGAATCAAATAAAGATAAATCTGCCTGCAGAACTAGAGGAATTCGTAACGCCACTTGATGGAAATTATCACTATTACTCCGGACAAGACGACAAACTCAATAACCAAGCAAGTTTTACCGTAAGCTTACCAAACGCAAGCCAAATTTCATTATCCATGCTTGCAAATTATAGTATCGAGCTTAACTACGATATTTTCCAAGTGGCGGTAAATGGACAGCCAATTGCTGGCAATACCACAAAATCAAATCATCCAAATTATGCCAGTGTCACTAATTACATGGATGGCGAGTCGTCGGCTTTTGGGGCTAACCCAATTACGCTAGATTTTGATATCTCAGCGTACCGAGGACAAACTGTCACCGTTACATTCGTTTATCAAACTGACGATTTTGAAACCCTTAAAGGGGTATTACTCGATAACATCGCGGTGACAGCGGATGGTTCGCAAATTTATACCAATACCGCAGAGCCAACAGACGACTTAGTCTACAACGGTTTTCGTAAGATTTCCGGCTATAGAGCTAAATCTGGTAACGCTTACTACGCGCATTTACGCTCATTTAGAGGGTTAGATGCGGGTTTATCTTTGTCTGGTTACAATTCAGGTGTGTTGATGTGGTACAGCAACGATGGGCAAAGCAATAACTCCACTTCGTTACACCCCGGTACTGGCGATATGTTGGTGATTGACCAAGACCAAAACCCAATTTTCAAAGCCGATGGCACAACACCCGCAACGAGTATTATTCAAGTCAAAGATGCAACACTGCGTTTAGATACTCAAAAAGCAGGTCTTGGCGATCAACATCTCACGCCAATCAGTACGTTTGATGATACTCAGGATTACACCTTCTCCATCCAAAAAGAGTCAGGTGTTAGTTTGCCAGGTTTTGGTGTTCAACTTAGATTGAATACCATAGAAGAAGATGCAAGCAGCGCGCAAGTCGGTGTAATTTATCTAAGCGACCCTAAAATCACTCAAGTACAATCGCAAAACACCGTTAAGTTTAATGTAAAAGGCTTGGCATTAAACGAATCAGATAGCTTTTTGTGGAACTTTGGTGATGGACAAACAAGTAACGCGCTTTCACCTGTTCACAGCTATCAAGATATCGGCAACTATACGGTAATGTTCACACGAACCAAAGCTGACGGTAGCACTTCAGCGCTGAGTTCAAATGTTAGCGTTGGCAACGTCGAGCCAATCCCGCTTACAGTCGGTGATATCAAAGCGACCGCAGTAGGGCAAGGCTTTGTCTTCAATGCCGAGATCATTGGTGGTAAAGCGCCTTATGAGCTTGAGTGGAACTTTGGTGATGGAGCAACAGCAACATCAACATCAACATCAAACTCAATTGAACATATCTATGAGCTAAGCGGCACATACACGGTAACGCTTAATGTGAAAGACGCCGGAGGTGAAGCGGCAACTAAATCAACCTCAGTGACAGTCGTAGTACCTCTAAGCATTGAAGCCACAGCGACCACATCTAACTTACAGGCAAGCTTTGTCGCAACTGCTGTTGGTGGTGATGGTAACTATCAAGCTAATTGGGATTTCGGTGATGGCACACAAGGTTCTGGTTTAACTACAACGCATAGTTACGCTCAAGCGGGTACATATAATGTCGTGTTAACGCTATCGGATGGTGCAGAACAAAGCACGAAAGGTACTGTTGAGATCACAGTAACGGCACCAACAACGCCGATAGACTCTGGTGATAGCGGATCGTCTGGCGGCAGTATCGGATGGTTTGCGTTAATTGGTGGAGTACTAGTGGGATTAAGAAGAAGGTGGTGCTAACGCACCACCCAAGGATTAAATTGAGCGTTAAGAATTAAAGGCGCTCAATTACCGCCTGTGTGAAATCGGTAGTGCCGTGGCTACCACCAAGATCGCGCGTTGTACGGTCACCGCTCTTGATAACGTCAGCTACTGCACTGCGGATTTTTTCCGCTTTATCAGCTTCGCCTAAGTACTCAAGCATTTGAATTGAAGCTAGAATAACAGAAGTTGGGTTTGCAAGGTTTTTGCCTGCGATATCTGGTGCGCTACCGTGAACCGCTTCAAAGATTGCAGCATCAGTACCAATGTTTGCACCTGGCGCCATACCAAGACCTCCAACAAGACCCGCACAAAGATCAGAAAGGATATCACCGAATAGGTTTGTTGTGACGATCACATCAAACTCTTCAGGTGTCATTACAAGTTTCATACAAGTAGCATCAACGATCATTTCTGCTGATTCAATTTCAGGGTAACGCTCACCCACTTCACGAGCAACTTTAAGGAATAGACCTGAAGTTGATTTTAGGATGTTCGCTTTGTGAACCGCTGTTACTTTCTTACGACCTTCACGCTGTGCTAACTCATAAGCGAAAGTTACGATCTTTTCAGCACCTTCGCGAGTGATCTTTGACATTGCTTCCGCTTCGTTGCCATCTTCAGAGACAACTTGACCAAGACCTGAGTACATACCTTGCGTGTTTTCACGTACGGTAATGATATCAATATCATCGTAACGTGCTTTAGTACCTTCAAATGACTTAACTGGACGAACGTTTGCGTAAAGGCCAAAATGCTTACGCAATGTCACGTTGATTGAAGTGAAACCTTCGCCAACAGGTGTAGTTAATGGGCCCTTTAGCGTGATTTTGTTACGCTCAATTGCTTCTAGCGTTGCTGCTGGAAGTAATTCACCTGTTTTTTCTAAAGCAGCCAAACCTGCGTCTACGTACTCGTATTCATAGTCGCAACCTACGGCTTTTAAGATCTCGATTGCTGAATCGATGATGCTAGGGCCAATGCCGTCGCCACGGATAACTGTGATGGTTTGCTGTGCCATGTTTTTTCCTTTATCAAAAGTTGGAATACACCCGAGAAGAATTGCAGACTAAGTTTAGTAGAAATTAACAAAGGTGTACGTTCGCTTGTTTAAGCCGCGTTTTATAGCAATTAATTAGGTCTTATTCCAGTATGGAATGAAAAAATGACATACATATGATTTATGCTTGTTATTGATAGTATTTATAGAATAAATATCAGGCAATAGATGAGTAAAATCCGGCCTCTAGTAGCGCTACATCAAACTTTTGTGCGGTAACAAAACGACTTTCAGCTAATACGTCATCGACTAATTGTTTCTGCCATGCAGTTAACACAAAAGTGGGTGATATCACTTTAAGTGCAATCAGTTTAATAAAAATGAACAGTTTACACTGCGTGTTGGTCTGAGATTTTTTTAACGTTTCGCTATCTAGCATTGCCTTATGAAGAATGCTTTTTTCAAAATACTGCTGATTAAAGTCTAGGTATTTATCTTTTGCTATTGCGCGGATCCCAAATAGGTTAGCAATTGATACTAGTTCTTCTGAATACTCACGAGAATGGAGCGCAGTAGCATGTTGGATCTCAACCCCTTGTTTGGTCACCAGAAACACAATAACTGCTGCAAATGGCGACAACAAACGTTCAAATTGTTCACCATAACTCTCACCCACATATAAGGCAATGATTTGACTAATTATGCCGTATTTATGCACTACATCTTCTGTAAAAGGAAGCTTGTGATTTGTTATAATTTGTTCAAGCAACACCCGCTGCGCCAGTAATCCAGCTGCATCAAGTCCTACCATGGCAAGAGAATGCCTAACCGATGCGGCTTTTAGATTTTCACGGTTATACTGCTTTGCTGCGATCTGCAATGCACTTGACACCGAATCGAACTCGCAAATCAGCTTTTCAAGTGCACGAATACTTTGAAATTGACTGTGAGATAAGGCTTTTACTGTTTCTAGTAGATGTAAATGTTCAGAACCGAATGGAAGTGCTGCCGGTTCAGCAGCTCGGTCCCAGATATTGTAAAGTAGCTTTGCATCTGTTGTTGCAGTTAAACCACAGTGAAACTGGAATTTACGGTTGGCCTTCGCCAGCTTTTTGGTTTGCCCTTGTTCGACAACAGCAATTATCTTTTCACTATTGCTTTGTATCACCAAAAAGCCCACTTCGCCTTTAATCTCGCACAGCAACCCCGCAGGATGTTTAACAAATGCTCCTGCAATTGCACTCAGCACTTTTAATGCAAAAGCATAACTGAGCTTGCTATAAAGAAGCTTAATCGCTCTGTCTAAAGCCACGCAATTTTGCTTGTGTGTTGGCGTTATTAAGCTTGCTAATCGGTGAGCGATTGCCACAATCAAAGAAGCATGGTCATTAAAGCGCTGAGGGGTAGAAGCCACTAGCTTGCTGTCGTAGTTTGAAAGGCGAGATAAAATTCGCAAACATTGCAAGTTAGGTGTTTGCCCATCACTCAGTATTTGTACAGCCAATTGATGGCGAACTTTCCAAAGCTTATCTTGCTGTGCATCTAAATTTTTACCTGCTGCGAGTTGATCGCTTTCTCTCGCTACGCATAAATAGTCCGCAAAGCTTGCAAGCAATAGCTCTTCGGTTACTGCACGAGAAAACTTTAAGTGCTGACAAGCCATACAAACCAACACATTTTGATTCATGACCAGATTAGTGTTGTAACCCAAGTTTTGTGAATACAGTCCAAGCTGCCCATGCATGCTACTAGGCGAGGACTCATAACAGTCCATATAAAGCTGTGCAAGTTTAACTAGGGTAGGGTAGATAGAAGACCACTTCTCTTTGTGATAATAAAGACGTAATACTTTGTGTGTACCTTGGGCTATCGCGAACAGCGTTTTACTAGTAACTATCCTTGCATCCATCTATCTTTACCAATTTTATTAAGTAAACGCTCTATTTTAAAACGGTAAAATAGCTTTCTTAGCAAGGCAAAAACATTGCTATTTAGTTGTTCTAAATGAGGCGTTGTTAACGAAGCTAATATGGTATTTTACCCTTCAAATTGGTTGGAAGATTAATTTAATTGGTATCACACTTTATCAAATGTGACCCGAGCACCAGGTCCCCAAAGCTTTAATATGCCATTTTCAAACAATAATCCGGTGCATTCATCTTCCGTAGTAATACCATCTGGTTTTACAAGCTGAGTGCGATAAAACACAATTTGTACAATCGTATTGTCTTGTTTCTTCTTTACATACGTTAGATCCGGGCTACCCAAGGTATCTAACACAGTGTCTAACTCAGTCGGCTTTTCAAGGCTAAGATTACGAATGAAACGATTGTTAAACGCTTCTCGGTCCTGCCAAATCATCGCTTGCGGGTCATCTTTATAATAATTGATCACGAGAAACACCACAGTAACGTAAACCGCAAGGCCAAGAAATATGTACTGTAGTATTTTCCTAATCATCTAACTGCTCAATAAAGAATGGGTAAAACAGACCTTGTATCTGCAAAAATTGAGATACGCTTGTATGCAATATATCAAAGTCATCTACATTCGCCTAGCGCTTAGCGACGATGTAATACATTGCTAATCAAAAGTCCCTTCAAACCACTCGTATATCCTTCAAACTAAAGCCAATTTCAATATCTCTTCTTAGTGTCACTAGTGCAAGGCTGGTAACATAGTCGCTTGCTCCGGCCTCTAATTTTGCTTTTGCAGCAGGTTTTACGGTCTCATCTTTTAGCATACTCTCAAAGTCGTCATGTTTTGCGAGTAGCTCTTGCGCCGTCTTGACCCCAACCCCTGTAACACCAGGGATATCGTTCGTCTTGTCGCCACTTAGTGCCCAAAACATTTCGAGCTTGCTTTGGGTGACAGAAAATCGACTTTTGATATCTTCAATAGAAATTATCGACTTTTTGAAATAGTCGTACACAGAGATAGCTTCATTTATCAGGGGTAAGAAGCCTTTATCAGTCGATACTATCGTACAGTTAACATTGGCGGTAGCGGCTTTACAGGCAAGCGTCGCGATAACATCGTCAGCTTCATCATGTTCGGGATTAAATGATTTAACACCGACATTTGCGAACGCTTCTGAAAACTTATCGAGGTTCTGATTTAGGAATTCGGGCATTGGTTGACGGCTTATTTTATATTTTGGGTAGAAGTGATAACGCCAACTCTTATCACCATCAAAGACTGCAACGGCGTGTGTCGCCCCCGTTTTACGTAACAAGCTACGAGTAGCTTGCTCTACACGAAGACAAGAGGCCTTTATATGGGCCTCTTGTTCTTTATTACCTTTTGGTTCGTTAACAGCATAGATGCGCCTGATAAGGTTAAGCGCATCTATTAACAACAAATTATTCATTCTAAGCTTTAATTTTATAACACGGTATATATTTGCTCCCAGGTAGCTTCATTCGCCCCTGAGCCACAAATGCACCTAGCAGCTTATCCATATCGGCCATCAGTGATTTATCACCACTTAGTTCATACGGACCATGCTGTTTAATTGCTGTAATACCTTCATCTTTCACGTTACCGGCAACAATACCAGAAAAAGCACGTCTTAAGTTAGCGGCCAGTAATTGTTTTGGTTGCTCTAGGTGTAAGTCTAAGCCCGACATATTTTCATGGGTTGGTGCAAATGGATGCTGAAAATCATTTTCAATCTTTAATGTCCAATTAAAGTAATAGGCATCACCTTCAGACTTACGATACTCACGCACCGTTGCCATCGATTGTTTGAGCTTTTTGGCTACCAGCTCTGGATTGTCTACGATAATCTCAAACTTAGACAGAGCTTCTTTCCCGAGTGTTTTTTCAACAAAGGCACTGAGTTCTTCAAAATATGCAGCTGACTCTTTAGGGCCAGTTAAAATCACAGGTAAACATTGCTTTTCGTTTTCTGGATGTAACAAAATACCCAGTAAATAAAGCAGCTCTTCAGCTGTTCCAGCACCGCCTGGGAAAATAATGATGCCATGCGCAATGCGTACAAACGCTTCTAGACGTTTTTCGATATCAGGCAAAATCACTAACTCATTAACAATAGGGTTAGGCGGCTCAGCGGCAATAATACTGGGTTCGGTAAGGCCTAAATAACGGTTATTCGAGATCCGTTGCTTAGCATGACCAATTGTAGCTCCTTTCATCGGGCCTTTCATTGCGCCTGGTCCACAACCAGTACAAATGTTTAGGCCGCGAAGGCCAAGTTGATAACCCACTTCCTTGGTGTATTTGTATTCAACTTCATTGATTGAATGACCGCCCCAACAGACAATCATGTTAGGGTCTTTATTCACTTCAAGCGCATCAGCGTTACGCAGCATGTCAAAAACCATATGGGTGATTTCTACCGGCGATTTATTTTCACCGTGGTATTTTTGACAAATAAAAAGTATGTCGCGGATCACGGAGAATATGTGCTCATGGATACCGGTAATTATTTGACCATCGACAAAAGCTGACTCGGGGGGGTTGCTTAACGCAATTTTTATTCCTCGCTCGCGTGCGAGTAGCTGGATATCAAAATCTTCGTATCTGTTATAGATTTCAGAACTGGAATCAGTATGACTTCCTACATTCAACACCGCCAATGCACAATTTCTAAAAAGCCTGTATCTCTCACTTGTGGTTGACTGCTGAAGTAAATCGACTTCCAATCTTGATAATAAGTTAAGAACCCCAGTTGGGTTTAGCTCTACTTGCATAGGCTTACTCCTTGTTTGTAATGCGCAGCGAATTGGTATAACTGAGCAAAGCGGGGACGAGTATAATGTTTCGCCACTCTGCTTTTGCCCAAGTTAGCTCTATTTACTTAAAACACAATCTATCTCGCCCGCTGTTCTTCGCTTCATAAAGCGCTGCATCAGCTCGGTCAAAGGCACTCAATGCAGTGTCCCCTTTGACAAACTGAGTAGCACCGAGAGAAATCGTAATTTCGACTTCTTTTTCTTTAAATTTGAATGGTATAGATTTAATGACTTGCCTTACTTTTTCAAGCGGTTTTTGCGCATGAGTCAGCGGCATACCTGGCATTAGCAAAACAAATTCCTCGCCGCCGTAGCGTGCGATAAAATCGCTTTTCCTAATAGACTTTTTAAGGGCTCGTGCGATCACTTGCAATGTTTTGTCGCCCGCACTATGACCATAACGGTCGTTGATAGATTTAAAGTGATCAACGTCGATGACAACCAGCGTCACATCTGAGTCGTTTATCTCAAATAGGTGCATTTCATGGGTTAGACGCTCATCGAAAGCAGCTCTATTTGGTAACTTAGTTAAGCTATCCAATAGGCTTTTGAACTTTTGTTCGCTGAGTCGCTTTTTATAATTTGAAACTTTAGACTCTAAGGTGTTAATACGATTATTAATTGCATCAAACGAGTCAAGCAGCGCCTCTCGTTCATTTTTTTCAAGCCTTTCACGCTCTATCAAATCAGCACTCAGTAGTTTCAACTCATTGTCGACCAAGGCTTTAAGCTCAGTTATTGAGCTAGCGTTTTGGGTTTGCTGATTTAAGTTTTGAATTTTTAATTCTATTTTATTGTTTAACGACTGAAGTTCTTTAGATGTTGATTTTGAACGCGCCGTTGTTTCAACAATAGAGCGATGTAGCTCTTCCAGTGTTTGATTCAGTGAAACCAAAAAACCTTGTGCGGATTGGCGCTCTTTGGCAATCGTTTGCGCAATAATTTTAATGATTTCTGTCGCTGCTGAATATAAATTATCTAAACTATTGTTTTCCGCAACGCTTGCGCGGATCTCTTTAACCTTTTCTATTACTTCATCTTCGAAAATTAATTCGTTGATCAAAGCTTGAAGTTCAGCAGCTAGTTCTGGGTAGTGGCTATGAGATGTTTCTTCTGTAATTTCTACTTTTGATTGTAAAACCGTATGGTAGATAGAAACCAAAGACTCTAACGCGGGGATGTAAGCATTAGTAGAGTTGATATCTTCAAGTTCTACATCCAATAAATGACGCAACTTTCTGCGCGACTCATCTGGTAATCCCTTGAGCTTCTGCAGTAACTTTCCGCTTTGCTGAATTGCCGTTTGCAATGCTTTTTGATTATTTGAATTGGTCACTTCTTGTGACTTTAGCGGCTCGGAAATTCCGTCAATAAAAGGCACAAGCAGCTCAAAATCGACGCCTTTATTAAGTGCAATACGAAATTTAGCTAACTGATTATCAAGTGAAACATCTTGCCCTTTGCAGGCTAAAGATAACTTTGCAGCAAATTGAGTAAGGAGTTCTACTTGTTGTTTTCTTGCATCCTCAAGCGTTTTTCTAGCCTCTATGGCTTGCTTTAATTTCTGCTCGAGCATTACGGCATTGTCAGTCACAGATTTCCAATCATAAAATAATCTCTTAGTTACTAAGTCTACAACAAATTACGCCGTTATGCGCAGAAATTTAACACGGTAAAGTATCGGAGTTTGCTGTTTACTCATCGATATTACTTCGCGTGTAAGTCGCTGATTTGGTAAATTGATTTTATCTCGAATTACCGAAACAAAAATAATGAAGAAAAGTCTTATTGCCTTAGCATGTACAGCAACCTTTAGTGTTTATGCTGACGTCGACTACCATATTTCAATTACACAACCACAGCATCACCTTGCAGAAGTAGAAGTTAAGTTCCCAAAATCCTCACAACCAAGCATTGATGTGCAACTTCCAGATTGGCGTACAGGTCGCTACGAGATATTGGATTTAGCCAACGGCGTACGCTTTTTTGACGCAAAATCTCAAAGCGGGCAAGCACAAAAATGGGAAAAAATTGATAAAAACACATGGCGTGTACACCTTAGCGAGCCTACCGAGCTGACGGTTAAATATCAGATTTATGCCAATGAGTTAGGTCTTCGAGCCAGACACATAGATGACACCCACGCGTTTATTGATGCATCTGGCTTTTTGATGTTTAGTGAATCTTTCAGATCTGAGCCTGTTTCTGTTGAACTCAATGTACCTAAAGGCTGGCGCTCTGTCTCTGGTATGGACTTTGCCGATTCAAAACACAGCTTCAAAGCTGATAACTACGACATATTGTTAGATTCCCCTATTGAAACTGGTATTAATCAGCTACACAAATTTGAAGTAGATGGCCGCAAATATGAATTAGTTATTTGGGGCGAGGGTAACTATGACGCTGACCAAATGCTCGCGGATCTTAAAAAACTCGTTCAAACCGGCACGCTCATTTGGCACGATTATCCTTATGACCGTTATGTCTTTATGGTGCATGCAACCAGTAGTGCACGAGGGGCAACAGAGCACTTAAACTCGACGATTATTCAAAGACATAGAGACAGTTTTAAAGAAAGAGATGACTATATTGGTTTTATCTCTACAGCAGCACATGAATTCATCCACACGTGGAATGTCAAAAACTATCGCCCAGCGGGCATGGTTCCTTATGATTACGTCGCACCAAATTACACGGATTTGTTGTGGCTAGCTGAAGGCTCAACCAGCTACTTTGAGGATTATTTGCTGCTAAGTGCAGGGATCACCACCAATGACGAATATCTTAAAATGCTGACTAAGCGTGTTAATCGTCATTTGAAAACTCCTGGTCGTCATGTTCAGTCGGTTGCTGCAACGAGCTTTGATAAATGGATCAATCAAGGTGGCGATCATGGGATAAATTACAGCACCAATATCTATTCAGAAGGTGCGTTGGTGTCCATGGCACTTGATATCGACTTACTCGAAAAATCAAAAGGAAAAATTAGCTACCGTGACGTTCATAAAGCGCTTTACCAACAGCATAAATTGCCAAATAGCTTCACCAGTGAAGATGTTAAAAACATCCTAAAAGCGCTTACCGGTCAAGACTACAATACTTGGTGGAATGAATATGTTGACACACCAGCGAACATAGACTTTGACAAGTTATTCGACAAAGTAGGACTTGTTTATGATTATCCAGAGTCGGCTAAAATGATCGCAGGCTTAGATGGTATGGCAAGACAAAAGGGTGAATTACTGGAGCTGACCCATGTAGCTCGAGATGGAAATGCATGGCAAGCGGGGCTAACAGCAGGCGACCTTATCGTTGCATTTGATAAGCACCTTGTTCGTAAAGATTTAAAAGCGAGCTTAGAAAACTTCAAGCCAGGTCAAACAATCACGGTAGATTTTATCCGTCGTGATAAGTTGATGAATACGAAAATCAAGCTTGACCGCGACCATGATAAGCCTAAAAAGATAACATTTACACCTAACCCATCAAGCGAGCAAGCGTTACTTTATAAAGCGTGGATGGGGGTTTCTCACCCAAATGAAATAAAATAATGGCAATCAAAAAGGGCTGATGATTATCAGCCCTTTTATAGTCCACAGCCCTAAGCTAAAAAGCAATTAGCTAAGCTTAGGGCTACTTAACTTACATAATGCGAGAAAAGAAGCGTGAACGGTTTTTAGAACGACTTCTACGCATAGAAGAACGGATCTGAGAGCGTGTGCCCGCAAGCCAGCTTTCACGATCGACCTTAGCATTATCACCACGTCTTGCTTCTTCAGTAGCTCTAAAGCCACAGAATTCACGGTATGCTTTTAAATCTAGCGACAATTCTTGTAACACAAGTTCAATCATAATCGCATCATCGACATAGCCCAATACTGGGATATGATCTGGAACGATGTCTTCAGGCTCACTGAAGTAAGCAAGAGAAGCCATGATCTCGCGCTTTTCATCTTCAGGCATTTGCCATTCTTCATCTAACACTGCGTCAATTAGCGTTTGTAACGAAATTAGACGAGTGCTTACAAATTCAGGAAGGTTGGATTTCTCCATCGTTGCCACTAAATCACGCGCTTTAGCAATGATTTCGGCGTCACTTACATCGCCACTTTTTTCAATAGCAGCTTTCATCATTCCACGGAAGTGTTCAAGATCTGAATCAGAGAGTTCAAAGTTGATTTCTATAGACACGTCTGTGCTCCCTCAACGTTGTTATTATTAATGGTTTAAGCAAAAAGTTAAACTTATTGCAATAATCTTAGATACTAGCACATCTTTTTCAGAAGTCTTCCCATAAATTACACTTTTAACACGAATTTTTCTCTATTACGTACAAGTATAAAACCCATTGTTCAAAAGGCGTACAGCGGCTTTCGCACCATATAACTAGAAGTGTTGTTGATAGCGTTTGAGAACCAGCACGCGATAAAACTTGTTTTTTATAAACTTATTTATCTGAAGCAATTGCTTGCGCCAAAAATACCGCTTTGCTCCTGTAACACTTGGTGCTCTATCTATGGTACTCGCAAACTTTTCACCATGACTAACAGGACAAGGACTCATTACGAATACGCTTAGATCTTTTTCCCAAAAATGTTGATAATCAATATCAATCGGTCTGCCGAAAGGAATTGATTTGGATAATATTTTCTTTGCCCCTTTGAGACTTACAAGCTGAGCAACGGTTCCGGCGGGTACCTTATTTTGCATAAATAACGATAGTGATTTATTTAGCGGAAAGCTTGCAATCGGAGTGCGTTTGTTCTTCTGAGACTGGAATAGCTTGATCATATCCCAATCAAATGGCAATGAAGCGATCAGTTGGTCAATCTGTGCTAAGTCGTCGTGTAGTTGGAAATCATCTTCAAAAATAAAAGCATAGGGC
This sequence comes from Pseudoalteromonas sp. OF7H-1, assembly GCF_022347825.1. NCBI lineage: Bacteria > Pseudomonadati > Pseudomonadota > Gammaproteobacteria > Alteromonadales > Pseudoalteromonadaceae > Pseudoalteromonas > Pseudoalteromonas sp. OF7H-1. The sequence continues at coordinate 344,427 of NZ_JAKRFX010000004.1, read as the reverse complement.
AGTTCTAACTCAACAATTTTGCTCAGTACTTTTATATGACTTAAATAACAACCTATCTCTCCTAACGTTAAAGGCCGGAAATATTGCTTAGCGTTTTTTAACTTACAATAGCTCGCATCTAAAACGTCTGCGCTCAGCTCTGCACCTTTTACAGCGCTTATCCTTTCAAAGGGTAGTGAGAACTTATCAAACTGGAGAGTAGATTCCTTGAGTCTATCAGTACAAGAATCTAAATTGATGAGAAAAATATTCGGTTTGGTCACAATGAGTCTTAAATCCGCTAACTAATTACATTTTGAGTGTGCGACTTTTGTATGACAGTGAAATGACGAAATTCTGACATAGAGTAGGGTATCAACCCTACTCTATAGGGAAGTATTACCAATCACTCGCAGCTGAGCAATAACTCACTGCAGTCTGACGGTCTTCCGTTCTGTTATCATGGCGACTTGACATGCCGATGATTGCACCATTACCGCCTAATGTCCAAGGTTGGTCGTAGCCTGTGTATTGTGTTGTAATACATGATTCAGCGAATAGTGCAGCGCCTGTGCTCGAGGTTGCCATAGATGCGCAATTAAAGTTAAACAAACGGTCTTCTGTGCCATTATCGTGACGACTTGACATTCCGACAAAGAATTGACCATTAGGACAAACAAAGTTAAACGCTTGATCGTATGAATTTACGTAACCGCTCCACTTTGTCGTTTTACGATAAATGCGACTGCCGCTATCCGTTGTAAATTTTGCACAGACTAAGCTAAAGCGTCTGTCTTCTTGTTTATCTTGGTGGTAGCTTGAGATTGATTTAATAAACATATTACTTGGACAAGTGTAAGTAAATGCTTGGTCAAAATCATTTAAATACCCCGTATTGAGTTCACTATAAACGCGTAAGTTACCACCAGCTAGCGCTGAAAAATCGCTGGCAATTTCTGTGCGCTCAGTTTTTGCTAACTTAGTCTCAGTAACGTCATAACCTGAAACATCGTTATTAGTTTCTATTAGCGCAATTATCTCATCTAGATTCTTAGCTTGAGAAGCGGGGATCTCATATACACTGCCATTTACTGTATACTCAAATGGCTTAGCTTGTTCATTAGCCGAAGCAGGGTTACAAAACATAGCAAGAGAGAGGGATAGAGCAGACAACTTTATCAATGTGTTCATCTTAATTCCTTTAAAAATAGTAGTTAATTTAGCGCTAACAACAAAAATAGCAGCTGAATTAAATGCTACTTTTTTTTAATAAACAAGCTTTTTATTAACACATCAAAACCAAAGAAATGCATAATCAGCATCAATTAAATATAGACTGTTGCAGATCCCACCCCCCCTCAAAATATATACTGCTTATTTTTTCTAAATTTTTATCGCGTTACACCACAATTACTATTCACTATTTTCATATAAAAGACGCCACGCGAAGCGACATTAGAATCGAGTAAAGCAACAATTAAAAATTTATTAACGCTCAAACAGACAAAGTAAAGTGGATTGCAAAGGAGGAATGCTAGGGGGGATAGGGTAGGAGAAGCACAACGCTTCTCCGTATTTTACATCTTATTTTTCAGTCACATTAAACGTAACGATCCATGGCGTGACTTTGTCGAGGCCTTTGCCTAGTTCAATTGCAATTTTGCTAGTAGAGCTCGGTGACATAATTTCCGTACGCATTAGCTGGCCACTCTTTTGGCTATCACCAACCCAAGAGTGATCTAAACATTGCTTTGCGAGACTCTGCGCATAGTTATGGATTTTTACCGCGTTTTCGTATTCCTTGAACTGCTCAGAACAGGTATATTTTGATTTTCCAGAAGCGCTTTCTATGATTTGGCATTTATTGCCAACTAGATGTGCCTTGGCCTGCCAAGAGTTCATTAACTTTGCACCGACTTCAGCACCTTTAAGCGCAGAAAACCCATTGGGTGATGCACTTAGAAGTGCATTAAGTTTCTCGCAATTAGACATATCATCGAGCTTCTCTTGTTGCTCAGGGGTCAATGTTGAACATCCGGCAGCTGTCAACCCTGCCAGCATTAGACCAAGTAATCTTGTTTTCATAAACCGTTCCATACTGTTCGCAATCGCACCATTAAAGTTAGACTAATATTTTGCCACTGCATAGTTGTAAGACTATGAGAAGTTTACCTTATTTATATGAACAGGGGTTGATCTAATTACAGATTTATCCCGATGGTGGTAGGTTGGCTTGTTAATGCACGATGTCTGGAACAAGCCAGCGAAAAGATAGGCGAAAGGATTACTTACCCAAAGCGCAAATTACTTATGCCTATCTTTGAGCGTACTGACCACCTCACTGAGTGTAAGGCCCTGTCGCTGTAATAAGACAATAAGATGATACAGTAAGTCTGCGGACTCATTGAGCAACTCTTCGTTGTCGTTTTTCATCGCCGCCAGCGCCACTTCAACCCCTTCTTCTCCCACTTTTTGACAACTACGACTTAAGTCTTTAGCAAATAAAGAGGCGGTATAACTGCTTTCAGGAGATGCATTTTTCCTCTGGGCAATCACTCGCTCAAGCTTTCCTAAAAATGCAAGCTCTGGCATGGTGTCCGCAAAGCAGCTTTCGCTGCCGAGGTGGCAAGTTGGACCTTGCGGCTTTGCATAAATCAGCAAGCTGTCTTTATCACAATCGGTATGTACTTCCACCAAGGTTAAAACATTGTTTGAGGTTTCACCTTTGGTCCAAAGACGCGATTTTGAACGCGAATAAAAAGTGACGAGCTGCTTTTCTAGCGTCGCCTCAAGGGCTTCTCTGTTCATAAAGCCTTGCATCAACACTACCCCGGTTAATACATCTTGTACGATAGCGGGAATGAGTGCTGACTTATCAAAATCTACTTCTGCTATGTTTTGTTTATTAATTATCATTGTCGTGCCGCCACATTATTATTTATTAAGAACTGCTTGAGCTTTGGAATGTCAATCACACCTTTATGGAATACACTTGCAGCCAAAGCACCATCGACATTAGTTTGTTTAAATACATCAACAAAGTCTTGCATACTGCCTGCGCCGCCAGAGGCGACAAGTGGCACTTTACACAGCGCTCTAATTGCGCTGAGCTGCGCTATGTCATAGCCATTACGCACGCCATCTTGATTCATACAATTAAGTACAATCTCTCCAGCACCAAGATCTTGAACTCGTTTGACCCATTCTTGCGTTTTATATCGAGTACGGCTTGCAGCATTCGGATCGCCAGTTAACTGGTACACTAAATACTCTTGAGTTTGCTTATCATAAAAGCTGTCTACGCCTACAACCACACATTGCTTACCAAATTCGTCATGTAGCTCTTTAATGAGTTCAGGCCTTGCAATGGCAGGGCTGTTAATGGAGATCTTATCCGCGCCTTGCTCAAGCACTCGAGCCGCATCAGTCACCGATTTAATCCCACCAGCTACACAAAATGGTATATCGATATGTCTGGCAATTTCAGCTACCCAATTGACATCGAGCAAACGCTTTTCGACGCTAGCACTGATCTCATAAAACACCAGTTCATCAGCACCTGCCTCACTATAACGCTGGGCGAGATCAAGAATATCACCGACGACTTCATGGCCTTGAAATTTAACACCTTTGACCACCTGACCGTCTTTTACGTCTAAACAAGGAATTATGCGTTTTGATAACATGCTAAAGCCTCCTCAACGCTAAATACACCTTCAAGTAGCGACTTGCCAAGTATCACTCCACCTACTTGTTGCTTTGCAAGCCGTGCAATATCGTCAAGAGAGCTCACGCCCCCTGATGCTTGTACTTTAATTGCACTGTTATGCTTAGTGATGTCTTCGTATAAGGAAAACGATGGACCTGTCATCGTGCCATCCTTACTGATATCCGTGCATAAAAAATCACTTACACCTTGCTCAACATAAAAATCTAATAGCTCGAATAGATCGCTTTTCGCATCATTTAGCCAGCCGTGAGTAGCTGGAGACCAGCCGCTCTCGGTTTTGTTCACATCAAGTGCTATCACAAATTTATCGGCGCCACATGCTTTAATCCACGCAGCAACTTCTTGTTTTTTATCTACCGCCATCGAGCCTATCACCACTTTGGCGGCTCCGGCATCTAACCATTGCTTTACGTCGTCAATACTGCGAATACCGCCGCCTACCTGAAAGGGAACAGATAAAGCCTTAGTCGCCGCTTGGATAGTGCGCCATTGCTTTTTGCTCGGGTCACGAGCGCCTTCTAAATCCACCAAATGTAGCTTGGCTGCGCCTGCGTTTTGGTATTCAAGTAAACGCTCAGCTAAATTAAATGGGTAAAACTGTGCGGTTTCGTACTTGCCTTGATACAAACGAACAATATTGTTCTCTAATACATCTAAAGCGGGAATAATCATTGTTCGTCCTTTTATAGCTGCCAATTAATAAAGTTTTGTAAAAGCTGCGTGCCAACCTTGCCGCTGCGCTCAGGGTGAAATTGCATGCCGGCATAATTGTCGTTTGCAACAATCGCAGAAAACGCTTGACCGTACTCACCCGAAACCAGTGTCGATTGATTGATGGTATGCGCAAAACTGTGTACAAAGTACACTTGGTCTTGTTCACTAAGCCCTGTAGTGAGCGCATGAGGCTTCACCACACGAAGATTATTCCAGCCCATGTGCGGTGCAGTTAACTCGTTAGTCTCTAATAACTCAACCTTACCCGGAATGCGACCTAAGCACGGAATATCCCCTTCTTCAGTAGACTCACAAAGCAGCTGCATTCCTAAACAAATCCCCATCAAAGGCCGTTGATAGTCGGCTATTGCCTCTGCCCAGCCTTGCTCATTTAGGCGCTTCATTGCCACATTGGCGTGGCCGACGCCGGGTAAAATGGCTCGTTCAAAGCGGACTAATTTCTCCGGTGCAGTGATCACTTCAGGCGTCACACCAAGGCGCTCAAATGCAAAACGCACTGAGTTAATATTGGCACAACCAGTATTAATAATTGCAATCATAAACACCCCTTAGAACTTGCCATTTGCTGTGACGCATCAGTTGCAATTGCCATACGAATAGCACGAGAAAACGCTTTAAATAAACCCTCAACTTGGTGGTGGGCATTACCTTCGCTTACGCTCAAAATTAAACTCACTGCCGCATTATCCGCGAAGGATTTAAAGAAATGCTCAACCATTTGAACATCTAAGTCACCCACTTTATCTCGTGTAAAGTCAGCATTAAGTACAAAAGACGCGCGTCCAGATAAATCCAACTGACATTCTGCTTTACATTCGTCCATAGGCAACGCAAAGCCATAACGTGCGATTTGTGATTTTGTACCAAGCGCGGTCTTAAAGGCCTGACCAAGGGCAATTCCGATGTCTTCTACGAGGTGGTGCTCGTCTATATGTAAGTCACCTCTCGCCTGAATATTCAGGCCAAGGTTAGCGTGAGTTCTGATCTGATCTAGCATATGGTCGAAAAAACCAAGCCCCGTTGAAATCTCTCCATTGGCTTGTTGGTCCAGATTTATCGCTACCGAAATCTGTGTTTCTTTGGTATTTCTAGCAATTTGTGCACTGCGATTTAAGGTGGTTAACTGCGTCACAATAGCAGGCCAGTTATCTTCGTAGAGAATGCCTTCAATGCAGAGGTTTTCTGCAAGCTGAATATCGGTTTGCCTATCGCCAATAACAAATGATTTGCTAAGATTCACTTTACCAGAACGCATCAGTTCTGTGAGTAATCCTGTTTTAGGTTTGCGACATTGGCAGTTGTCTTCGTCAAAGTGAGGACAGATCAGAACTTCCTCAAAACGGATCCCTTGGCTGGTGAGGATTTGCATCATTTTGTCTTGAGGCGCATCAAAATCAGCTTGAGGGAAGCTATCTGTACCGAGACCATCTTGATTAGATACCATCACTAGCTTGTAACCAAACGACTGCAGTTGTAATAACGCTGGGATCACATTGGGTAATAGTGCCAACTTCTCTAGGCTATCCACTTGCTTATCGGTTATTGGCTCTTCGATAATAGTGCCATCGCGGTCGATGAATAAATAGGGGGCGCTCATGATACTTCCTCAGTCACTTGGCATTGTTTCAGCCAGTTTTCTACTTGTTTTAATTCCTGCTCGTTGCCGATAGAGATCCGCAACCAGTTGTCCTCGCCAAACAGCACAAATGGCCGCATGATTAACCCTTGGCGCATCGCTTGAACCACAAACTGTTTGTCGGTTAGCTGTAAAGTAACAAAGTTGCCTTCGCCGCATAATATTGCGCTTACGAACTCGCTGTCTTGTAGCCATTGTATAAGCTTCTTTTTTGCTAGGTTCAAAATAGAGACTTGCCGGCGCATCTGCGTTATCGCATCTGACGTTAACGCTGTTGCTGCTATTTGTGCCACTACTGTAGAAACAGGGTAGGGCGCAATCACTTTTCTCACCGGTGCCAATAGCGCTTCACTCGCTAACATAAAGCCAACGCGAAGCCCTGCCAGTGCAAACGCTTTAGATAGCGTACGCAGCACAACAACGTTTGAGAATTCTTTGATAAGCTCAACACAGGTTTTTTCTTCACAGAACTCAATATAAGCTTCATCTACGACCACGATTGCACGGCCTTTAAGCTTATCTGCAAGTGCAGCGACTTTGCTGGCAGGTTGTATTGCACCGGTTGGGTTATTTGGATTACAAACGAAGACAAGTTTAGCGTCGCCAATTGCAGCGGTCAGTGTATCCACATCGTCATTGGCAAGCTGCGTTTGGCTTAATTCATTAATAGCGATGTTGTGGGTGTCTGCCGTAACTTTGTACATACCATAGGTAGGGGTAAAGATTGCAATGCTATCTTTAGCCGGTTCACAATATGTGCGTATTAATAACTCAATGCCTTCATCGGCACCACGCGTCATCAGTACATTTGCTTGCTCGACCTTAGCGTAGCCTGCATAGGCATCAATTACCGCTTGTGGCTGCGGATCTGGATAACGGTTTAAGTTATCAAAGCGCATTTCAAGCACACGAGCGTATGGACTTTCATTGGCATTGAGCCACGTGGTGCCTGTTAGCTTTGCACTTTTCGCAGAACTGTAGGCCTTAAGCTTTTCAATGTTATTTGGTAGCGCAATATTAGTCATTATTATTCTCCAACCTCACTTTAACGGCGTTCGCGTGTGCATCTAGGCCCTCAGCTTGTGCCAAAGGTAAAATGGCAGAGCGCAAACCACGCAGGCCTTCTTTTGTGATGGTTTGTACTGTGTAAGCCTTATAGAAATCCATCAGATTTAAACTTGAATAGGTTTTTGAATAACCATAGGTTGGCAATACATGGTTGGTGCCAGACGCATAGTCACCTGCTGATTCTGGCGTATAGTCACCAACAAACACTGAGCCTGCGTTTTTTACTAGCGGCAGGAAACGCTCCGCATCTCTTATCTGTAAGATAAGGTGCTCTGGCCCATACTCTGCTGAGATCTCAAAGGCTTGCTCTATGCTCTCAACTAAAATCAGCGTGCTATTTTTAAGCGCAGCTCTGGCAATATCAGCGCGACTAAGCTTGCTTAGTTGACACTCGATTGCAGCTTCAGTTTCTTCGATAAGTTGACTGTCAGACGCCAATAATATAACTTGCGAGTCTTCCCCATGCTCCGCTTGAGAAAGTAGATCGGCGGCGATAAATTCTGGGTTAGCGCCCTTATCTGCAATCACTAACACCTCTGAAGGGCCAGCCGGCATATCAATCGCAAGTCCCGGCACTGACTGAGCAAGCAGCTGTTTTGCCATTGTGACAAAGCTATTGCCTGGACCAAAAATTTTGTTCACTTTTGGTACGCTGTTAGTACCTAGCGCCATGGCAGCAATTGCACCTGCACCACCACATTCAATCACATCGGTAACACCACACAATTTAGCCGCATACAAAATCGCAGGATGTATTTGGCTATCGCCTTTGACCGGCGTCGCCAACACGATTGTTTTTGCACCACTTAGCTGCGCACACACCCCTTGCATCAATACAGAAGAAGGCAGTGGCGCGCTACCACCTGGCACGTATAAACCCACGGCTTCTATCGCTTGATACCTGAGCTCGCAGGTCACACCTGACTGAGTCTCTATTTTCTTGCTTTGTGGTAACTGCAACTGGTGAAACTTTTTAATGTTGCTATACGCTTGGTCAATAGCACTTTTAAGTTCAGGTGTTAACGCAAATTCGCTTTCAATAAGCTCTGCTCCCGTTACCCGTATTCTTGGGCTAACACGGGCGTCAAACTGCTCGGCATAACTTAGTAACGCGGTGTCGCCATTGCAAGCAACGTTATCAATTATCTTTTCAACTGCCGCTTTTACCTTATCACCCACTTTGACCGCAGGACGGCTCAAGCATTCGCTGCGTTGCTCGCTGGTGGCTTGCTGCCAATCAAACATGCTGTTACTCCATCATCTTTTCAATTGGCATGACGAGAATCGAGTTAGCACCAAGCGCTTTTAACTCTTCCATCGTTTCCCAAAATAGGGTTTCGGAGCTGACCATGTGAAGTGCAACATATTCATCGCTGCCAGCAAGTGCAAGTAAAGTTGGTTGGCCTGTGCCTGGAAGTAACGCACATACTTCATCTAGCTTATTCTTTGGTGCATGCATCATGATGTACTTGCTTTCTTTTGCTTGTTTCACCCCTTTAAGGCGTGGCATTAGCTTATCGATCAACGCAAGCTTACTTTGGTCAGTCAATGCTGCATTTTGAATGAGGCAAGCGTTAGATTCTAAGATGGTATCGCCTTGCATAAGGCCATTAGCCTCAAGCGTTGCACCGGTTGATACTAAGTCACAAATGGCGTCAGCGAGGCCTGCTCGAGGTGCTACTTCTACCGAGCCCGTTAACATGACCACGCTAGCATCGATGTTCTCACGTTTTAGATATTGCTTTAAAATCTCAGGGTAGGTGGTTGCGATGCGTTTGCCGTTAAACCACGCTTTTTCCTGTTGACCTAGCTCTTGTGGCCACGCCAGCGCTAAACGGCAAAAGCCAAAGTCCAGTTTTGAAAGTTTAGTGACTTCAGCAAACTGCTCGTTGCGAACACGTTCAGCTTGAACTTCTTCTAACACGTTTTCGCCAACAATGCCTAAATCACAAACGCCGTCCATTACAAGGCCTGGAATATCGTCATCACGCACTCTAAGTACGTCAATAGGCATGTTAGTGGAGTGGGCGATTAAACGCTGTTCACGTAGGTTTAGTTTTACACCAAGTTGTTTGAGTAGGGCTTGGCAATCCTTTGAAAGACGGCCTGATTTTTGGATTGCGATTCTTAAACGGTTGCTGTTGCTCATTATTTATTTCCTAATTCTTTAAATGAAAAACCCCGAGGCGGAACCTCGGGGCGAAATAAACTTTGACTATACTTTTTGCTTCGCCGGAGGTTCCTTTAAGGAATAACCCACCAGCGAAATAACTGACAGGTTATCCCGTATGATGATGGTGATGATGAATTGCTGTCAGTGTCATTAGCATGATGTTACCTTTGTAATATATCTGCTGTTCAAAAAGTTCATTTATAGATAAACATAATTTTGTTCTACTTGGCAATCATTTTTTTACGCAAATTAAAGAATAGCTTATAACAGCCGATAATAAGTAAGACCAACAGTAGGTTAGTGGGGGAACAGATGGATGCATTTAAACCTTTTTTAGGCCCAATCGTACGGCTAGATGTAACTCATAAGTCTGCATTTCATGTAGCTGGTGTGCAGCACTATAAGATTGAAAAGGTTAAGAAAGATCTAAAAACCGAGATCGAACTTAAACGCCAAGCTGCTGAGCATGAAAAAATTAAAGAAAGCGAAGATGAAGAGGAAAAATCTCACGAAGAACATAAGGGTGAGAATCTTGATACATGGGCGTAGATTTATTTTGCATAAAATAACCTGTTGAACATCTCTCAATACCTGAGTTTATCTATTCCCCCTACATATCCCACCCGCTGTTCGAGCCTAGCTTATGTATCATCTAGTCCAGCGAGAGCCCGGTGAATATCTCGCTCAATTGAACGCTCTTTGGTGAGATTCAATGCCTGAAGGTAGGCACTTCTAGCCTTTTCGCTTTGTTTGAGCTCCCGGTACAACTCAGCCTGAAGCATTAAATACTCTATATGCTGCTCATCCTGTACTCGCTCTTTTTCCAATAAGTGTTCCATAGCGTCAACAGCCCTACGCTTATCACCGTGTTGCTGAAGCGCTAAATAAGCCGATGAAACACAAGCATCTCTCCACGTTGGTAGTTGGCTTAATGCGATTTGCTCAATCAGGCACCCGTTAGTGAATAAACGCTGCGCTGCGTCTTTCGCTGAAAAAGTCCACAATAAGTTAGCAGCTCGATGGATCAAAACGATATCTTGCGCATAATGTTGACCCACAAAAGCTGCCGTTTCTAGGGCTAACTCTTCATTTTGTGTGTTTTGTAAGTAATCCATCAAAGCCAAGTTATAGTATCGGTCATCCATTGCTTTTAGTCTATCAACTATCGCTTTTGATGCTTTTTTTTCAGAATCCCAAAAACCACTTTCTATAGCTAATGCTTTCGCTGCAGATACTAAGTACTCAGGATTATTTGGCGCCAATTCTGCAGCTCTTATAAAGTGCGTGTTAGACTTTTCAACTAAGCTAAGTTTATTAAAAAGGTTTGACTGTTGTTTAATTTGATACCATAAATTACCCGCAGTAAAATGCACCTTTGCATTGTCTATATGGCGCTTAATTAAGGTGTTTAACAGTGTTTCTTTATTATCATCATTTTGCGCAACCGCAACTGACACGGCCATTATTTCAGCATCAAGCTCTTTATCGTTTAGCGTGTTAAGCATTTTAGTGACTTGCTGATACTGACGATGATAAAAAGCAGACTCCAGCATTGTTATTTGAGAATTGGGTTGCTGTGCATATGTTAAAGCACTATACAAAATAATAACCGTGCAAGAGGTATTTATAAGCGACTTAATAAACATGTTGTGTCCTTTTTAGTGTGTCCATTATCACTATTGTGTATTTTCTAACGTAAGCTTAATTTGCAGTTTTGATACCAGCTTTTACTTTTTATATTTTTATTCATACAATCAATATGATGTAGGCTGTTATCGCTTTACTCTTACTGTATTTTGCGTGCCATTATCGATACACTCGCCATGTTCTGTTTCGATACCGATACATTTGATAGTTCTGTTTGTATTCAATACATCAAACAAGGTTGCATAAATTAACGACCATTTATTTAAGGAGAAATAACATGTCGTATAAATCAGTAAAAAATCTCGTAGGTTGGCTCGTTGTAGGTCTGTCTGCGCTAGCGTTAGCCCCAAGTGTTGTACCTGGTAGCATGGCTGTTTTAGCATTTTACTTAAGCCTTGTACTGCTCCTAGTTTCCTTGTTTACCATTTCTTCAGCCAATCACCGCCACTTTCAATTGACAGCAATCATTGTCGGTGTCGGTATGCTGGTTTTGAACGATTATTTGCGTGTTATCATGCCTTCGCCAGAGCCTACTTGGCTTAACCGCATCGCTTTGTATCTCGTGTATTTCATTATTTGTGGGGTAGGTATGATTAAGGTTAAACGACAACTTAACAGGTAATATCAGTTGTATTAAGTAAATGATCTATTTCGAAGCGGGGAAATAGCTTTAGTAGCTAGGCAAAAATTTTGCTATTTAGTTGTTCTAAATGAGAAGTTTTTAACGAAGCTAATATGCTATTTCACCCTTCAAATTGATTAGAGAATTAATTCAATTGGTATCCACACTCAGTTATTGCCAAACAGCGGTTGCGATTTGATGCTTAGCCACATACAATTTCGCGACCTGTCTGTTTGTAAACTACATTACTTTGGCTGTATCTACGACTTTCTCTTCTACGGGGCCTTTAGCCCAGCATTTCCCAGGCTATCAACCAAGACAGCCCCAAATTGATATGGCTATTGCGGTAGAAGAAACCATACAAAATGGTGGACAATGCATCGCCGAAGCAGGAACAGGGACGGGGAAAACGTTTGCCTATCTCATTCCTGCCTTTCAGTCTAAAGGTAAAGTCATCGTCTCAACCGGCTCTAAGGCCTTGCAAGAGCAATTATTCCATCGTGACGTGCCGACCTTAAAAAAGGTGCTTGGCAGTGGGACAAAAGTCACGTTGCTAAAGGGTAGGGCCAATTACCTTTGCCCTTATCGTTTATCACAGCATTTGAGCCATGTGCCAACCGACGACCCAGATGTTATGCACCAACTTGCCATGGTTGCAAAGTTCGCTTCTGAAACACACAGTGGAGACTTAGCCGACTGTGTGGGTATCGAAGAAGACGCAAAGGTATTACCCTACGTTACCTCAACTGCAGATAACTGTTTAGGGAAAGAGTGCCCAGACTACGAAGACTGTTATATCCGAAAGGCAAGATTAAAGGCAGTCGATGCCGATGTTGTGGTGATCAATCATCATTTATTTTTTGCCGATATGGCCGTAAAAGATTTAGGTTTTGCGGAGCTAATGCCAACCGCAGATAGCTATATCTTCGACGAAGCACATCAATTACCAGAAATAGCCAGTGACTACTTTGGTGAGACTATCAGCACTAAAGCTTTGCAGGCGCTTATTAACGATTTAAGGGTGATCTACCGCGCTGATATTCCAGATATGTTGCAACTAGGAAAAACACTCAATAAATTGGAAACCAGTGTCGCCGATTTGCGTTTGGTATTTGGTGGCGATGGTGCCCGTGGTGATTGGCGTGAAGCGCTGGCGAATAAACCAATTTGCGATGCCATGCATCGAGTGATAGCTAACTTAGACTTTCTCTATAAAGTGCTCAAACTTTGTCTGGATAGAAGTGAAAAAATAGAACACCCATTTGAAAAGGTCATGACCTTTAAAAATCAGTTTGAACGTGCCTTTGATACCAGTCAAACTGGATTTAGTTACTGGTTCGAAACCACAAGGCGCTTTTTATCTATTCATATCACGCCGCTTGATGTATCAAGTAAGTTTGCACAAATTGTCAAAACCACTGAAGCAAGCTTTGTATTTACCTCAGCCACCTTATCCGTTGATAATTCCCTTGAGCACTTTAGTCGTAGCTTAGGACTCAAACCGACCTCACAATTTATTGTTGATAGCCCATTTAACTATAAGCAGCAAGCTTTACTATGCCTGCCACGCTATTTGCCAGAAACCCGTGACGACTTAATGCCACATGCGCTGGTAAAGCTTGCAAAACAGGTGATTGAAGCTGCAAAAGGGCGTACATTTTTACTCTTTACCAGTTATCGCGCGATGCATTTAGTCTACGAAGGGCTGAATACGGCACTGCAATATCCCATTTTTATGCAGGGTCAAGCATCGAAACGGATAATTTTAGAGCAATTTATTCGGCACGGTAACGCCGTACTACTTGGTACGGCCTCCTTTTGGGAGGGGGTGGATGTGAGAGGTGACACTTTGAGTTGTGTTGTCATTGATAAGCTACCATTTGCTTCACCAGATGACCCTTTGTTGCAAGCGCGCATGCGAGACGCTGAAATACGTGGATTAGAACCCTTTGATGCCATACAACTCCCCCAAGCTGTTATCGCGTTGAAACAAGGGGTTGGACGGCTAATTCGTGATGCTAACGATAAAGGCGTACTGATTATTTGCGATAATCGCTTAGTTACGAGAAAATACGGCCAGACGTTTTTAAGTAGTTTGCCCGATATGTCTCGCACGAGAGACTTAAACAAGGCAATCCGATTTTTAGAGAATATTGATAAAAATGAAAAATAACCTGTTGGCCATAGACGCCTCCACCGAAGCACTCAGTATTGCATTGCACTATGAAGGCAAGTTTATTCGCCACTTCGAGGTTTGCCCACAGCAGCATAGCCAAAAGATACTTCCCTTAGTTGAACGTATTTTACGCGAAGCCGATATCACGCTTAGTGAGCTTGATGGCATTGTGTTTGGACGTGGGCCGGGCAGTTTTACTGGGGTGAGAATAAGTACAGCGGTTGCGCAAGGCTTAGCTTATTCTTCAGGTCTTAAGTTGGTTGGCGTTTCAACTTTGCAGGCGATGGCGCAACAGGCATACATGGAAGCAGGCAAGTCCAGCGTAGTGTCGGCAATAGATGCACGTATGGGTGAGATCTACTTATGCCAATACAACGGCGAAACTCGTGGTGTTATTCAACCAAGCACCGAAGAAACAGTTATTAAACCTGAAAATATCGACTTTACATCAACTGGCGCGGCCGGTGTTGGTACAGGATGGCAAGCGTTCTCAGAGCTTGCCACACAGCTTGAATGCGAAATCATTGACAATATCACGTTACCGGATGCTTATTACATGCTGTTTATAGCCGACGATAGTTTCACACAAGGCTTATCTGTGGATGCAGCTGACGCCCAGCCGCAATATGTAAGGGATACTGTGACGTGGAAAAAGTTGCCAGGTCGAGAATAAAGGCGTATTTTTATACAAGCACTTCGTATTTATTGAGCTAAACCGTGAAACTAAATTCAATCATCCAACAAGCAGGTACATATCAAGTAAAGCCACAGCCTAAAAAGGCGGTGAGCCCTGCTATTGAAGAAGGAAATACGGCTAAGCTCAATACCGCGCAGATCAAAACCAGTGAAAAGGGCATTGCGTTGGTGGAGCAGTTCCAATCGCAGCAACGTTCGACTATCTACGACCGCCCTAACTTTCGTACTGGACAAGCAATTAGTGAATACAAAGCAATTGCAACCGAAGCAAGACGAGATGAGATCAAAAGTATGATTGGCGTTTCTGTTTACGCGTAATACCTCTTCCAAGACTCGATAACAAAGAAGGTCAGCAAATGCTGACCTTCTTTGTTTGAAATAATAGATGAAGATTTTTACTTTTTAATAAATCCAATCAGTTTATCAGCAATTGCGGTATTGTTTTGCGAGCCGATGAACGCTTCTTTACCTTTTCCATGGGCAAACACTTGTACATCGATAGCGGTGTGACCACCCGTTGTCCAACCAGTGAAAGATGCATCACTAATTGCCTCTTTTACGACAACACTAAGCGCCTTCGGACCTTGTGATAGTGCTTCTTTTACTTTTAGCTCAGTTGCACTGTCATACTCAAGACCTGTGAGATCTTGCCATGTTGCTTTAACGTCTTTTGTCTTTGCGAGTGCTTTTGCTATCTCGCCCGCTGAACCTTTCACTTTAGCGATCACATCTCGCTCCCAGCGATACTGACCATTCGCACCAAGCGTTAATCCACCGGTAGAGTGATCTGCTGTGATCACCAAGATAGTGTCTGGGTTGTTATCAACAAAAGCCTTTGCCAGCTTAATTGACTCTGCAAAGTCGTCCATTTCATGCATAGCACAAGCGATATCATTGGCATGTCCACACCAGTCAATCTGACTACCTTCAATCATTAAGAAGAAGCCTTTATCATTCTGGTTTTCCAATAATGATAATGCCGTTTTAGTCATTTTAGTTAGGCGCTGCGGCTCTTCATCAATTGCGAATGGCAGACCTACTTCTGCGAACAGACCCATCGCAGGAATTTTATTTAGCGTATCAAGCTTAGATAAAGCATCAACGTATTGATAACCTGCATCTTTAAATTCATTAACGAGGTTTCTATCTTCACGAATGAAGTATTTAGTGCCCCCACCAAGCATAAGATCTACGGGTAATTTTCCTGCGATTTTATTGTCGATGTAATCATTGGCAATATCGTCATAGTTACGACGTGATTCATTATGAGACGCGAAACTTGCAGGTGTTGCGTGGTTAATTTGCGATGTTGCAACAAGCGCGGTTGTTTTACCTTTTCGTTTCGCCACTTCAAGCATCGTTTCCAAATGTTCTTTATGGGTATCTACCGCAATTGCGCCATTATAGCTTTTAGTTCCTGTACTTAAGGCGGTTGCGCCCGCAGCACTGTCTGTTACAACCGTGTCGTCGTCTGGGTAAGTATGCGCCATACCTACCAAAATAGAGTCAAAAACCGTTGGGTCAACCACTTTCGTTGAAGGGTCATCTTTAAAATAACGGTAGCCCGTAGTGTAAGCCGGCCCCATGCCGTCGCCAATCATATAAATAATGTTTTTTGGAGCAGCCAATGTCGGAGCCGCAAATACTAATCCAACAAATGAGGCCAAAAGGCTAGTTTTGAAATTCATTGTTATTCCCGTGTACTTATTGTGATAGAGGTATGTGATTCTCTACTATTTGATCGATTTAAAACACATTCATAATAGAATGGATGTTCGATAAAAATATTTTCAACAAATCAAAGTAGTAAGTTCAAATATGTCACGGTAAGATGATAAATCAATGATGGTACAATGAACACAAAAAGAATTCGTCGATGTCTCTATATGCGATAAAAGAACAAAAAATCGGGCCATTCTCCTACCAAAGCTGGGGAGAGGGAAAGCAAACCGTTATCTACCTTCATGGTTGGCAAGACAACAGCAACAGTTTTGTACCGTTTGCGCCATTTTGCAATACACAGTACACACATATCGCACTTGACTTAGCAGGTCATGGACACTCAGATTGGAAAAGTGCCGACGCCTTTTATTACTTTATCGATTATGTCTATGACTTAAAGTGCTTTTTAGATTTAGCACAGATCAAAACGTGCCATATTGTTGGCCATTCTATGGGGGCAATGATAGCTAACTTGTTTGCAAGCTGCTATCCAACACGTTGTTTATCGTTGGTACTAATCGAGGGAATAGGGATTGTGAGTACCTCAGAGAGTGATACCAAAACCCAGCTCATTAATGCGTTTAATTCCCGAGATAAATTAAAACAATCTGAACCACGGGTTTATCCTGATATAAATACACTTACGCAACTGCGCAGTAAAATCAGTGATGTTTCGGTAGAAATAGCAGCGCTGCTTGTGACAAGAAATACCCAGCCGCATCCTGATGGCGTGCAACTTAGATTGGATCCCCGACTAAAGCATCACTCTGGATTTAGGTATTCCATCTCTCAAGCAAAGTCGGCGCTCAATGGGATATCCATTCCAACCTTATTGGTGTTAGCGGAACAAGGCTATGACATGATTGTCAGACAGTATAGTCAATTTAAGGGCTGTTTCGACTCACTCAGGCTTGAGAAAATACCTGGCGGCCACCATTGCCATATGGAAAACCCGGAAATTTGCTATAAGCTAATTGAAGCACACCAAAACAGCGACAAAACAGCGTTTACAACTGAAGGAGCGTAAAGAATAAACTAATCATGGAAAGCAAAGTTCACAAAGAGCGCTAAAGCCCACGTTTCAACAGCATCTAGATTGTAAATCCTCAGATATTGTGGGAATATGGCGTTTTTAGAGTATTTGCTCAATTGTTAAAGTGCCTTACATCGTTTATGGTTTAGGGTGAATATAAAAATAACGAGAACACAGGAGCTAAGAGTGGAAAAAATCTGGCTTAAGCGCTACCCAGAAGGTATGCCTGAAACTATCGACCCAGAGCATTACAACTCATTGCTTGAATTATTTGAAAAAAGTTTTGCAGATTATGCTCAGTATCCAGCCTACACCAATATGGGTAAGACACTGACTTATCAGCAAGTTGATGAAAAAACCAAAGCAGTTGCTAGTTATATACAAAATGAATTGAAACTTGGCCGTGGCGATAAAGTTGCGGTCATGATGCCAAACTTGTTGCAAACCCCAGTTACCATTTTAGGTGTACTACGTGCTGGTTGTACCGTTGTAAACGTCAATCCGCTTTACACCGTGCGCGAATTAGAGCATCAGCTAAATGACTCCGAGTCAAAAGCTATCTTTATTCTTGCAAACTTTGCCCATACATTGGAGCAGGCCTTACCAAAAACCAGTGTGAAGCACGTAGTGCTGACAGAAATTGGTGACATGTTAGGTGGCTTCAAAAAGCACTTGGTGAACTTTGTTGTTAAGCACTTCAAAAAAATGGTGCCTGACTTTAGCCTGCCAAATACCATTCCTTTCAAAGAAGTAATTGCAGCAGATCCTACAAAATATCAGAAACCTGATGTGACGCTAAGTGACCTTGCCTTTTTGCAATACACTGGCGGTACAACTGGCGTATCTAAAGGCGCGATGCTTACTCATGGCAACATGGTAGCAAACCTTGAGCAGGTCTCTGGCTGTTTAGATAAAGTATTAGATAAAGGAAAAGAGGTCGTTATCACGGCGCTACCGCTTTACCATATCTTTGCATTAACAGCGAACTGCTTGACCTTTATGAAGTACGGTGGTCACAATATCTTGATCACCAACCCGCGTGACATGCCTGCGTTTGTAAAAGAGCTGGCAAAGGTGCCATTTACAGCAATCACTGGTGTTAACACGTTATTTAATGGCTTGTTGAACACACCAGGTTTTGCCGACCTAGACTTTTCAACCCTGAAAATGTCTTTAGGTGGTGGTATGGCCGTACAACGCCCTGTCGCTGAGCGCTGGCAGAAAGTGACAAAGTCAAAACTGATGGAAGGTTATGGCCTTACAGAATGTGCGCCGCTAGTTACTATTTGCCCACATGATCTTGAAGCCTACAACGGTTCTATTGGTTTACCTGCACCAAGCACTGACATTAAGATAGTTGATGACAACGGCAATGAAACACCTAAAGGTGAGCCCGGTGAGCTGTGTGTTAAAGGGCCACAGGTGATGGCTGGTTACTACAACCGTCCAGACGCAACCGCCGAATGTTTAAAAGACGGCTGGTTTGCAACGGGTGATATCGCTACTTATGATGATGACGGTTTCTTCTACATCGTTGATCGTAAAAAAGACATGATCTTAGTGTCTGGCTTTAACGTTTTCCCTAATGAAATCGAAGAAGTCGTTGCTATGCACGAAGGCGTGTTAGAAGTTGCAGCGGTTGGCGTGCCACATGAGGTTAGTGGTGAGCAAGTTAAAGTTTTTATTGTTAAAAAAGACCCATCTTTAACAGAAAAAGATATAATTGCACATTGCCGAGATAATCTAACGAACTATAAAGTACCAAAGCTAGTTGAGTTTAGAGATGAACTGCCAAAGACTAACGTTGGTAAAATACTGCGTAGAGCGTTAAAAGAATAACAAATAGAGCCGGCACTAGCCGGCTTTTTTATAACTAGCGTGATATGGCTAGTTATGTAAATTGCATGGGAGTAACAGTGCAGTATCAAGTTATTGAAAGCCAAACAGCACTAGATGAATTTGTCTTGTCTATTTCGAAAGCCAAAGTGCTCGCCGTCGACACCGAATTCATGCGTCGCCGCACCTTATACCCAGAAATTGCTCTGTTACAGATCTTTGATGGTAACCACCTTGCCCTTATCGATCCACTAGCCGATATCGATTTTAGTAGGCTGTGGACGTTGTTTTCAGATACTAGTGTTTTAAAAGTACTTCATTCTCCATCAGAAGATATCGAAGTATTTCTAAAGTTTGCAGGTTTTATCCCATCACCAATATTCGATACCCAGTTTGCTTTACAGTTGTTAGGTGAGGGTAGTTGTATTGGTTTTGCCAATATGGTGAAGCAACTTAGAGACGTAGACATTGACAAAAGTGAATCCAGAACAGATTGGTTACGCCGCCCTTTAACTCAAAGCCAATTAGATTACGCCGCCTCCGATGTATATCATTTACTGCCATGTTTTGAGACTATTCAAGCGCGAGTAAATGAAAAGCAGCTATTTAACATAGTGCTTCAAGAGAGTGAGTTGCTCGCCCAAAAGAGGAGCTTCCGTCAACCAGACGAAGTACTTTATCTCGATGTCAAAAACGTGTGGCAACTTAAGCCTAGAGATCTTGCTACTCTAAAAGAACTTGCGGCGTGGCGCAGAGCCAAGGCAGAGAAAAAGAACTTAGCGCTAAATTTTGTACTTAAAGAACATAACATGGTAGAAATTGCCAAACGTCGTCCAAGCTCACTGGGCAGTTTACGTAATGTTCCAGGTGTTGAGCCAATGGAAGTTAATCGCTCTGGTAAAGAAATTCTCGCCTGTATAGAAAAAGCAAAAGAAGTAAGTGAACAAGATTGTCCACAACGCGTGAGAAGGCTTATCGACTTTAAAGGTTACAAAGCAGCGTGCAAGGATATTAAACAGGTTATCGCCGAAGTCGCCAAAACTAACGATATTCCGGTTGATGTGTTTGCTTCGAAAAAGCAAATCAATCAGGTGATCAGCTGGTCGTGGAAAAAGTCACCGGAAGAAAAGCAATTGCTGATGAAACCCGATCTTGCGTTAGGCTGGAGGGCTGAGCTTGTTGCAGATAAGTTAGACAGTTGGTGGCAGTAGCACTCCTGTCGATTAAAAGGTGAAAGAAAAAAGCTAAAGCGATAATAACATCCACCTTCCGAAGAAGGTGGATGATACTCAACTAGTCTTTTGGTTGTTCGATACCAAAGTACACGCAATGTAACACAGGTAATACAATCAACGTCAGTATGGTCGCAAAACCAAGACCGAACATAATGGTGACCGCCATGGATTGGAAGAACACGTCAAATAATAGCGGGATCATACCCAATATGGTTGTGATAGCAGCCATAGACACCGGCCTTACACGACTCACACCAGAATCAAATACCGCTTGGTAAGGGGACTTACCAGAGTCAATTTCGATGTTTATTTGATCCATCAGTACAATACCATTTTTAATCAACATGCCGGATAAACTTAGCAAGCCTAGCAGCGCCATAAAGCTAAATGGTGCTTGTAGTAATACAAGGCCTGCCGTTACCCCAATAATAGCAAGCGGTACTGTAGACCAGATCACTAATGGCTTTTTCACAGAGTTAAAGAGCAATACAGTGATCATAAACATCGCTAAATAACCGATTGGTAATGAGCCAAAAATAGCTTTCTTCGCTTTGCTTGACGACTCATACTCGCCGCCCCATTGCATCTCGTACCCTTGGGGTAGTTCAATGGCTTCGATATCCGCCTTCACCCTTGCAAATAACTTCGCTGGGGTTTCATCACCTATCACGTCATGATCAGCCATAACCGTGATGGTACGTTTGCGGTCGCGGCGCATGATCAGGCTATCTTCCCAAGTGACACTAAAATCATCCACGATTTGTGAAACTGGCACGTAAACGCTAAGGACAGGGCTGAATATTTGTAAGTCACCAAGGTTTTCAACATTGAGTCTCTCTTCCTCAGGAGAGCGTGCAATGATAGGCAACAGTTGCGTACCATCTCGATATAACCCTACCTTGTTACCTGACACCGAAGTAAGTAGCAACTGATCTAAGTCAGATTTACTGATCCCCAAACGACGCGCCTTCAATTCATTAAATTGTGGGCGGATCAACTTGGTTCTTTGTCGCCAGTTATCACGAATATTAAACGCTTTATCGTCTTGGCTGATAATACCTTTGGCTTCTTCAGCTAGTTGGCGTAACACAACAGGATCTGGTCCCGAGAACCTAGCCTCGATTTTTGCGTCGGTTGAAGGACCAATTTCCATGCGCTTTATTTTGAGACGTCCGTCTAGCTCATTTTCAAGCTCATAATCGCGAAGCTTAGCAATCATAGCCACTACAGCTTCTCGGTCTTTTACACGTACAATTAACTGACCATAAGCGTCATATTGTTTTTCAGGCGAATAGGTCAACATAAAACGAGGCGCACCTTGACCAATCGTTGCCGTTACTTCGTTAACCATAGGATCAGCCAGTAAAAAGGATTCAATTTTCTCAACATTTTGCGCCGTGCTGCGAATATCTGCACCTTGATAATGCCAATAATCCACATAGAACATCGGTGTATTTGAAGCCGGGAAGAAGGACTGCTTAACTGATTTAAAGCCAACAACTGCAGCGACTAATAGCAGTACCATAGAAATAATGGTAATAGCGCGATTTTTAAGGCAGAAGGTAAGCATGGATTTATACACAGTGAAGATCACACCTTTATAGGGGTCGTCTTCTTCGCTGGTATCTGATGACTTTTCCTTCGGTCCTTTAAACATCATATTGGCAAAAAATGGTGTCAGTGTGATTGCCGTTACCCAGCTTAGTAGCAATGAAATTAACAACACCCAAAATAAAGAACCAGCAAATTCACCACTGGCATCTGAGCTTAAACCAATCGGCGCGAAAGCTGTGATCCCGATAACGGTTGCGCCAAGAAGTGGCCATTTTGTCTGTTCAACAATGTTCACAGCAGCTTTTACTTTAGATTGACCCCGTTTAATATTAATCAAAATGCCTTCAGTCACTACAATGGCATTATCGACTAGCATCCCCAGTGCAATGATCAAAGCACCTAATGAAATACGCTGTAAATCAATGGCGAATATCTTCATAAAGATAAAGGTGCCGAGCACGGTAATAAGCAAAATACCGCCGATTAAAATACCACTCTTTACACCCATAAAGATAAGCAGAACGATAATTACAATGGCAACGGCCTCTAAAAGGCTAACGATGAAACCGTCGACCGAGGTTTCTACTTCTGTTGGTTGATTGTAAACCGTGTTGATCGTAATACCGTATGGGCGCTGATATTCTAGTTGCTGTAAGTGATGTTCGATTTCTTTACCCACCTCAACAACATTTACACCAGAGGTAAAAGAAACCCCAACCAGCAGGGCACGCTTTTGATCAAAACGTGTAATATGATTCGGCACTTCCGCATATTCGCGTGTCACTTTTGCCACGTCACCCAAATAAATAAGCTCTTTGGCACCGGGCTTTGAGATAAGTAACCCCTCTAGCTCAGCAACGTCTGTAAACTCACCAGTAGGATGCAGGCGAATAGACTCGTCTCCAACTCGTATTTTACCCGCATTAGATACCGTATTTTGAGCTTGTAACAACGAGAAAATGTAGCTAGGCGCAATGCCAAGTTGTGACAGTTTTTGTGTTGATATTTCGACGATCACTTGTGCTTGCTGCTCACCCGCAACAGTAACCTTACTCACACCTTCAACTAGCACTAATTCGCGCTTCAAAAAGTCAACGTAGTCTTTTAGCTCATCATACGAATAGCCTTCGCCGGTGATCGCGTAGAGTTCACCGTAAACATCAGCAAAATCGTCGATAACGCTTGGCGGCCTAACACCTGGCGGTAGCTTCGGCGAGAGATCATTTACTTTACGGCGCAGCTCATCCCAGATCTGTTGTAAGTCTTTCTTACGGTACTTACTCTTCATTTCAACAGTGATCTGCGACTTACCTGGAGAAGAAATGGAAGTAACATAATCAACATACGGCAGAGACTGAATTGCATTTTCAATCGGGAAGGTGACTTCCTCTTCCACTTGTTGTGGCGATGCACCAGGATACATGGTCACGACCATGGCTTTTTTTAGTGTGAATTCAGGATCTTCTAGTTGGCCTAAGCCCAAATAGGATACCGCCCCAGCAATAAGCAGGAGCAAAGCAAACATCCAACTGATTACCTTATTCTCAATTGACCATTTGGCTAAACTCATATTACAGACCTCTTTCTTTAGTCCAAGGTCTCACTTTTGCGCCTTCTTGCAAGTAATGCACGCCCGCAGCAACAATTTCTTCACCAGGTTCAAGACCCGACAATACCTCAATTCCGGTATGATTAAGTTGGCCAACGGTGACTTCGCGTTTTGTGACGGTCTGTTTATCGCTTTGATATACCCAAACGTAACTATTTCCCTCTGTGCCTTGCTTTTTATCGGAGAATACTGCTTGGTTAGGTACGATGATTGCCGTATTTTCACGGTTCGTAATTTTGCTTGGGTCGACGTAAACATGACCAGTCATACCTGCGAACAAATTAAAGTCCTCGGGGATTGGAAGACTAAATACGACTTTATAGGTTAAGGTTGCAGGGTCTGCCTGCGTATCCCATTCCTTAATCGTAAGCGGGTAAGACTTACTTGGGTAGCCATCAAAAACAACGGTCGGTTTGTAATCCGAATCTTTATCAACACGTGCAACGATGCGCTCAGGTACTTGAATAACTACATCCATCATATCGCGTGTTTCAAGGCGAAGAATATTTTGCTTTGCTACGACGTTTTCGTAATTTTTGACAAATACCTTGGCAACAGTACCACTAAACGGTGCTCTAAGTTCGCTATATTCGAGGTTTGTTTTAGCAATTTTAAATGCAGACTCCGCAACTTGCTTGTCTGCATTTGCTTTATCAAACTCAGCTTTAGTCGCTATGCCTTTTTCAAATAACGGCTCAATTCTCGATAACTGCGATTTAGCCAGTTCAAATTGGGCTTTACGTTGTTCATATTGCAGGTTGAAATCTTCAGGATCAAGCTTTGCAAGCAATTGCCCTTTTTGTACATCTTGGCCTGCGAGAACTGGAAACTCGATAAGTTCACCATTCACACGAAAGGCTAGGTAGGAGCCTTGGTTTGCCACCACTTCAGCAGGGAAACTACGAAGCGTGCTGCTATTAGGATCCGAAACCGTATGAATTTTAACTGGTCGGTTAGGGGCTTCTGTTGGGGCTTGTTCTGCTTGCTCTTGGCAGCCCACTAATAGGGTAGCCAGCACAATTCCAGAAAACACTCTTAACATATTGTTCTCCATGACAACGTCAATTTTAATGCGTGCAGAATAATGGAATTACATATAAAATAAAAATTATAAAACATTCTATACTGCATAAGATTTATTTATGAAGATTTCGGACTTAGCAGCGTTTTGCACCGTTGTTGAAGCGCCTAGCCTTACCGAAGCAGCAAATAAGCTTCATAAGACGCAGCCTGCGGTCTCTCAATCAATTAAAAGATTAGAACAATCTTTGGGATTTGCCCTTTTTGAGCGTGAGAAATATCGCAATGTGTTAACAGAGCAAGGTCGTCGATTTTATTTTGAAGCCGAAAAATTGCTTAATCATCATAGAGATTTGTCATTACTCGCGACTGAATTCGCGGCGGGTAATGAACCAAGCTTTAACATCTGTTACGAACCGATCGTATATCAAAACCAGATTGATCAAGTATTAGGCAATGCCTTCATTAAGTTTCCCGCAACTGAAATGAACATCTCAAGTGGTAAACGTTTTTTTGCGCTTGAGCAAGTCACACAGGGGATTGCAAACCTTGGCATTGGCCCTTGGTTTGATCTTTTTCATTCAACTGGCGATTTAGAATCAATGCCGATTGGACACGTAAAATTAGGCTTAGTCTCATTAACGGGCTATATGCCACCAGAGCTTAGTTTTTCGGAGCTTGCGCAATACCCATCTCTTGCAATGAAAGAAAGTAAATTCAAGTTTGACAGTGAGCGCTTGGCATACAGAAACAGTAACAATGTCATGAAACTCGATGACGCACTGGCAATAAAAAGATACTTATTGCAAGGTATGGGCTATGCCCTAATCGGCCTTGACCTTTGTAGAGAAGAATTAGAGTCTAGTGTTTTGCAACAAGTGAGGGTGTTTGATAGAAAGGATGAGTTTGAAGCCGAGATCCACGCGTATCGTTTGCATATTTCCCACCATGGGCCAGTAGCAAGATATTTTTGGGATAAATTAAAAGAGTTAAATATTCAATATGAAAAGCAGCAATCCTCAGCAAGAACTCGCTGAAAAAGTCTTCACCGTAATTGGTGGTATCCCATTTGGAAAAGTTGCGTCGTATGGGCAAATAGCGAGATTAGCTGGTTATCCAAAACATGCTCGAAAGGTTGGTCAATTGCTGAAAAACCTACCACAAGATTCAGCGTTACCTTGGTACAGAGTAGTAAATAGCCAACGACGTATTTCATTTCCTCAAGACAGTAGTAAATTTCAAGAGCAAAAATCGCGCTTGCAAGCTGAGGGCGTCACATTCTCAAATAGTAACGTGATAGCTAAACACTGTGTTTGGGAATAGTTATAAATTTAGCGTTAACTGATCCAGATAAATAGGGCAGTCGTAATTATCGTTAGTTTTTGTATATTTGAACGGGAATTATGAAACTCGCTTTATTTCCATTGCCAATATTCTTGCTTCCAGGCGGGTTCACCCGCTTGCGGATCTTTGAGCAGCGCTATTTATATATGGTAAAAGAGGCCGCGAAAACAGAGCAAGGTTTTGTGTTATGCCCATACCTCGCGGATACGCCGAACAATGTGTCAAAAGAAGGCGTGCACGTTAAAATCGTCGACTTTTCACAAGATGATGATGGTCAGCTGCTCATTGATGTTGAGGCACTATCGCGCGTCGCGATCAGTAATGTGGAAGTAGACTCACAATCTTTACGTTATGGCGATTGTGACATTATTGATGGGCCGCCATGGCAATGTAGCGAGGAAGCATTGAGTCTAGTTGACGAAACCCTTGTTGATAAGCTTCAGAGTGTTTTTATCGCCAATCCAATCCTTGATGATTTGTACCGCGACAAGCATTTTACTCAACCTCTTTGGGTTGCTTATCGTTGGCTAGAAATCTTACCTATCTCGATGACCCAAAAACTGAAAATAAAACAAGCACAAACATTTGAACAGGTGGCAGAGTTCTTACATACTGTATTAGATGAAAAATAGTGATCCATGCCAAGTTTTACAGCGTATTACAGCTTATAATTATAAATTGGAAGGTGAGCTATGTTAGGCCAACAGCAATCTATCGATTGCAACGTTCAGTCAGGAACTCGCAAAGCAGTGCAAGAAACTCCCTCTCAAGCGTTATCGGACGCTTTAGTTAAGGTTGCAGAAAAACGAGATCGCAAAGCTTTTGCGTTCTTGTTTGAGTACTTTGCGCCAAAAATCAGGCGCTTTGGTGTGAAACAATTTGGTAATGACGCCCAAGCGATGGAGCTCGTACAAGACACGATGACGTCAGTGTGGCGTAAAGCACATCTTTATCATCATGACAAAGGCGCAGCCACAACGTGGATCTATACCGTAATGCGTAACGCGTCGTTCGATGCACTGCGTAAGATGAAGAGTAATAAAGAAGAACACATCAGTGAAGACATCTGGCCGATAATTCAAGACTCGCAGGCTGACGACGACGGTTTTCAAGATCACTTGCAAACGGCGCAAATTCAAAAATACATCAATAAGTTGCCGCCAGCACAACGAGACATAGTCAAAGGCGTGTACTTTCAAGAAATGTCTCAAGAACAATTGGCAGAGCATCTTAATATACCTGTCGGGACAGTTAAGTCACGTTTACGACTTGCTTTACAAAAACTTCGCGCAGAAATGGGAGATCAAGCATGATTAAGCATCACCCTAATGATTCATTATTAAGCCAATTTGTTGAAGGTAATTTGCCTGCAAGTATCAGTGTCGCAATTGCAGCACATGTCGAACTATGTCCTTGTTGCCAGAAAAAGACCCAACAGCTTGAAGCGCAAGAAGCGAATGTTCAGCTTGGAGGAGGCAGCGAATCTTCACTAAGCTGTGATTTTGAGGCGATGATGCAAGCGATAACACTGGATGACGAAATAGACGAAGTTAAGGAGTATATCCAACCCACTTTTAACTATCAGGGTAGGGATGTTCAATTACCTAGGGCTATTGCGAATATCGATCGCACCAAATTTTCAGGTGTAGGTAAAGTCGCCCGCTCTCGGTTATTGCTAGAAGATGGCGACTTACGCTCAAGTCTTCTACAAATTGGTGCGGAAGGGGAAATTCCAGAGCACACCCACACGGGCTTTGAAATCACCTTGTTACTTGACGGCGATTTTGCAGATGAAGCTGGGGAATACGTACCGGGCGACTTTATTTGGCAAGACGGCAAACATAATCATTCTCCGCGCACAAAAGAAGGCTGCCTTTGCTTTACCGTGGTAAGCAGTGCACTACACTTTAATAAAGGGTTAAGTAAGCTGTTAAACCCAATTGGTAAGTTGATTTATTAAAGGAATAGTTGCGAAATGAAATTTTCATCACCAATAAAAATTGGCATTAGCGCGTGTTTGGCTGGAGACAAAGTACGATTTGATTCAGGCCACAAGCGTTCAAACTTTTGTATGGATGAATTCGCCGAACATGTTGAGTATGTGCGCTTTTGCCCGGAAGTTGCGATAGGCATGCCAATTCCAAGACCAACCATCAGACAGATCCGTGTAGGCGACATTATCAAAGTTAGTCGTCCCGACGGTAAAGAAGATGTCGCACCAAAGCTTAAGGAGTTTGGCGAAAAGGTTGCAACCTCACAGACACAAAGCCTTTCCGGCTTTGTGTTTTGTGCCAAAAGCCCAAGCTGCGGAATGGAGCGTGTTAAGGTTTATAACGAAGCAGGAACTGGTAATACATCTGAGGGTATTGGTATTTTTGCTGAGCAAATCATAAAACACAATCCGCTTTTACCTTGCGAGGAAAATGGCAGATTGAATGACATGCATCTCAGAGAAAACTTCGTAATGCGGGTATTTGTTTATAAAAACTGGCAGGAACTAACTCAATCGGAAAACATCGGTCTACACGAGCTGACGAATTTTCACGCCAAGCACAAATATCTGTTGATGAGCCATAATTACCAAGCCTATAAAGATTTAGGGCGTCTACTCGGTGATGGCAAACAATTGGATAGAGAGACGCTGAAACATAAATATATCAGTGGTTTGATGTCAGCACTGAGCAAGCCTGCCAATCGCAAAAATCAAGCAAACACGTTAACGCATCTACAGGGATATTTTAAGAACGAGCTTTCCAGTATCGAGAAGCAAGAGATGTGCGGCGCAATAGATCAATATCGCAAAGGTATTGTACCTTTATATGTACCGTTGACTTTGCTCAAGCATCATCTCACCGTGCATCCTAAAGCGTATTTGCAAAGCCAAGTGTACTTTGACCCATACCCCAACGAACTGCGTTTAAGATTCGGAATTTAGTAATGAAAACAGCTTTTTGGTTTCGCCGTGACCTCAGGGTTTACGGCAACGAGGCTTTGATTGAAGCCGTGAATGAGGGCGCACGCGATGCGCTCTTTTTTTATTGCAAGTCACAGTGGCAGTCACACAACGTGGCCAGTATTCAGCTCGACCTACTTGAGCGCAGATTACTTGAGCTTGGCAGTCAGCTTAGTGAATTTGGCATTAGGCTACATATCATTGAAGCGAGCACATTCGCTGAGCTGCCGGCGCAGCTTCAAGTTGTTTGTGACGATAAAGGCATTGATTGCTTATATGCAAATAAAGAATATGAAGTAAATGAAGTGGCGCGCGATGAAGCGTGTGAAACTGTGATCTCGTTAAAATTATTCGATGGCGATCTCGTTGCCAAACCGGGCTCAGTGCTTACGGGCTCCGGTGAGATGTTCAAGGTGTTTACCCCCTTTAAAAAAGCATGGTTAAAATGTTTTGTGGGGCAGCAATTTCACTTCTCTAGCTGGCCACTGGACAAACAACATGAGGCAAACTTCAAAAAGCCAACTTTCTTCAAGATGACCAATAAATCTGAAAAGTGGCCAGTGGATGATAATGCCATTGTCACGATTGTAAATCGTTTTATTAAGGACAAACTAGCAGACTACCAAGATGACCGTGATTTCCCTGCAATCAAAGGAACTTCGGGGCTCAGTCCATACTTGGCATTAGGCATTGTGTCACCCAAGCAGCTCATCGCACAGATCCAACTTCATTACCCTGAAGTGCTTGAAAACCCAAGTAAGCCAGAGTTTTGTTGGGTGAACGAACTCATTTGGCGTGAGTTTTATCGCCATCTTATCGTCGCTTTTCCGCGTTTATGTAAAGGTTTTAATTTCAACGATAAATATAACGCGGTTAGGTGGCGTGACGACAGCCAAGCTTTTGAGCTCTGGTGTAATGGTCAAACTGGCTATCCGATTGTCGATGCGGCAATGCGTCAGCTCAATAAAACTGGCTGGATGCACAATCGGCTACGTATGATTGTTGCCAGCTTTTTAACCAAACACTTGCTCATCGACTGGCGTGAAGGCGAAGCCTATTTTATGTCAAAGTTAATAGATGGCGACCTTGCCAGTAATAATGGTGGCTGGCAGTGGGCTGCAAGTACAGGGTGTGACGCGCAGCCTTATTTTCGTATTTTTAATCCCATCACGCAGAGCGAAAAGTTTGATCCCGATGGTTCCTTTATTCGTACATATGTGCCTGAATTGAAAAATGTTCCAGCAAAGCATATTCATTTTCCCCATGACTATTTAGCGGCATTTGGTGGAAAGGACGGCTATATAAAGCCGCTGGTTGATCATAAAGAAGCAAGGGCAAGAGCACTTGACGCATTTAAGGTGTAAATAGGTATGGATCACAGAACGCAGCGATTCGTGGCAATTTATAATGAAATAGACAAATACTGTCTCGGTAAATTGGCTTCAATTTACACTGAGGACATCAGTTTCGTAGACCCTTTACATAAAATTCAAGGACTTGATGCGCTAACGAGTTATTTTCAAGGGTTATATGAAAATGTCTCTGAAATCGAATTTCTTGTTACGAACGCTTATCAGGTTGATGACGTCAGCTTTATCTACTGGACCATGTCCTATCAACACCCCAAGCTAAATGGCGGTAAGCCCATAGAAGTCGATGGTCATAGTCGTTTGAGTTTTATTGGCGAAAAAGTGGCGCAACATCGGGATTACTTTGACAGTGCGCAAATGCTGTATCGCCAAGTCCCACTACTCGGTGGTGTTATTCGGCTATTGGATAAAAGGATCACGGCATGAGCAACATCTTAGTTACTGGCGCAACATCAGGGATAGGTAAAGGTCTTGCTGAATTTTATGCAAAGCAGTCACATCAAGTAACAGCTTGTGGCCGCAACCAAGAAGTGTTAGACGAATTAGAAAGCAGCGTAGGTGCAAAGAGCAAAGCATTTGATTTAACAAACCGCGAAGAGATAGAAGATAACTTCAAAGATATTGACGGCTTGGATCTTGTGATCCTCAACGCTGGTGGTTGTGAGTATATCGATAATCCCAACCAATTTGACGGCCATCTGTTTGAGCGAGTAATGCATATAAACGTCATCTCAATCGGCCACTGCCTAGACGTTTTACTGCCAAAAATGAATACAGGCGGGCAACTTTGTATAGTAAGCTCCAGCAGTGCATTTTTACCTTTGCCTCGCGCCGAAGCGTATGGTGCGTCGAAAGCGGCTGTCAGCTATTTAGCGCGCACCCTGACAGCAACATTAAAAGACATTGATGTAACCCTAGTTCACCCAGGCTTTGTTGAAACGCCGTTGACAGATAAAAACGACTTTCCGATGCCATTTATTGTAAGTGTCGATGAGGCCGTGGGTTACATTAGCAAAGGAATAGAAAAGCGTAGTAAAGAAATACATTTCCCAAAAAGGTTTACTCTATTTTTAAAACTTCTCAGGTTACTGCCGTTTTCGTTGTGGTTACCTCTCGCAAAAAGGATAGCCCGTGGCTAAAATTGCAATAATTGGAAGCGGTATTTCAGGTATGACCGCAGCATACCTGTTAAGTCGTCAACATGACGTGAAAGTCTTTGAAAAAAATGATTATATTGGCGGACATACGGCAACTATTGATGTTGAATACCAAGGTGAAAAGCTCGCGGTTGATACCGGTTTTATCGTATTTAACGACAGAACCTATCCAAAGTTTGAAAAATTGCTGGCTGAAATTGGTGTTAGTCGCAAAGAAACTGAAATGAGCTTTAGTGTTCACAACAGCCAATCGAAGTTTGAATACAATGGCCATTCACTCCGCACGCTATTCGCACAAAAACGTAACCTATTGAGACCAACTTTCTGGCGATTACTAAAGGATATTGTGCGTTTTAATGGCCTTTGTAAGTCATTATATGAAAAAGACGACTATCGAGGTGTTGAAACGCTTGGCAAACTGTTACAGCAACACCATTTTAATGCGTTTTTTAAGCTGCACTACATCTTGCCGATGGGCGCCGCTATCTGGTCAACCAGTATCAAAGAAATGCTCGATTTTGAAGCTAAATTCTTTGTCCAGTTCTTCTTCAACCATGGGCTCTTGGACATCACAAACCGCCCTCAATGGTATGTTATCCCAGGTGGTTCCAGGGAATACATTCAGCCATTGGTGGCAGAATTTAAAGACAATATTGTGCTTAATGCCGACATCGAAACAGTGGTTCGTGATGAGTCTGGTGTGACCATTATCTTCAAAGATGGCAGTAATGAGTACTTCGATAAAGTCGTCTTTGCATGTCATAGCGATCAGGCTTTAGCATTACTAAATACCCCGTCGAGTGATGAACAAGCGATACTTGGTGCAATTCCTTATACTGCAAACTCAGTGGTGCTGCACACTGACACCCGTTTATTGCCAAAGCGTCCGCTGGCGTGGGCCAGTTGGAACTATTTATTAAACGAAGCGACGGACAAAGCCGCTGTTGTCACCTACCAAATGAACATACTACAAGGGTTTGACGCTAAACATCAATACTGTGTCACGTTAAATCACGATGAAGGGATAGCTGAAGACAAAGTGATCCGCCGCTTTGTCTATCATCATCCGGTTTTCAATACCACCAGTATTGCGGCTCAAAAACGTAAAGCCTATATTGATGGTAAACACCATAGCTATTTTTGTGGTGCGTACTGGTTCAACGGTTTTCATGAAGATGGGGTAAAAAGTGCGGTAGATGTGGCCGAGCAATTGGGTATCTCATTTTGAACAGTGCAATACTGATTGGTAAAGTTCGGCATCGGCGATTCGCTCATGCCGGGCATGCTTTTTCTTACCCCATGTATATGATGTGGCTAGATTTAAGTGAGCTCGACGCACTCAATAGTATTTCGTCAAAGCTTGGTACATCCGGCTTAAAACTGCTTAAATTCAATCAAGCTGACTATATCCTCACAGAAGGCGAAAGCTTGGTTGAGCGCGCACGTGCTAAGTCAAATGCGTTAGGCAAACCCGTTTCTTCACAAACAAAAGTATATTTAATGGCGCAAATACGCTGTTTAGGCTTTTACTTCAGCCCGGTTAATTTCTACTTTTTTGAAGACGAAAAGGGTGCCGGTTTTAGCCATATGCTCGCTGAAGTAAGTAATACGCCTTGGAACGAGCGTCATTTTTATTTAGTTGAATTAAATAAAGAAGTGAACTTTAAAAAGCAATTTCACGTATCACCTTTTATGAATTTGGATATGCACTACCATTGGAAAGTGAAGCCACCCGGTAGCAATACGCTAATCCATATTGAAAACAGAAAAGGTGACGAATTGCTATTTGATGCCACGATGACGCTCAAAAAGCAGGAGCTCAATGAAGCAAATATTAATCAATTGCTCAAGCGGTTTCCTGCAATGACATGGAGCATAGCTAAAGGTATCTACTGGCAAGCGTTGAAGTTATTTTTAAAAAAAGTGCCTTTTGTTGGGCACCCCGGAAGAGTATAAGATGGAAAATACCACGACAATATCCTCATCAATTTCGCTTTCTACATTCGATAGAGTGTACAAAAAGCTCGTCTTTGGCGCGTTGAATACCTTAGAAATCGGAAAAGTGGTACTTGTCGAAGGCGACCAAAAATACTGTTTTGGTGAGTCAGAAACAAGCCTAAGCGTTGATATTCAAGTTCATTCAGCGCAAATGTATAAGCTATTTGCACTTGGCGGCAGTGTCGGAGCAGGCGAATCTTACATTCTTGGTCATTGGAGTTGTTCGGATTTAACCAAACTGATTGAGATCTTCGTCCTAAACCAAGCTCAGCTGGATGCCTTTGAAAATAAGTTTGCATTTTTCTCCGGCATTGTGAATAAGGTAAAACATTTAAAAAACAAAAACTCAAAACAAGGCTCAAAGCGTAACATTGTCGCCCACTACGACCTTGGGAACGACCTTTATGAATCATTTTTAAGTGAAGAAATGCTGTACTCTAGCGCAGTGTATCCCTCAAAGGAGGCATCGCTTGAAGAAGCGCAGCAACACAAGTTAGCCGCAATCTGTGAGCGCTTGGATCTGCAGCCAACCGACAAAGTTGTTGAGATTGGCACCGGGTGGGGCGCATTTGCAGTTTATGCTGCAAAACACTACGGCTGCCATATAACCACGACAACTATTTCAGAAGAGCAGCATGCGTACGTAAAAGCACTGATTGAAAAAGAAGGGCTGCAGCAGCACATCACACTACTAAAACAAGATTACCGCGAATTGGACGGCCAGTACGACAAGCTGGTGTCTATCGAAATGATTGAAGCGGTTGGACACGCGTATTTATCTGGCTTTTTTACCAAATGCAACGACTTGCTAAAACCGACAGGCGCAATGCTGATTCAGGCCATTACCATCGCCTGCCAACGTTATCAACATTACCTCAAGCAATCGGATTTCATTCAGCAGTACATTTTCCCTGGTGGTTGTCTTCCTTCCGTGAGTGAAATGAGCAAGCAAATTGTAAATTCCACCGATATGGTTATCCATGAACTTCATGATATCGGTCTGCACTATGCCAGAACGCTATACGATTGGCGTGTTCGGTTTGAAAAAGCATGGCCTTCGCTTGATGGTAAACGTTTCGATGAACGCTTTTATCGCCTTTGGCAATTTTATTTATGCTACTGCGAAGGGGCATTTAAACAAAGAGCAACCAGTGCCGTGCATTTAGTCGCCAGAAAACCAAGATACCAGTCAAATGTCTGTACTCAAACATTGGATTACTAACGCGCTACTCTTCCAAAGTATTTGGTTTTCTGCATTATTTTTTCAAGCAGACGCGCTTTGGTTGATGTTGCTAGGCTGTCTCGTCATGCTCGCAGGGCACCAAAATAAGCGTCTCAATTTGCTGCTTGCACTCGTAGGTTCCGCCATAGGAATAAGCATTGAATTGATTGCGGTCAAAACTCAGCTCATCAATTACCAAGGTAGTGAATTACTTCCGCTTTGGCTCTGGGTTTTGTGGATAGCATTGGTGCTGACAATAAATAATGCACTTTCCAAACTATTAACACTCAAGGCGCCGATATTATTAGTGGTATTTTTGGTCTGCGCGCCACCTAGCTATCTTGGTGCAGCTAACTTTGACGTAGTTTCTATCTCAATGCCTTGGTACATTTTTTGGCCAGCATTTGGCGCGCTGTGGAGTGTGGGATTCTACCTGATAGTGAGTTTTAATCGCATTTTATGGGGTACAAAGCTTGCGCAGTTGCCAGCAAATTGATAGCGTTTGATTACAAACCCACAGGATCCGGGGCGAAACGCAATAAAATAATAAATATTTCGTCGAATTTCGCAATTTTGGGGTTGCACATAAACGCAAAATGCATAAACATAGGTTTTGCTTAGGCAAATTATAAAGTTATAGGAATCTAATAATGAATAAAGCTCAACTAGTTGAAAAGATGGCGGCAGACGCAGAGATTTCAAAAGCAGCGGCAACCCGTGCTTTAGAAGCGTTTACTGGCGCAGTAACTAACACACTAAAAGATGGCGGTTCTGTTGCTTTAGTTGGTTTTGGCACATTCTCAGTAAAAGAGCGCGCTGCGCGTACTGGTCGTAACCCACAAACTGGCGCTGAAATCCAAATCCCAGCTGCGAACATTCCTTCGTTCAAAGCAGGTAAAGGCCTAAAAGACCAAGTAAATCCTTAATCCACTCGCTGGACAAGAAAAACCTCCCAAGTTGGAGGTTTTTTTATGCCTCTCATATTCATTATAATTGATAGCGCTATCTTGAATTTGCTACTATCGCCCCAATCTCGTATTTTTATCTAATAAGTTGTTTAATCAGTTTTCATGAAGCGTTTTAACCTTTTCGCCGTTATGTCATTACTCATGTTGTTATGGGTAGCTGCTGCGTGCGCGACAGGAACGCCTGATACTCACTTATCCCATACTCCCGATACACACAGCACAAGCTTCGAAAACATCACCCAAAAGGGCCTCGCTGACGCCAATCAGTTACCCAGTAAACCAAGTCCTGCGAGTCCAATAAAGCTCAGTGGTGAAACCACGCATCACGAAAAGGGCTTATTGCCGGAACGTGAGCGTACTAGCCACCCTAGTTATTTTCTGCATCCTAAACAACAAGCCGAATATGCGCTTGTATTTGAGCTTGCAGCAGAAAAATATATACCGGCCTCAGTCTATGACATAAATAGACCTAAACCTGTACCTTGGTATATGTGTGATACTCGGCCAAATAATGGCTTTATCGACAACTGTAAGCCGGCAAACTTAACCTTCAAAGGCAGTCTCAACTTCGCCTCTTAATCATTATCGACTACCAATAAAGCACCCAAATAGTAGTTTTTGATACCAGCACCTAACGTCTGTATGACCAGTATTCGTTAGCAAATCGGTATCGCTCAGATAGATATTGAGAAAAATATGAAAGATATAAACTCGCCAACGAGGGCATCAACCTCTCGTGGAGCCACCGCGCGTGCAAAACGTTTTTTTACTGCGCTTATTGTGTTCTTGTTGATCCTTTGTGCACTACCAAACGTGTATCCCAATAAGAATTTAATTCAAATTCAAGCAAGTAGTAACGAGGTTGTGTCTCTGTCGCTGCCTGAGCTTAAATCTCAGCTAGAAGGAGAGGGATTCAAAGTCAAGCAAATCGAGTCTCATCAAGGTGGCTATTTAGTTGAACTTGAAAACCGCACGCTAACCGCCGAAGCGCGTGCTTATATGGCTGAGTCTCACTCAAAGCTAAGTGTTAAGGTTGTTAGTGCTTTAACGATGCCACAGTGGTTAGAAAGCACTGGACTCAAACCTATCAAGCTCGGACTCGACTTGGACGGCGGTGTGTTGTTCGTACTCAAGGTTGACACAGAACAAGCGGCGCAAAATAAACTGCAGTCACTCGCAGACGAAGCCAATAGCCTACGGATCAAAAATCGTTATCGTAACCTATCTATTCCTCAAGTTATCAGTGGTGAGCAGGTTGAGGTCATAGCGAAAGCGCAAGGGCAAAATGAACTCGCTGCGCTTACTGCGACACTGCGCGAACTCTATCCACAATTTACCAGTACAACTCATAAACAAGGCAGTTTAACGAAAGTGAACTTCCGTTTTGCCGAAGCGAAAAAAGCAGAGTTCGATAAGCAGTTAATGGCCCAAGCACTGTCTACTTTACGTTCGCGTATTGAGGAACTCGGGATCACAGAAGCCGTTACGCAACGTCAAGGCACTAATTATATACGAATCGAATTACCTGGCGTGCAAGACCCAGAACAAGCCAAGCGTATTATCGGCGCAACAGCAAAGCTTTCATTTCATGCATTACAAGAAATGGGAGGTCAAAAATTAAAGGATAAATCTGGCGCTTTGGTTTCAGTCGACCCAGTTGCCATTTTTGGCGGGGATGAAATAGAGTCCGCGACAGCAGGAAGAGATGAATACGGAAAGCCTTTAGTGCAACTATTCTTATCTTCTCAAGGCGGTGAAAAGATAAACCGATTTTCTAGAAACAATGTAGGTAAGCCAATGGCTACTGTATTCAGCGAATATTACGCGGATCCAAAAGGAGAGATTAAGCGCAAAACGGAAGTGATTTCAGTAGCCACTATTCAACAAGTATTAAATACCCGATTCAGTATTACCAATATGCAGTCAATGGAACGCGCGCAGGAGTTAGCATTATTGTTGCGGGCGGGTTCTCTTGACGCACCAATCACCATTGTGAAAGAGCAAACCATTGGTCCTTCATTAGGCGAAAAGAATATTGAAAGCGGCTTTAAAGCTTTGGCGTTAGGGCTAAGCCTAACTTTGCTGTTTATGGCAGTATGGTATCGCAAGCTAGGCGCAGTGGCCATTACCTCATTACTGGTAAACTTAGTTTGCCTAATTGGATTAATGTCGCTGCTTCCTGGTGTTGTGCTTACCTTACCCGGCATTGCGGGCCTAGTTTTGACTATTGGTATGGCGGTCGACACCAATGTTATTATTTTTGAGCGAGTTCGCGAATTAAGGCGTAAAGGCATTGCGATGGTCACTGCATTAAAGCAAGGTTATCAACAAGCCATGTCGAGTATTATCGATGCTAACTTAACCACGATGATAACTGCTCTTATCCTACTTGGTATCGGTTATGGACCAGTAAAAGGGTTCGCGATCACCTTGGCGCTGGGCATAGTAACCAGTATTTTCGCCGGTGTGGTCGTCTCCGGTATGTTATCAGAATCTCTTTATTCAAAATCACGTAAAGGCGCAAAGTAAAATGACAAGTAAAACGCAAAAGGCGAGATTCGTCGGGCTAATTTCTGGATTGTTACTTGTCCTTGCAAGTCTCATAGCCATCACCCAAAAAGGCATTGTATTAGGCCAAGATTTTACCGGCGGTTACGTTACGGTTATCGACTTACCCAAGCAAAAGAGCCAAACAGAAATGCAAAACAAGCTAGCTGAGCTTGGTGTTCAAGATGCACGAATCTCTCTACAAAACGATGGTAGCTGGAGAGTTTTCCAAACCCCTCAGTCCACCGATGAAACACACGTCAAACAGTGGATAGAAGGACTTGAAACACAATGGCAAGCAAGCGTATTAGACGCCAGTTATCTTGGTGCGCAGGTGGGTAATGAGTTAATTGAGCAAGGTGGCCTTGCAGGTATATTCGCATTACTTAGTGTATTGATTTACTTGGCGTTTAGATTTGAGTGGCGCTTAGCGGTCTCCGCAAGTATCGCGCTTTTTCATGATGTGATTGTGACGCTAGGTTTGTTTGCAATAACGCAAGTAGAATTTGACTTAACCGTGCTTGCAGCACTGCTGGCGATTATTGGTTACTCACTCAACGATTCGATTGTGATTGGTGACAGAGTTAGAGAGCTTTTGTTCGAAGAGCAGTGGAAAAACAGTCCCGTGGGCAATACCATAGACCAAGCGATAAAGGATTCAATGAGCCGCACGCTTATCACCTCATTAACGACGCTCACAACGGTGTTAGCGATATGGTGGTTAGGCGGCGCAGGACTTAATAGTTTCGCCATAGCGTTGTGTTGTGGCATTCTCATTGGTACTTTGTCTTCCTTGGCAATTAGCGCAACTTTACCGCAGTTTTTAGGCTTGTCGTTTAACAACTACCTAAAAGAAGAATCTGAGGCAGCGAAACAGCAACTCGCTGAGCCATAAGCGTAATATGCGATTTAGGTTAAAAAAGTAGCAATTGCTCTTTTTTAACCTTGTCGTGCTGATGTATAATCCGCACTTCGAAAGGAGCCGGATAAGGATTAATGTCAAAATATAGTTATCAAACTCGGTGCGGGAAAGTAACCCTCTGGGCCGAGCAAAATATCCTCTTTGCCTGTTTCGAAGGAAATATTAATGAGTCTATGATCCATTATTTTTCTAGGGCATTAGAGCAATGTCGAGCTGAGATCCATTCTTCGACATGGGGTTACGTGAGTTATTCCGAAAAGGCCATAGCTGCGACACCAGAAGCCTATAAGTTACTGGTAAATACAGCAAAGCGCTGTTTGCAGTTAGGCTGTGTTAGTGCTGCGTATGTGTTGAAGTCGGCAATTGCGAAAAGCCAGATTGAAAAAATGCGCAAAGAAATTGGCATGCCAGAGCCATTAGATCAAGTTTTATTTGCTGATGTAAGCGCTGCCATTGAGTTTGTAAAAAGTACTTTAGCTACACCTGAAAAGTTGTCGGTATAAGACATCCTAATTCTATATAAGTGACGTTGCCTGTTGGGACGAGCATTTATAATCAGTTTGATTGCGCCTTCACTGTTAAGGCTTCATTGGGCCGCATCTCGCAACGTGCGATGATGCGGTTGTTTTTATCTTCTTCCTGTCTAAGCAACATACCTTCGTCATTTTTTGTCCACCACACAAACCCATCACCTTGATATTTTGCACCGCTGGCTGAACGAGCAATCTTCATCCTAACCACTTGTTCGTTAAAATGGACAGTTGCCTTATCACTGTCGTTGTAGTCAACCTTTATCACCGAATCATTATCACATTGATAGCGGCTAAGTGTTTCACTAAGCTCAATTTTACGATTCGAGATGTCCTCGCCACATGCACTGAGAACAGCGCTAATTAAAACAGCAAAGGCAATTTGAGATTTCATAAACAGACTCCGGCGAGAAAAAGACGGTATCTGATAATTTAGCGTAAACGGATGAAGTTAAGGTGAATAGTGTGGTTACAAGGCAATAAAAAGCAGCATAAAAAAGGCCCTACGGGCCTTTAAACATGATTACAAGTTATTAATCCTTTACTGGAATAGCATTGGAGATACTCTGCGCTTCACGTATTTTTGGCGTGTATAATCGCTTCGTCATCGCCATAAAGAAAATAGGCGTAAACAATAGACCAAATAGAGTAACCCCTATCATTCCTGAAAATACTGCAATCCCCATGGTTTCGCGCATTTCAGCACCCGCACCGGTTGCAAGTACCAGAGGTACAACCCCTGCGGTAAAGGCAATTGACGTCATTAAAATAGGACGTAAACGTAGTTTACATGCCTCAATAATTGACTCTAAATTAGTCTTGCCTTGCTCGTACTCTTCTTTTGCAAATTCCACCATTAGGATTGCGTTTTTACACGCTAAAGCAACCAAAACGATAAGAGCAATCTGGGTAAAGATATTATTATCGCCGCCTGTTAGCCACACCCCTACTAATGCTGACAGTATGGTCATTGGCACAATGAGGATGATTGCAAATGGTAGCTTTAGGCTTTCGTATTGCGATGCCAAAACCATAAACACCAAGAGTACAACCAGTGGGAAGATATACACCATCACATTACCCGCGAGGATCTGCTGATAGGTGACTTCAGTCCACTCAAATGCCATGCCTTCGCTAAGCGTTTCGTTTAGCACCGCTTCAATTGCCATTTGCGCTTGATCCGAAGAATATCCGGGCGCAGGGCTGCCATTTAACTCGGCAGTAGGATACCCGTTGTAGTGCATAACGCGATCAGGTCCCGTTGTCGGCGTGACTTTGAGTACCGCGCCAAGTGGCACCATTTGACCGTAGTTGTTTCTTACTTTGTAAGACAGAATCTGTGCAGGATCTGCCCGAAAATTAGCGTCAGCCTGAGCGGTAACCTGATAAGTGCGACCAAATAAGTTAAAGTCATTGACGTACATTGAACCTAAATAGATCTGTAATGCATTAAACACTTCCTCGAGCGGTACGCCTTGTACCATTGCTTGCTCACGGTCGATATCAATGTCCATTTGTGGTACTTGGATCCTAAAGCTTGAGTACAGTCCCATTAGCTCCGGTTGCTGCTGCGCTTTTGCGATCACTGCTTGTAAGTCAGAGAATAGCTTCTCAAAGCCAAGATTTGCTCTATCTTCAATTTGCAGTTTAAATCCACCTGTGGTGCCCAACCCTTGTATTGGTGGCGGTGGGAAAACCGCGACAAACGCTTCATCTATGATGGCAAACTTCTGATTAAGCCGCGCAGCGATTGACGACGCATACAACTCTGGTGACGTACGATTTTCAAATTTATCTAGGGCAACAAATACAATCCCGCTATTTG
This sequence comes from Pseudoalteromonas sp. OF7H-1, assembly GCF_022347825.1. Lineage (NCBI taxonomy): Bacteria > Pseudomonadati > Pseudomonadota > Gammaproteobacteria > Alteromonadales > Pseudoalteromonadaceae > Pseudoalteromonas > Pseudoalteromonas sp. OF7H-1. The sequence goes on along the minus strand of NZ_JAKRFX010000004.1, from coordinate 303,120 downwards.
GGCTGTTTGTAAAACCATTTACTGAAAGCCCTGGGAAAGACACGGAATGTAAAACGCCTGGAGTCTGAAGCGCAATTTGTTCCATCTCACGTACAACGGCTTCTGTTCTATCCAAACTTGCAGCGTCTGGCAGTTGGGCAATCGCAACAAGATACTGTTTGTCCTGTTGTGGAATAAAGCCGCCAGGGATGGCGCTAAACAACTTAGTAGTAGCAAAAATTAACCCTAAATAAACCACTAAAACAATGGTGCTCAGTCTAATAAGTTTTTTTACCAGTCCGACATAGCCGTGAGCTGCCTTATCAAAAAAGCGATTAAACGGTTTGAATAGCCACTGACCAAACAATTTATCTAACACCACTGTGAGTTTGTCTGGTTTAGCACCGTGCGGCTTTAACAGTAGTGCAGCGAGCGCTGGTGATAATGTTAATGAGTTAAATGCCGAGATCAGCGTCGAAATCGTGATCGTGAGGGCAAACTGTTTGTAAAACTGACCTGACAAGCCGGTAATAAATGCAGTTGGAATAAACACTGCACAAAGCACCAACGCAATCGCTATAATAGGGCCTGTCACCTCTGACATCGCTTGTTTAGTTGCCTCGAAGGGCGCAAGACCGTTTTCAATATTACGCTCAACGTTTTCAACCACGACGATGGCATCATCGACTACGATACCGATTGCTAGTACCAAACCAAACAACGACAACGTATTGATAGAAACACCAAGCCACTGCATTGCAGCAAAGGTACCAACTAACGATACAGGCACCGCTACCAGCGGAATAATCGAAGCGCGCCATGTTTGCAAGAATAAGATAACGACTAATACCACAAGTACAATGGCTTCTAATAATGTCGAAATTACCGCATCGATTGAGCCGCGAACAAAGATTGTCGGATCGTAAACGATATCGTATTCAACCCCTTCAGGAAAACGTGTCGATAACTCTTTCATGGTTTCACGCACCTGATCCGACAGCTCTATCGCATTAGAACCAGGACGCTGGAAAATCGGCATTGCCACCGCTTCATTTCCATCTAGCAAAGCTCTTAACGCGTAGTTATCTTGTCCAAGCTCAACTCGGCCAATGTCTTTGAGTCTAGTGATCGCGCCATCGCTCGATACGCTAACAATAATATTGTCAAATTCACTGGTATCTGCCAAACGACCTTTAACGTTTAACAGAATTTGGAATTGATTTTCATTGGTTGTGGGTTGAGCACCCACAGAGCCAGCTGCTACTTGGCGGTTTTGTTGTTGGACTGCTCGGACCACATCACTTGCGGTTAAGTTTCTTTCAGCCAATTGCTCGGGGTTTAGCCATATCCGCAACGCGTATTTACCGCCGCCGAATAGTTTTACATCACCAACTCCCGGCAAGCGCGCTATCTGATCTTTGACATAAATATCGGCATAGTTTGAGAGGTAGCTTGTATCATGCGAGCCACTTGGCGATACCAAATGCACCACCATAGTGAGATCTGGTGACGCCTTCTCAGCCACAACCCCTAAACGTTGTACTTCTTGCGGTAACCTTGGAATAGCGCTATTTACACGGTTTTGTACTTGAACTTGGGCACGGTCCAAGTCAGTACCAAGTGCAAAAGTCACGGTAAGCGTTAACCGGCCATCACTGGTTGCTTGAGAAAACATATACAGCATGTTCTCAACACCATTGATCTCTTGCTCAAGTGGTGTTGCAACGGTCTCAGCAATGACTTTTGGGTTTGCACCGGGGTATGTTGCAGATACCACAACCGTCGGTGGTACCACCTCTGGATACTCACTCACGGGAAGCTGAAAAAGGGAAATGGCCCCTGCGATTAATATCACAAGCGACATCATCGCCGCAAAAATAGGGCGCTTAATGAAAAAATGGGAAAATTTCATTATTAGTTTAATCCTTGTGAAGAATCGCTAGGCGTCATCGCAACCACTTCCGTGGCAATGTTATCTGGCAAGGTAAGCGTCACGGAGTTTGGGCTTATCGGCATGCCTGGGCCTACACGCGCTGGACCATTCACAGCGATACGCTCTCCTGCGGCTAAACCCGACTCAACAGCACGAAATTCGCCATAGCGATTACCGAGTGTGATTAGACGATATTCAAGTGTATTAGCGTCGTTGACGACAAGAACAAAACGGTTTTTAAGATCTGTACCCACTGCGCGGTCTGGAATTAATACTCGATCGTTTTGCTCACCGGATGAAAGACTCACTCGCGCAAACGAGCCAGGTCGTAATTGTCCACTGTGATTATCAAAAGAAGCGCGTACTTTTAGGGTTCCGGAGTGGTCATCAATGGCGTTGTCAATAAAGTCTAGCTCACCCATGACTGGCTGCGACTCACGGCCGAGTAGCTGTAATTTCACAGGAAGCGGCTCACCTTCCGTCACTGATGCAAACTGGCTATTCCAAGTGCGCTCGTCGATATCAAAGTACGCATACATCTTATCGGTTGCGACTATCGTTGTAAGCAAAGTGTCGTTTGCTCTAATGGTGTTACCTTGAGTGACCTCTGCAAATGAAATTTTGCCGCTGATTGGTGCTGTGATCTTGCTAAACTCTAAGTTTAACTGAGCTGCTTTAAATGAAGCGCGAAGCGCATCTAGTTCGGCTTCACGCTGTGCGGTAAGCGAAACACGGGCATCGACTTCTTCAGTTGAAATCGCTTTTTGCTTGCTTAATCGAAGCGCACGTGCTGACTCACTTTTTGCTTGCGAAAGGGCCGCTTCGGCACGTTTCACTTGTGCGGCAAGGCCGGCAACCTCAGCCAAGAAAGTTCTATCGTCCAGCTCAAATAGAACATCGCCTTGGTTCACCGTATCTCCCTCTTTGAAGTTTACCGAGCCGATCACACCCGTGACACGAGCGCGAAGTGCGACTTCGTTTGGAGAAGAAAGGCGTGTTGTATAGGTGTGCCAATCAGCAATGCTAATTTGCGGTGTTGCTGCTACATCAATTGGTTGAAGAGGCGGAGTTTGACTGCTTGCCTGCTCAGCTTCGCCACATGCACTTAGCAGTAGCAAAGCTGAAATAATCGTTGCGAGTTGCGTTGGTTTTAACATAGTTCCTCCTTTGTGTATGGAGGTAACTATACGTTTCATTTGTTGCATTAAACATAAGTGAAATGGAATATGATTGGTGCTAAATTAGAATCAATTGATGTAGATAACGAAATCAAAATGTCTTTTTCGTGTGATTTGCGCGAGATCTAAGATAAATCTTCCCGATTGATTTAAAATAACAAAAAGCCTAACGGAATTGAATTATGTCTAACGCTAACCATTTACAATCCCTACTGAGTGGCGTGCTCAATAAAAGTGACGATGCAGTTGCTATTGTTAGCAACAAGTCGGTTCTTGAGTTTTGCAATAAAGCAATGGCGAAGCTAATTGGACAACCCTCGTCTCACATAACAGGACGCACACTGGGTAATATCTTCGACCCACAAACAGACGATACGTTTGATGACAGAATCGACGGGGATGAACTCACAGAATGGTTTTTAGGCTTAAGCAACGGCTGTGAATTAGACTATCCAGAAATTGAAATTGATACCTTAAGCGGTGAGTTCTTCAGATTACGGTGTTTTTCGCTGCAAGATGATGCCTTTGTTATCTACGGAGACAACATTACCACAACAAAAGCAATACATAGCGAACTCGATCACTTACGTAAAGAGCTTGATTTTATTACCAAAACTGATCCATTAACGGGCGTCGCCAGTCGTAGGCAGCTAAGCGATAAAATTGACAGTCAAATTAGGTTGTATGAACGTTACAGAACACCATTTAGTGTGATACTGACCGACCTCGATAATTTCCGTGCAATCAACGAGCGATTTGGCCATGAAGCGGGAGACATAGTGCTGGTTCACGTGAGCTCGCTACTCTCTGACATGTTACGAGACACGGATTTAATAGCTCGGCTAGGTGGAGAGGAATTTGCCCTAGTACTCCCTAATACCGGCTTAGAGGGGGCAATCTTAGTCGCCGAGCGGGCACGCATTATGATAGAGCAGGCATCATTTCAAATTGCGGTCGGTGAAGAGGTCGATATTACCAGTTCATTTGGGGTTGCAGAATTTGGCGCAGGTGAGTCTGGCGTTGAAAGCATTATTCGTCGTGCAGATACGATGTTACTAGAAGCCAAAAGCAGTGGCAGAAATCGAGTTGTTCCAAATCCGCACTAATTAAGACCAATCGTTAAATTGTAATAATGCTTAACTAAGCTAGTTCCTTCAAGTAGTAGATAAGTGCGCCCAATATGGCGCATTTTGCAGTTAAGGAATAATAATAATGGCAAGTTTTACCCGTCGAGATTTTATTAAAAGTGCATTAATGGGCGTTGGCGCAGCGACAATTAGCGTCTCGTTAATAGGTTGCGGCAGCAGTGATAATAAAGCGGTTGCAAGCAACGATTTTGCTGTCGCATTTAACCATGGTGTCGCAAGTGGCGATCCTTTAGCTGATAGCATTATATTATGGACGCGAGTCACTCCTGAGGGTACACCTAACAGTGTGGATGTCACTCTACAAGTATCAGAATCTGAAGATTTTGGTGTCTTACTACAAAGCCACCAGCTCGCCGCATTAGCAAAAAACGATTACACCGTTAAAGTAGATCTTAATGGCCTGACTGCAAATAGCCGCTACTTTTATCGCTTCGTCACTAAGGAAACGCATTCACCCATAGGTAAATCCAAAACCTTGCCCGTTAACGATGTAACTCAGGTAAAACTTGCCGTCATGTCTTGTGCAAATTATCCGGCTGGTTACTTTCATGTTTACGCAGAGGCTGCAAAACGCAGCGATTTAGACGCAGTGTTACATTTAGGTGATTACATATACGAATATGGTATGGGTGGGTATGCCACTGAAAATGCCGACGCCATGGGGCGAGGGCTGGATGCAGATAATGCGAGCGAGATTATTTCATTAAATGATTATCGTCGTCGCTATGCAAAATATCGTACGGACCCTGGTCTGCAAGCTCTCCACGCCAGTACGCCATTTATTGCGGTATGGGACGACCATGAAGTATGCAATGACTCATACATGGATGGCGCTGAGAACCATAACGAGGGAGAAGGGGAGTACACAGCCCGAAAGCTTGCCGCACTGCAAGCCTACTATGAATGGATGCCTGTGCGTCCGATGGTTAAGGATCAACTTGAGAGCCTCTATCGTAAATTTGAATTTGGCGACTTGTTATCACTTTATATGCTAGATACTCGTCATGAGAGCCGCGCTAAAGCACTCGACTATCAAGATTACATTGACCCTAGTACAGGACAAGTAGATTTTGCCGGGTTTCAGGCGGATCTCATCGCACCTTCGCAACAGCTATTAGGTGTAAACCAATTGACTTGGCTCACAGATAACTTAAAGACATCTGCAGCGAAATGGCAAGTCTTAGGGCAACAAGTATTGATGACCAAAATGATGATCCCAGCCGAGCTGCTCATGTCTCTTGCCAACCCTTCTGCACAAATGTCGACGCAATTAACAGAGCTTGCTCAAATAAAGGGAAGAATGCTTGCTGGTGACTCAACGCTGTCAGAGCAAGAAAAAGCGCGAGTCACGTTTACCGCACCTTATAATTTGGATGCATGGGACGGATACCCGGTTGAACGTGAAGTAATTTTACAAACAGCAAAATCGGCCAATAAAAATTTAGTAGTCGTTGCTGGAGATACGCACAACGCCTGGTCTGGTAAGCTCTGCGATGCAAGCGGAGCTGTTTGTGGTCAAGAATATGCGACTGCTTCTGTCAGTTCTCCAGGGCTTGAACATTACTTACAATTAGGCGATGAGCAGGCGCTACAATTTGCTGAGGTATTGCAATTACTAGTCGATGACCTTGAATATGCCAATATTCATCAGCGTGGTTATTTAACGCTTAATTTCACAAAAGAGAAGGTGGAAAGTGAGTGGCATTTTGTCAATACAGTTAAGCAAGAGCAGTTTGAAAGTCACAATAAACAGCGCGAGCTTATACTGTAGGTACGGCAAGCAATTCGCGCTACGCTTCTTGTAAAGCTGCGTAAAAAGCGTGTAAAGGGGCTTTACAGCCCCTTGCATTTAGCTATTTTATCTTGCGAAAGAAGCGGTGTTATCTTGAACGGCTTCTTTTTATCTCCTTTAACTTTAACCTTTGCAATATCTAAATATTGAAAGTCGCCAGGGGCGTTAAGACGCCATAAATTCTTTGACTGTTCAGAAAAGCAAAACTCTCCCGTATCTCCATGTATCAACAGCAACGGATAACTGAGTTGAGTCGCATATTCTGCAAGTGTCTCTCGATATAACTGATAACCATCGCACTTAGCTTTTGAGTTTTTATCACAGCGTCCTGAGTGATTCTCTTTTTGATACAGGTCAGCTTGTAGAAATATCACTGCAGCTTTGTGGCTTGGCGTCAGCAAGCTATCCAACCACTTAATATTCTCTACATCACGACGATGGGACTCTTCGTGCACTACTTTTTTATCGGATAATAAGATTTGTTTGCGACCATTGTTGGTGCCAGGTACATGCAAAGTTAAAAACTGCACATCATCCACTATCCAAGATTGATTTTCAGGTACTGTTTGCTGACGTTTAAACTTTGGTAGATCAGGCATTTGCACCGCAAAGTGTTTACGGATGAAATCCAACCTTTCTAACTCATCAAACCTAGGGTTCAGAGTTTCGCGGTCACAGTCAGTCCAATCATTGTCGCCGGGCGTGAATACAAAAGGTTGGCTACTCACACTTGAGATCAGGGCATAATTATCTTTAAGCAGCTGGTCTGTACAAGGCTCAGCACCGGATTTCATATCACCTACGTGCACCATAAAATCATGCTGTATATCATTTACCTTTTCCTGCAGAGCACCATTTGGCATCAGCATGCCTCTGTCTATCTCCGTATAGGGCATATCACCAAAGACTAAAAACGACGTTGCCGAGGCCTGAAATACACTGAGCATAGGCATCACTGCCATGGCGAATAATTTAACGAGCTGCACAATAATTCTCCTTTATGTTACCCCTCTATCATACATCAACTCTGTGACAGAAGAAGTTGCTCTCTCAATAAAAAGCGCCGCTAATTGCGGCGCTTTGCTACTTAAGATGTTTTTCGAAAAAAGCTAAAAACTCAGTGAGCGTCTTCACTCTATGTGCTTGATAACTCAGATGATGATTCCCATCCTCGAGCTCTATGTATTTGAACTTCTTGTCATTATCTTCAAGTTCATCTGCCATGTCACGACTATGATTCACAGGCACGACTTTATCGTCATCACCATGAATAAGTAACACGGGGCGGTTAATCTGCTTAGCGTAGTTAACAGGAGATTGTGCCTCAAGTTTATCAGTATCTTGTCCAAATTGGTCACGAACAAGCTCTTTGTTTGTGAAAAAGCGCGCACGACTGACTATCGATTCTAAGTCTGTAACACCAGCAAAACTTGCTGCACATTGAAACGTTTCAGGATGTTTTACCACAGCCATTAGTGCCGCATAGCCGCCGTAACTCGCACCACCTATACAAATTTTATTTTTGAGTGCATACTTTTCTGCAATCAACCAGTTTGCCGCATCTTGTAAGTCATCTTGCATCTTTCCTCCCCAACCTTGATTTGCTTCATTAAAGAAGTCAAAGCCATAACCAAAAGAGCCTCTAAAGTTAGGTTGGAAAACCACAAAGCCTCGGCTTGCCAATAGTTCAGACCAATAATCAAAGCCAGCGTAGTCGCGAGAGTATGGTCCACCGTGTGGAAAGATGATTGTGGGAGCAGCCGCATCGAATGCTTTAGGTAGGGTTAAGTAACCCTCAATTTCAAGGCCGTCACGGGCTTTAAACGATACCCTTTGTTTGCCCAAATAATTGTCACCGGTAATATCTGGATATAAACGTCCTAACCCCGCTAAAGAGCTGGTTTCTCTGTCACCAATCAGGTACGTACCAGAGTCTTGGTCCGAATCGCCGTACGCAATGTATTTTTTATTATCCGCACTCATACTTATTACAACGGTGTCATAGCTTGGTAATGCCGCCTTGAGTGAGCCTTGTAGGAGTTTGCGGTCTTCGTCCCAATAGACTCTCGAGTTATCAAGGTTGGAATGGCTGAAGCCTATGGCTCGACCGTCGTGTGAATAAATGAGACTGCCATCAAAATCATAGTCTGGATCGGAGAAAATAAGCTGAGGTAAAAGCGGGCGCTTAGTAATGTCTGCTTTAAACAGCGCATTTTTACCATTATGAAGTGCGGTGAGGTAAATAATATTTGGGTCTTTATCAAATCCAAGAATATGGATAGCTTCCGGACCACGAGCCTGAAAGGTATAGAAATCGGTTAAATCCTTCGTCTCATTATCATAGAGCATATAGTAGGCAGTGATCCCTTCAAAACCATAACCCATTCTTACATTGCCTTGTTGATCGGCTATCCAGCTAGATATTTTTCTTCTTGCTCGAACAACTTTCTCGCGTCTATCTTTAGCTATGTCTAAGATATAAACGCTCGGCTTATTTGCCATATCGAAGTCAGTTTGTACCAATATCTTGTTTGGTTGTTCTGGCAGTATGCTAATGACATCGTCTTGAAATTGGGCTGGAATTTCATTGCGATAAGCACGGTTGATTTGAACCAATTCATCCGTAGGGTTTTTTAAATCAAATTTAAATAAACGAGATGTTGTGTACTTTACGCCTCGCTGCACTTTGGTGTAATTAGCACCAAATAAGAGCATGTCATCGCTGGCCCAATCGTACCAACCAAGTGCTATCGTTTTATTATCAGTTTGCAATATATAGTTTTTTTTATGCGTTTTTAGGTCATGAACAGTAAGAACGAGATTTCCTTCATAATTTTGTAAATACGCAACTGCCTTACCACTGGGAGAGAGCGAAACTTTACTCATATTAGGGAGTTGCGCGTAACTTTCAATAGGTAACTGAGCGTTAGCAGAGCTAGTGCATAAAAGTGCAATAGCAAATAGAATTATATTTTTCATTTTTAGATAAGATGTAGAATGTTTTATGTGTCTTTAATTTGGCGACATTATTCCCTATTTTGAGGCTAAACTCCAACCTATATGCTTTGTCATACACTATCATTAGCGATAATTTCAAAAAAGTGAGAGCAAAAGTTCGCTACATTGCTCTCACCTTAACGCCGTTGAAATGAAAGCTGCGTACACACCAGTTTATGCGTACGCAGATTGAAACTAACTTTTAGTCTACTATACGTTTATTGGATTTGAGGCGTGGGTTTGGTAATCGGTATAACCTTGTTCGCTACCACCAAATAATGTCTCAGGCTGATGTTCGTTTAAGTACAAGTCATTTGCCAGCCTGTAGGGCAAATCAGGGTTTGAGATAAAAGGACGACCAAACCCAATCATATCAGCCCAACCTTCATTAAGAGCTTGTTGGGCGCGCGCTTTAGTATACTTTCCGGCATAAATTAACACGCCATTAAATGCCTCTCTAATTGCGTATTTAAATTTCAAAGGCATATCTGGCGCGTCTTCCCAATCCGCTTCTGCGATGTGTACGTAGCATACGTTGAGCGCAGTTAGCTGTTTAATTGCCGCGAGGTATGTCTGCTCAGGGTTTTCATCTACTGTACCATTTAAGGTAGTAAGCGGCGCAAGTCTAACGCCCACTTTGCCACTGCCTATTTCTTCACTCACCGCCGTTACGACTTCACGCAAAAAGCGAATGCGGTTATCAACAGAGCCACCATAGCCATCAGTCCTTTGATTTGAGTGAGAGTCTAAAAATTGATTAATCAAATAACCATTCGCTGCATGCAGTTCAATTCCATCAAATCCTGCTTGCATCGCGTTGCGTGCAGCGTGTCGATATTCGTTAATAACATTATTGATATCTGCTTGGGTCATTGCTCTAGGTGTTTGTGCTTGAATAAAATCAGGGGAGTCATTTTCATCGATGAAAACTTTCACACCCTGAGCTTGAATTGCCGAAGCTGAAATCGGCTGAGGCCCGCCGGTATTACTTTGATGCGATACTCGCCCGACATGCCAAAGCTGCGCAAACATAACACCGCCTGCATCATGCACTTGTTTTGTGACTTGTTTCCAGCCAGCAACTTGGGCGTCTGAATAGATCCCCGGTGTCCAAGCATATCCCTTACCTAGTTGCGATATTTGTGTCCCTTCACTAATAATTAAACCAGCCGTAGCACGCTGTGCGTAATAGGTTGCCATCAAATTGTTAGGGATATCCCCGGGTTGACTCGCCCGCGAGCGGGTCATAGGTGGCATCACGATACGATTACTAAGTGTTTTACCTGCTATGTTAATTGACTCAAATAAATCAGCCATTTGGCCTCCTCAACGTTTATTTTCACGATGAGAAGCTTAACGGTTTTAAATATCTTCATTAACCGCAATAAATACAAAATATATTTGTAAAAAATGAAAAAACTATAGCGTGAGCCTAGGCGCAATATAGTCTAGAAATGCCGAAATCCGAGAGGATACACCACTATTTTGATAATACACGGCTTGTACTGCTTCTCTGCGATTTGGCGAAATAATTTGCTCGGTAAAAACTTCAACAAGTCTTCCTGCTTTTATATCTTGCCTCACCATAAAGTTAGATAGCAGTGCAATGCCATGGCCTGCAATACACAATTGCCTCACGGTCTCACCACTGGATGCGCTAATGGAAAACTTGAGCTGTTGCGGACTTTGTAAAGGCCAGACGTTGAGATGTGGGGCATCGGTAAAACCTATCAAGTTATGATGTGGAAGATCAATCCGTGATTCATTACCTACAAATTTACTTAAATAGTCAGGGCTGGCTACTAGATGAAGTTTACTGCGGCCTAGCAAACGCGCATGAAGATTAGAGTCAGCCAAGTCACCAATCCGTATTGCGATATCGGTTTTATGCTCCAGCAAATCGATAATGCTGTCATGACTCGTTATTTCCAAAGTAATATCGGGAAAGACCTCATTAAAACCTTTTAATATAGGCGTAAGCTGGTGAAAAACGAAAGGACTTGCAGCATCCACTCTTAATTTACCTGCCGGTGAAAATCGTAACAGCCTTAACGCCTCTTCGCCTTGCTCAATGGTATTAAGTGCCTGTCGCGCATAGTGTAAAAATAGCTCGCCTTCTTCGGTTAACTCTATCCGTCGAGTCGTTCGATTGAATAGGGTTACACACAAGGACTTTTCTAATCGAGTGACTGCTCTTGAGATCTTTGCAACTTGTTCGTCCATCAGATTTGCTGCAGCGGAAAAACTCCCAGTATCGACAACACAGATAAAAGCTTCTAGATCTTCGGTTTTTGAGCTAACGGCCACGTGTGTTCCTTTTCATTTTCTACAAAAGTATTTTGTCATTTTTGCTGTTTTTTGCAAATAAAAAAGCTTTCACACTACACCAACTTATTGCTTATCACGTTAAAAAGGTTATTTATGCCGCTTGCATTACTGGCGCTGACATTAAGCGCATTTGCCATTGGTACCACCGAATTTGTCATTGTTGGTTTAGTACCGACCATTGCTTCCGATTTATCAGTTTCGCTGCCAAGTGCAGGTTTACTGGTGAGTTTATATGCCATTGGCGTTGCTGTTGGTGCGCCCGTTTTAACCGCACTGACAGGGCGATGGAATAGGAAATCTGTATTACTTAGTTTGATGGCACTATTTGTCTTTGGCAATCTGCTTGCGTGGCAAGCGCCAAGTTATGAAAGCCTCATTTTAGCGAGGATCATGACAGGGCTCGCTCATGGTGTGTTCTTCTCGATTGGCTCTACGATTGCAACTAGCTTGGTCTCAAAAGACAAAGAGGCAAGTGCCATCGCCATTATGTTCACGGGACTGACCGTTGCGCTCGTAACAGGTGTCCCCTTGGGTGCTTGGATTGGCCAACAGTTTGGCTGGCGAGTCACTTTTCTAGTAGTTTCTGCTTTAGGTGTTATCGCTCTATTGGGAAGTGCTTTATTAATTCCAAAGAACCTAAAGCAAAGCGCATCTGCCAGTCTATCTGAGCAGGCAAAGGTATTATTGCAACCCAGATTACTGCTAGTCTATCTTATGACCATACTCGGCTACGGTGGAACCTTTACGGCATTCACCTATCTTGCGCCAATTTTACAACAGGAAGCTGGTTTTCACGCCGCTACAGTCAGTATTATTATGCTGGTTTATGGTGTATCTGTTGCTGTTGGCAATATTTATGGCGGAAAATTAGCAGATAAAAAGGGGCCGATAAGCGCTCTGACCATCATCTTCGCGTTACTCTCGATCATTTTGGCTGTGTTGACATTTACCATGCAGTCGAAAGTAGGCGTGGTGATCACAGTACTAGTGTGGGGAGCATTTGCTTTTGGAAATGTACCTGGTCTTCAGGTCTATGTTGTACAGCTAGCCGAAAAGTTTACTCCAAAAGCGGTGGATGTCGCATCAGGGTTGAATATCGCTGCGTTCAACGTTGGAATTGCGCTCGGCTCTGTCTTAGGTGGCCAAATTGTAGAAAATATGTCGCTGCAGGACACCGCTTGGGTAGGCGCACTTATTAGCGCTGCAGCCTTATTAGCAACCCGTTTTAGTGGCCATCTGGATAACAGGGCTCAAGTTGTAGAGTAGGTGGCGGCTCATCCCGAGGAATTTTGCTAAAAGATCGCCACGTGAAGTGGCTCCTACGAAAAGGCGATCTGGTTTAGCAAATATTCAAGTTTCACCAAAGTAGGAGCAGGTTAATCCTGCGAGCTTTTGTTAAAGATCGCCACGTGAAGTGGCTCCTACGAAAAGGCGATCTGGTTTAGCAAATTTTCAAATCTCACCAAAGTAGGAGCAGGTTAATCCTGCGAGCTTTTGTTAAAGATCGCCACGTGAAGTGGCTCCTACGAAAAGGCAATCTGGTTTAGCAAATATTCAAGTCTCACCAAAGTAGGAGCAGGTTAACCCTGCAAGCTTTTGCTAAAAGATCGCCACGTGAAGTGGCTCCTACTAGACTAAACTGCGCACTATTGTTTGGGGATCGCATTTCCTTTAAACGACACTTTGATATTCGTCACTTTACTTAAGTCATAAAGCTGTGGATTTTTCAGCTTAATTGACCAAGTGGTAAACGGAGTTGGTTTAAAGTAATTAATAGCATAATCGTTTGCTATTGCACCACTGGTGATTGGATCTATGCGCGTCGTTTCACTATCTAACAGCTCGTAACTTACCAATCGGTATAACGACTCTGCACTAAATTGATAGGGTTGCCCTTTAAACCTATCTTGATATGAACCACTAGATCTTACTTCGATATCATAGCGCTGGTTCTCATTTAACCCAGAACCTTCTAGTACAACATTGACCTCGTCTAATCTAACTCGATCAAACTGGGAAAAATCAATATCTTCCAACGACAGCGTAAAACTCATTTCACCGTCTTGCGCAAAATCCAGCAATTGCTGCGGCGCATCTAACTCTTCTATGGTGAGCATAAAATCTTGAGGTCGAGGGTTAAAACGCAATAATGACGCGGCCTCTTGTTCACGTAGTAAAGCTAAGTCGTGACGGTATTCTTGATAACTTTGATTAAGGCTTGGTGTCACTATGGTGTCATCAAGAGACCAGTAGCTAAATGCCGCCTGATAGTTTGTTAATGCAACAAATATCGGACGTTTTAGATTATTCAGAGTCCGGAATAGCTGTTCCTCCATGTCCTGAATTTCATCTAGACTGTTTTGATTATTTTGTAAAAATGCATCTATACGATTGATCTGTTTAAGCTTTGCATCAGCGGTGATGCGCAAATCTATCTGTCTAGATTGCTCCTGGGCAATATCAATCTCTACAGCAACTATTGCCTTACCATGATTAATCAACTTTTCGATAGCAACAAGGTAGTCACTTGCACCATCAATGTCTTCATCTATGGCCTTTTTCATTTGTGCCTTAGCAGTTATCAAAAATTCGTCCCAAATTCGATTTGCCTCTTCTTTGGTCGGAATGAGTGAATTAAGACGATTGAACTCTTGTGCAAGCTCACTACTAGAAAACGGATCAGCGGTTTTTTGCGATAACACGTTTAACTGGCCGCTAACCGTTTGTACTTTATCCATTAATGACGCGATATCATCAATTTTGGTTTTTAACTCATTGATCTCTTGGATTGTGGCGGGCAAGCTCGCGACCAAGTCTTTCAGACCGCTGGTGTCACCCCCAGCAGCACCCGCAAATGCAGTGCCCGCACTAATTACGGTTTCAAGTACTTTAAGCCCAATTTCAGTGATTTTATCTAGTTTGTAGTCCAAAATTCCTTGTTGAAACTCGACCCCAGAATAGAAGACATTATTTTCTTGTCCGCTGAATGATGCTTTTTGTTCATCAAGTGTTTTTACCAAGCTCGTCAGTTGCTCAACAGAGCGAGAGATAATTCGTTGCTCAGCAGATGCAACGTCGAATAGGTTATCCTGCATCAAAGTGAGATCTTGGCGTTTGTTTTCTAAACTTCTGCCTTGTTGCTGAAAATTATTGTAGCTATCCTGATATGCTTCCATCGCGTCAATATATGCTTTAATCGTTAACTCATAAAAGTCGCGGGATAGGCTAGGCACATAGTTTTTGTTAAGTGTTGCGTACGACAAAAACTGTTTAAAGTTAGCCAGCTGCAAGTAAAAATTCTTTGCTTGAACGGAAGATTCTCTAACATCATGAGCTGCGTTTAAAATAGATTCAGGCCAACTCAACATCTCAATACTCAACGCTGGATTTTGATCATAGGTAGAAGCCGCCATATCGAATGACTTTTCAAATGCATCTAAAAAGTACTCTTTATGCACAGAGATAAGTGACGTTAACGCTGGCGAAACAGGCGTTGCAAACTTATTGCCTTGTATTACCTGATATAGCGTACCAAACGAATCCGGTGCAATACTAAAGCGTTCAATTTCACCATCACTTGGCGAATGAGCTGTGATTATATTGATATTGGCCTCAACTTTATCAGCCATAAATACCAATGTTGATGCTTGAGCACTTTGGGTGTCTAAATTGATACTCACCGTACCATTACCCATTATTTTACGTGCAACGATAAAAATTCGTTTGTTTGGTGCATCGAAAATCATGTTTCGGTCGATTTCTACCGTGTCAGCCGCAATGACGATAGTATTATGATCTCTTGCACTGGAAAGCACGTCATTCAAATTTACATGTAAGGCCGAGACCAAATAATTTTGTGTGTCTATCTGTTGTTGATTTGAAGTCGTAACGCTCGGTAGGTTTTGACTTAGCTCAAGATTATATAGCTCATTCCAAGTCGCAGCTTGGCTCGAAAAAGCGCAGCCAATCAACAGGCTGAGTAAAGTTGGTTTCATAGTAACTCCTTGTTGCAACATAAAACACCAACCTATTGAGCGCTCTATGAGAGTAGATCGCTCAATAGCTGTTGATTTATGATGCTAAAAATTCAAACTTATTGATGTTTACTGCTGTGATGTAGGCAGGTAGGCGTTTTGTAGAAACGTCCTTGCTTTGTCTGCAATGTCTTTCCATGAGTTGCTGGCATTGCTAGCAAGAGGTGAAGAAACGATCCCTGCAACAATCACGTTGGCATTACGTAAAGCATTTTCACTGTCTAATTGAGTCAATACATCTCGAAGAGACTTCATATCTCCATACAAAGACTGCCAGTGCACTTGAACTTTGCGTACATTAATCAGCGCAGTTTCAATTTTTTCGTTCATGCCTTCCACTTGACCTTTGGCAATTTGATAAGAGGCCGCTAGACTCATCGCGTGAGCGAGTTCCTTATTCGCCGTCTCAATTTGAGATTCTACTTTATTAATCTCGCTCTTTACTTCCTCTAACTGAGCACCTTGGATACTACCGCCAATGATTAGCCCAAGTATGCCGCCAAGACTACTTAAGCCAATACCAGTTTTTAAATCACTCTTTTCATCATTCAGATCGTTAAGTCGTCGTTGTAATGTGCTAATTCGGTCACGTATATTAGCTGGCTGGTCTTTGTTTAAAATGTCCTCAAAAGTGCCTTCTAGTGTATTTAATTGTCCAGAGTGTGTAGTTAAATCTCCTTGAAAGGAAACAAGTTGATCTACCACTATTTGGGTTTTTGTTAGATTACCATCAACAAAATTCATGAAGGTGTTTAGAAATGAAATCGCTACTTGTCTGCTTTGCTCAGCAGCTTGCAAATCTCCGCTTAGCGACGCGTTATGTAGCTTTGTTAGTTCGTCAATAAATGGTTGAATTAGCAATACATGGGTATCGGAGTAATTCGCTAATTTTGTCGCAAGATCAATGATGCTAGGATAAAGCTTATGATTCCAATTCTGACCCGACGCATTGATTGATTCAAAGGTTGTCATCAGTGCAATGTAGTCGTTATTTAGAGGCGTATCTACTGGATATCGCGTCGCACTTCTAAAGGCAGCTTCGTTATTAGGTAAACTAACAGCTGACTCAGCAAAAACTTGAATTGTATGCCATTGCTCCTGAGTAAGTAGGAAGTCATTCGACCCAACATCTATAAACAGCGGTGAACCTTCGATATCGCCTTGAAGTGTATCGTACATAATTGGTGAAATTTCTGGGACGTTGGTATTCGCCGTAGCAAGCTGACTAAGCCCAAATAGCTGTAGTGATGTTACGATAGCGATTGCGCTTTTCTTTAACTTAATTGATTTCATCTTTCATATTCCTTAATCAATCGGTGTTCTAACTGTTAAGTTGCACTAGACCTCTTTTGGTCTCTAAAGATGCAACTGAAGATAAAAGTGCATGTAGTTAAAATGTTAACCAAATGTACTTTTAATATTATTGATATAGGGACAATGAGAATGGAAGAACTTCTACACTTTCTAACAAATTGAGGGGTTTAGTTGCATTTCCAATAACACTAAATAACATGGCATACAATCTACAAAACAACAAGTTAAGTAAATGAAAGTTAACAAAAACGAGCTACAACCTAGCCATCCATAGCTATAGATGTAGAGGGTTTTGTTACAGACAGATAGCCAACAGTTTATTTTTACAGCTACTTTAGCTCAAAATTCAATCTCAATTAAATTGTTTCATAAAATCGAACTCAATGTTTCTACCGCTGTAAATGAGACGCACATTCTTTGTTGAAAAAATAAATTCAATCTATTATCAGCCATCTGATCTTAGTCAGAAAAATTAAATTAACTGCCCGTTAGGACAACCACTTAAAGTTATCTAAATGACTTAAAAATTCAAACAAGATTAAATCTAAAACGATTAAGGGAATTATCAATAACCACTTTTAGCTAGGTTGGGAAAGTGACGCTGAATTTGGTATAGACCATAAAGTACATTTCATTTATAACTATTAAAAATACATGTTTAATTTATGTAATATTTATGTAATTTTATTTAGGTGTGGCGGTCTTTATCTTATAAAGTAACGTGAAAAGAGAAGTCAAAATGAACAAACTAAGAAGAATGATGATATTTAAGGGGGTGGTAGAGTCAGGATCACTGACCAAAGCCGCGGAGAAGTTATCTTTGTCTAAATCAGTGATCAGCCAACATCTCAAGAAACTAGAAGAAGAGATAGGAACACCACTATTATACAGAAACACACGAAGCCAATCATTGACCAACGTTGGTAAAGACTTCTATGCGTATTGCCTTGAAATCAGCCATTTATCAGAATTAGCTTGGGAAAAAGCAAGATCTAAGCAATCAGTACTTGCAGGACAGTTAACAGTGACAACATCCTATGCTTTGATGCAAACCATCGTTGCACCTGCACTATGTAAGCTGATTAAAACGCATCCTAAGATCCGCTTGAATTTAATTAATGAAGATCGCCCTCTCAATCTAGTGGAGCGGGGGATAGATCTTGCTGTTAGAGTGGGAAAAAGCACAGATGTGGAGCAATCACAGCAATATATTGGTTCATTTAGAGACGTTCTGTATAAAGCAAAGGACAGTGAATTTAACGACACCACCGCTCCTTACATTGCAAACTCTTGGGAAGGTAAAGTCACAAATTATGAATTTATCCATACAACACAAAATATCGTTAAACCGCTTTCATTCAAAGCACATCACAAAACCAATTCCGTTAGCGATACAATAGGGCTCATTGAAAGCGGTTTGGGTATCGGGTTAGTGCCAGAAATCATCGCATTTAATAATCATAACCTGGAGCGAGTAGATCCCGAATTCGAGCTGGAAAAAGTGGAAGTATTTTGTATTCATAAAGGTAGTACTGATGTACCAGCGACGATACGAATTGCGCAAAGTGCTATTAAAAGCTATATGGATGCTCATCAATTTGTATTGAAAAATGCTGCGATGCACTAGTGAGCGTCAGATGGAATGTTGTCCTCATTTGCGTTACTAAGAATCTACGTT
Source organism: Pseudoalteromonas sp. OF7H-1 (assembly GCF_022347825.1). Taxonomy (NCBI): domain Bacteria; kingdom Pseudomonadati; phylum Pseudomonadota; class Gammaproteobacteria; order Alteromonadales; family Pseudoalteromonadaceae; genus Pseudoalteromonas; species Pseudoalteromonas sp. OF7H-1. The sequence continues at coordinate 284,739 of NZ_JAKRFX010000004.1, read as the reverse complement.
ATGCTTGCAGTAGTTTAAGAAAATTATTTCACTCTAAACATGAAGTTAAAGGAAAATCTATTCTCCCGTTGTGCCTTGGTATTTGGACTAATATTGTTTGCGATAGTGAGTCAAAGTACACAAGCGAAAATAACCATTGCGGTTGTAGGCAAAACTAAAAATGACACCTTTTATGAACAATCGTATAAAGGGTGTGTAGACTTTGCGAAACAACATCCAAATGTAGAATGTATCTACGATGGTGCAGACGACTATCAAGATTTTAGAACGCAAAGCCTTATTATTAACGAACTATTGAATGAAAAGGTAGATGGGTTATTAATATCAACTACCGATTCACACTATCTCGTGTCCCGTTCACTCAAAAAGGCGAAGCAATTGAAGATCCCAGTGATCACTTTTGACTCTGACCTTTTAACAGAGCATAAAGATTACCGTCTCGCCTATGTAGGAACCGATAACTTTGCATTTGGTGTTGCACTAGGAGAAGCCGCCAAGCCTTATAAAAAGGCGGCGCTTCAATCGTTTTGTATTCAAACAGGTCATCACTCAACACCTAATTTAGATAAAAGAATTAAAGGCGTTAGATATGCTCTTTCTACACATACAATAGACAATCTTACAAAAACAGAAAATGATCTCAAACAGGGGTGGCAAGAGTACGAACGATGCCCACTTTATACTATGGGTAAACGAGAAGATGCGATAAGCCAACTATTGACCTTGCTAAGTTATGAAGCCCCCCCGATTTTTATTGCTGTAGCAGGCTTCGCCCAATTTCACTCTAATTATATTGAACGCGTATTGCCATACAAAGAGAAGATCAAAAATAACAATGCAGTGATCATTTCCGCAGATACAGAAGAGATGCAACTTAAAGCTTTGGAAAAGGGACTTTCAACAATCAACATTGGCCAAAACCCCTATGAAATGGGCCGAAAAGGAGCGGAATTGCTTTATAATACGATAGCGCTTGGCCAGACACCTTCCGAGGATAACTACTACTTAGACTTTCATTACTGCAACCAAACAAACACTCTTAGATGTACCATTAACCACTAGCTTTAATAACTTTGTTATACGTAGCCTTAAACTTCAGTCAAAATGACGGATAGGTTTCGACATCTATTTTCCACGCAAAAAAAACAATACTAAAGTAGTAGTTCAAAAATCTATTTCGAGAAGTAAAACATCATAAAATCTGGTTTTTCGGTTATTCATTGACCGCCAACCAAAAAAATACGACAATGGTAGTATATTGAGTGATGTTAATGTAAACAAAAAATTTACATTAACTCTATTTTATTGGAGTGGCTATGAAACTTAACTTTGCAACCTTAGCGTTAATGTCAGTTATTGGTACAGCAAGTGCTGCCGACAATTTAGTCGTTAACGGCTCGTTTGAAACATCAGGCAATATTTCTGGTGATTGGGCGTTATTTGATAATCTCCAAGGTTGGAGCAGAGAAGGTGCCAAATTCGAAATTCAAAAGCAAAGCCTTGGTATTATCGTACCTCAAGATGGCAATCAATACCTAGAGCTTGACTCGACTGCAAATTATACAATCTACCAGAATATCCCAACAATGGCTGGTAAAAAGTATAAAGTGAGTTTTTATTACTCACCTCGAGTAGTAAACAATAATTCAACTAATCGCGCACGTGCATGGTTTGGCGATAATACACTAGTAACGATGAATGCAACGACCCGTGGCTGGACAAAGTACGAGTATACGGTTGAAGCGACAGGTAGTTCGACGCAGTTACGTTTTCAGGGTTTAGGCACTTCTGACTCATATGGTGCGTTATTAGACAACATCGTCGTGACAGAAGAGGAGGAAGTTACACCTCCAGAGCCGCCAGTAACCTGTAAAGTAGGCGTGTATGGCATAAATAACTTTGGTGAAGACAGCAATAGCTACGTTTATAAATTCGACATGGTAAATGGTACCTATGAATACGTTGACGGCATCGCTAACACAGCCTCAAATATTGCTGCGCACAATGGCGCGCTTTACTTTATGGAACAAAACGACAGTGCAACTAAGGCGTCATCACTTTGGAAAGTTTCATTAGATAGTGCAGAGCAGACTCTAGCTGCTAATGCGGTTTCATGGCCATTATACCGTTCAGCAGTAACGCCAGACGGTACTAAATTACTCGCAAGCAGCAAAACTTATCTTTATGAGTTTGACATGCAAACAGGCGCAAAAACAGTGCTTGGTAAACTAAGCTATGCAGATGATGACTTCTCACATGGTGATATCGCATATTCAGCAGATACAAACGTGATTTACGTACTAACGGGTAAAGCACTTTACACGCTAGATAAAGGCGACATGACTTTAGATCTTGTTGGCGAGCATGGTGTAAATTGGGCATCAGGTTTAGCAGTAAACTCAGATGGCACATTATACGTGTCTGGTCGTAACTCAGGTGAAGATGCGAAGATCTACACACTAGATCCAAATACGGCACAAGCGACCTTTGTTATGGATGGCCCAGAGCACATCAACGACTTAACGTATGTAGCTAATTACTGCGAATAGGTCTAAAACAGCAATAAGCAAGGCGAAATAAGCAAGGCGAGGGGAAACTCTCGCTTTTTTTGTTTATAGCCAAAGTAGTTGATTGTTTTATATTAGAAGATTAAGTTTGTAAAGACCTTAGCGAAGCCGCTTTGATACTTCCAAGACATATAAAATCTGTAAGATAAATAGACTGGTTAGCGTGTCTAATCCTGCATTCTCTCTAAAACCTCTTTTTGAATTTCTTCTTTACTCGGCCTGCCAATTTCTAAAAGAGGAAACACAAAGTGAATAACAGTTCCTTTTTTTGAGCTTTTAATACTCAACTTGGCTTTATAACTTTTCGCAATTTGTTTTATGGTATATATCCCTAATCCGAAATGAAGTCGTGAATAAAGCGCCATTCCCTTACCATTATCAGAAATCATGACATGAATTTGATCTTGTTGTTTGCTAATGGACAGGCTGAGTTGTGTTGCTTTTGAATGTTTAAGCGAATTATCAACACAATGGTAGGTTACGCTGTAAATGTCCTTTTCCAACTGTTTTTTAAGTTGTGTCTCACCAATGGAAATATTGAAATCGAGATTCATATCACTCATATATGAACAATGAGCCTGCAACATACTGATAGCAACGCTCAGTTTTTCTTTGCCAAGTGCCGCATGACCTCGTGCCAATGGTTCGAGCTTCAAAAGTGCTTGGTCGAGTTTGTCTAAACCTTCTGAAATCGTAATGTCACCACCGCTACACAACTCTTTAGCCTCGGCAACTTTAAGGACAGCATCACTCAAGTCTTCTTTTTGGTATTGGCGTTGATTATTCCTGAAAACTTTATGAAAACTCTGCACCCAAATATATATATACACAGAAATCGCAATTACTAGGATAAAGATCAAAGTAGCATACATTGAAATAGCTAAAGGTGTTGAATACCACGGCGCAGCCACGTTAAAAGTCAGCGCCGTAACGTCACCGTAGCGTCCCTTATTCTCAACCCTAAATAAAATATCGTATCCCCCTGGCTTTAGATTGCTAAGTTGCATTCCTGCAGCTAACAATTTTTGCCATCCAGTATCGTTTATGTTTGCTTCAAACGAGTTGACATGCTGATCTACAAAATTGTAGTCACTAATCGTTATTTCAATAGCTGAATGCTGACTAACCAGTTCAGAAAACTCCAAATAGGTTTTACCATCCAGAGTGACACTTGTTACCTTTGGAGCGTAAAGATCGACTGAAGGTGCCGTTGTGAGCTCAAATATAAAATCTGAACTAGCAGCATAAAGCTTATCGCCCAGAACCTTAAGACTTCCTATCGTAAAAGAGTGCGCTTTTGTTCCAGGTACCAATTTTGTATGATCCGCCCCCCTTTCTATAATGTGGACACCATTGTTGGTCGCTAAATACAAATTGTCATTAAACTCCACAAACTCCTTAACAAAATTTGGTGAACTTAACTTTTGCCAAACTCCACTATTGGGTTTAAACCAGACACCTTTTCCATAAGTCGCTGCAAATAGGCCTTCCTCTGTAACATAGCTATCAGTGACAACTACACCATCTTCAAATAGACTACGCGTCCAGTCTTGTGTATCAACAATCAACAAACCTTGTTTGGTGCTTGCATAGATATAGTTCCCACTATGATTAATGTCTAAAACTTCTAAACTAGGAAGCAATTGTCTAAGCTTTTTATCTACTATCAATTCTAAGTGTGAATCAACTTCTACAACCCCATAACCATTTGTCGCGATATGTAAATTATTATCGATCACTGAAAAATTTAGCACATAATCATCATGGACTTTTGTTACCTTCTTACTCGCTAAATCCACAAAATATGTACCCACATTGGTTCCTATCGCGAGACCGCGATTGAATAGTTGAAAGGCCGTGACCTCAAATGCCTGTGCAGATATTTGATTATTTAACCAAGTTAATGGCTCAAAATGATTTCTGTCGGCTTTTTGAAAAATGCCTTTTGTAGTGCCAACCCACAATTCTCCAGCAACGCCCTCAAGTACGTTGTATTTAGACCCTAAAGACAATTCAGAAGACTTAAGACCAACTTCAATAGGCTCGAATGTGTTTAGACCTAAACCCCACACCCGATTTTTACCATCTACATGTAACTTGCTGTAGTTTTTCTTCTTAGTATTGATACCGGTTCTCGTAATGTTTAGGTCTGAGAGTGTGATTTCATTGACACTATCGTTATCTGTAAAATAGATAAAATAGGGGGCAGCAAATACTATATTATCAGCATTGTGTATTTCCATATTTGAGATAAGCTGCTGCTGTAGGGTAGAGAAGTAACTCAACCTATTATTAACAAAGTAGACAACACCATGCGGTGTTGCCGCTAAATTTCCGTTATCAATGCTTAGTGCTTCAACGGTTTTAATTACACCATCTTGTACTATAAACACGCCATCTCTGGTCATTAGGTAGGCCAAATTTGCAAACGCGTCAATGTCTAAAACTCGGCTTGAACTGCTGTATATTGTACTAACTACTCCAGAATCTAGATCAATCCTTTTAACATCATATTTTCCTAAAGTGAAAAGCGATGAATTTGTTAATGCTAGTTTTGTCGCTTCCACAGACGCTATTTTTTTCGATTCTAGACTTGTTAGATTCGTGACCCAAACGTCACCATTAGAGTACAAAGAAAACAAAGTCTTATGTTTCAGTTTAATATCACGAACTAAACCGCTTGGTAATCCAGCTGCTTTACTTAAAGGAAGAAAATGACGACCATCGTATCTATATACTCCATTGTGCGAGGACAAATAAAAATTATCGTTTGAGTCATGAACGACGCCATTTAGATGTTCAAATTGGAACGCTTGCAACTGCAATGAAAGGGCAGTAAGAAATAAAAATACGAAGATACGCATGAGACAATCCATTTATTAAATGCGGCCAACCACAAGAGCTGGCCTTACTTCCTAGTTGACCTCGTACGCATTGTGATCTCTTACACCACAACCCGCTACGACGATAGGCAAATCGATCTTAGTTTCTCCAGATGCCGTTTTATCAACTATATTACGCTCCATTGTAACACTCTTTAAGCCTTTGTTAAGTTTTTGATTGTCATCTTGTGATTTTTCCCAATCAAATTGCTTTTCACGCTCTGCAAGTACAAACAAATAGGTGGGTTTACGAGGATCAGATTCATTCTTTTTATTATTCCAAGAATGCATTACCGCTTCGCCGGCTTCAACACCATATAAATGTGTGTAGGCTGCCGCTAATAGCTGAGCTCCAGAATCACTCATCACCATAAGCGCCGTATTTTTATAGTCGCTACCACAATCGAATGACACGTCTACATTTAATGTAGAACCATCAGGCAACAGCAGATCGGCATTCATCCTAGAAACTCGAGCACGGTCTTCTAGTGGAGTTAGGGCGTTAGCCGCACTAATACAAAACATAGTTGCAGCGATTGGAAGTAGTATCTTTTTAAACATAGAGATTTCCTTTTAGTCATAAAATGCGTCCCTTCATCAACAGTTTCAACCAATACGTTATTGAGTCGTATCTAGAGAATTTCTCCTACAACAATGACATGGATTGTTTAAGTGTTAGAAGGCCACGCTACGGTATGCAGATCTCGCATGAAAACATAATTTGCAAGGCCACATCTACCATCTTATTTGCAGCTAAAATATCTTCAACTACAAAAGTACTGTGAGCTTAATCTTTAAAGATCTTCTCTCTACTATTGTTGATCTGTAGAGCACCAACTGTAAACACTTAGTTAAGAGCTAATTTTTTATTTTATAATACCAACTCATAGTAGACGATGCTTTTTGCTAATGATTACTACAACGGCTAAAAACGTTACTAGCTTATGGAGATGCAACTTTAATTGTGCTCTGGACAACAGCATGACTGATGATATGAATACTAAAGTTGCTGTTGTAATGCGACGAAAGAAATTAGTGGTGATTTTTCAAGTATCTTCTTTAATTGCATCAATGACAGCAGCGTCTGCATAAAGCCAGTCCCGCTCTGGCCGATAATAGGTTGTGTACTCTGTTTCGTACTTAAGGCCTCTTGGTCTCCACAAGTATCCGTCGCGACAAATTCGAAAATCTTGCCACTTTGGAAGATAATAGATAGGAAAACAGAGAAAACTTATAAAAACAGGGCTTTGATATAGTATTTGGGTTGAACAAACATCCGTCATTTTGCGGGAGTTTACGCTATTTAACATAATATAAATTATAGGATTATTTATACAGTATTGCACAATACGTATCTGAATTACTATAATATGTCCAATACTAACCAATATCGGACTTACATGATTTTACCACTAGTTGATACCTTAAAGCAGCTAAGGTATCAAATCGCCCACCTTGAAGATGATACGCTTGCGCATGAGTATCCTGAACTGACAAAGTTCTTGGCTAGTCATGGTAAATCACTACCGGTACATAACGAGTTGCAGTTCTTATTTCAGTTTTTGTATGTTTACGGTCGTAAGTCTGAAGCAACTTTTAACCGTTTTCGTAATGAGCTTGAGCGCTTTTATTTATGGTCGTGGCTGGTTGCTGAGAAGTCAGTGTTTGAGCTAAAACGCGAAGACATCGAAGCGTATGTAGATTTTGTGGTAGAGCCAGATAAAGCATGGACGCAAACTTCTGTACAGTGGCGTTATAAGCAAAATCAAGGAATCCGTCAGGTTAACGAAAATTGGCGGCCATTTGTTCTCAAAGAAAACGGCGCTAGCCAGCAAACGTTGGCCGCGATGTTTACCGCGCTGAATGTGTTTTACAAGTTTGCTATTTTAGAAGAAAAGTCGTTCGCTAATTTTGTTCCGGTGGTTAAAAAAAATAGCCCTTATTTAGTTGTTCAATCGCAAATCAATCTTCCTGATACGCTGAGTGATTTGCAATGGGAATATGTTTTTGGTGTAACTCGTGATTTAAGTGAACAGCAACCAGACCTTGAACGGAATCTCTTTGTATTAGCTTGTTTAAAGGGTTTGTATTTACGTATTTCAGAGCTGTCAGATCGCCCTCATTGGTCACCGGTAATGAGCCATTTTTGGCAGGATCAAGATGATTTTTGGTACCTAAGAATTATGGGTAAAGGCAATAAGCTAAGGGATGTAACGCTTAGCGAAGACTTTATCAGCTATTTAAAGCGTTATCGGCAGTACCGAGGATTAAGCGCCCTGCCTCGCGTTGATGAGCCCTACCCCATTGTTCATAAACTAAGGGGCCAAGGCGGTATGAACGTTCGTCAATTACGCCGTATTGTTCAGCAAAGTTTTGACTTAGCAGTGGCTAAACTAAAAGAAGATGGTTTTACGGAAGAGTCAGAGCAACTCGAAGCCGCAACTTCACACTGGCTAAGACATACAGGTGCAACACATGATGCGCAACACCGCCCGCTAAAACATCTATCTGAAGATTTAGGTCATGCCAAAATCGCGACAACCGATCAAATTTATATTCAAACCAATATTAAAGAACGCGCCAAATCGGGCTTAAAACGAAAGATTTAAATATAAGAAAAAGGACATTCGAGAATGTCCTTTTGAATCTTCAATGAATAAGTGCACTATGCTAAAACTCACTTACGCTTAAAACGAACAATCAACTCGTGCATTTCTTTAGCAGTCGATTCTAGGTCTTTACTCTCTTGATGCACTTTGTCCGCGCTATCTAGGCTGTTGTTTGCAAGCTGTGCAATGTTTACGACTTGCTGATTAATGTCATCAGACACGGTCGCTTGTTGCTCAACAGAAGTTGCAATTTGCATCGACATATCACTAATCTGGATAACAGCTTGGGTGATTTGTTGTAGCATATCGGTGCTTTGATTCAGCTGTTCAATACCATGGAGCGATTCTTCTTGGCCTTGCTGAGCAATATTTACTGACGCTTGTGTGCTGCTGGTTAGCTCTTCAATAATTGCATGGATCTCTTTAGTCGACTCTTGAGTACGCTGTGCTAGATGTCTAACTTCATCAGCAACTACTGCGAAGCCCCTACCTTGTTCACCAGCTCGCGCAGCTTCAATTGCTGCATTTAGTGCTAGCAAATTAGTTTGCTCAGCGATTTGTTCGATAATCTGTGCGGCTGCAGCAATTTTATCAGTTTGCTTAGAGACGCCTTCAACAGAATTGCGGATATCGGCAATGGTATTACTTAAATCACCAAAAGCAATTTTGGTTTTATTAGCGATCTGTTCTGTTTGAGAAGTCAAATCAAGGGAGTTCTGAGCATCTTTAGCACTCAATTGCACGCTGTTAGAGACATCGTTGATGGTTGTTGTCATTTCATTCATGGCAGTGGCAACAAGCTCAGTCTCAGTTTGCTGCTTTTGTAAATCGGCATAAGTTGCTCGCGCTTCTTTACTCGCCGTATGCGCTCCTTTTGATACGTTTTGCGCCGCATGTTCAACACGCGTAAGAATTGTATCTAGGTGTGCCCTTTCGCTCTTTAAGCGGACTTGGATTGATGCCATAGTACCATCCCAAGTCGAATAAACTTGCTCAGATATCTCATCGCAAAAACTGTGCGCCAACTCAAATTCTAGTCTTCTCAGCTGTTCTTTATCGCGCCAAGTTGCATAGGCTGAATATGCCAGCATATTTGCCATCAACCAAAAAAATCCTGCAGACTCAGAAGCAAAATACCAAAGTGCCAGTGACGAGACGATGTTAAATACTGGCCAAACGACACGTAATTTGGGAAGACTGAAACTGCTTCCTTTATTAGTATTTACGTTTGTATAAAGTTGACTTGCCCGTTCAACCGTAGCCCTGTCTGGGCAGCTTCTAACCGACTCATAGCCAATGATTTTGCCATTTTCTGTTATTGGGGTTACATAGGCATCAACCCAATAGTGATCGCCATTTTTGCAGCGGTTTTTTACGATCCCCATCCATGGCTTACCTGTTTTAAGCTGCGTCCACATGGTTTGAAACGCCACAGGTGGCATATCTGGATGTCGTACTATATTATGAGGTTGGCCAACTAACTCATCACGGGAAAATCCACTAACATCAATAAACGCTTGATTGCAGTCAACAATATTACCTTTCAGATCAGTGACGGAGATGAGTTTTACATCGCGAGAAAAGGTTTTTTCTCTTTGGGTTACTGGGTGGTTGGTTCTCATTAGACATGTCCAAAACTAACAAAAAATTGATTTTCCCTTAAAGATTTGCAGGAAAATACGCCCTCAATCCATGAATAGCAATAGAGAAGGGATTAATTAACGATAATTACAACTATAGTGTGAGTTAATTTTAGGCGCAAATTGATTTATGCCAGTTTAGATCGAAATTAGGCTTACTCCCGTATAGCCTTTCTTGTAAAATAATCCTATTAAAATGATAATCTAAGGAGCGTTAGGTGTCTCGCTTTTCAGCCATAACAGATAACCCCCATGAAGGCCGATTTAATTCCAAAACGGGTATTCTTATTACAAATTTAGGTAGCCCAGATGCACCAACGGCTAAAGCACTTAGAGTTTATCTCGCTGAGTTTCTTTCCGATCCCCGTATTGTCGAAATTCCAAGACTAATTTGGTTAATGATTTTGCATGGCATAATTTTACGCGTTCGTCCTAAAAAATCTGCACACGCCTATCAGTCAATTTGGACTGATGAAGGCTCACCTTTGATAACCATTAGTCGAGCGCAAACTGATAAAATAGAGAAGCAATTACGCAGTGAAGGTTTTGAAGGCATCGAAGTTGAGCTTGCCATGCGTTATGGCAACCCGTCAATTGAATCAGGGCTTGAGAAGTTAAGAGAAAAAGGCATCACACGAATTATCATTGTGCCGCTATATCCTCAATACTCCAGCGCGACAACAGGTTCAACCTTTGATCAGATCTCAAAGGTGCTAAGAGGTTGGCGCTGGGTACCAGAGCTGCATTTTATTAATGGCTATCACAAACATCCGCTTTATATTGAATCTTTAGCTAATTCAATTAGAGAAGATCTTGAGGCGAATGGAGAGCCAGATAAATTGGTTTTTTCTTATCATGGAACACCAAAGTTATTTTTAGATAGAGGCGATCCGTATCATTGTTTTTGCCAACAAACGACTCGCTTAGTCGTTGAAAAACTTAATCTTGATAAAGAAAAAGTGATGACCACCTTCCAAAGTCGTTTTGGTAAAGCAGAATGGTTGCAACCTTATACGGACAAAACACTTGAGAGTTTTCCGAGTCAAGGTATTAAAAACGTCGCAATTTTAAGCCCAGCTTTTAGTGCCGACTGCTTAGAAACACTCGAAGAGTTAGAAGTTGAAAACCGTGAGGTATTTGAGTCTGCTGGCGGCGAAAAGTATCGTTATATTCCTGCGCTAAACGACCGTGATGATCACATTAAAGCGATCACAGCGCTGATAAAACCACTGTTGTAATAAAGACGCAGAAGCAATCTGCTATTTCTGAGGTGTGATATCAAAATATCACACCTTTATTTTTCTAATGCACTTTGTGTTTGTTCAGCAAAAGCGTCTGTTGTGAGTAACTCAAGGCAGGCATCTATTGGTTTTGCGGGGCTGTAAAAGAATCCTTGAATGTGATGACAACCAAGCTCTCGTAACTTTTCGAGTTGAGTAAACTGCTCTACCCCTTCGGCTATCACACCAATTCCCAACTTATCACTGAGCTTAATGAGGCAGTCTATCATTACTTGTTTGTTGTAATCAGACATTAAGCTGTCGACAAAGCTCTTGTCTATTTTTAGGTAATCCACTTGATTTTCTATCAAGTTACTTAATGATGAATAGCCAGTACAAAAATCGTCAAGTGAAACCTTTATCCCATGCTCTCTTAGTTGATTAAGCGTTTTCCAAGTATAGCGATTTGTAGCAAGCGATTCGGTAACTTCAATGGTAATTGCTTCATACGGGATCTTGGCTTTTTCAATGGCAGAGGTGATTAGCTTCACCTGATTAATACTGGCTTTAAACTCACTAACAGAGCGATTAATAGAGATCCCAACCTCTGTAAAACCAGCTTGGTGGATTTTTGCTAAGTCTTGACAACTACGCTCAAGTACAAACTGTCCAACTAAATGAATAAGACCAAATTCTTCGGCGATAGGAATGAAAGTACTTGGTGATACCATTCCGTATTCATCATCAAACCAACGTACTAGGGCTTCAAACTTTGTGATGTGGTTGGTATCAGCATTAACGATCGGTTGATAATAAACAGTAAGCGCTCCTTCTTTCAGTGCCTGCTTTAACTTGTCTTTAAGCTTTATTTTATTTAAATAGGCATTTTGAATTGCTGCATTGTGTAATGCTACCTGTCCGCGCTCGGTCTTTTTCACGCTATTAAGTGCATGCGCTGCGTTTCTGAGTAAATTTGCTGCGGTGATCCGAGAGCCAGCTTCAAGCTGTGCAATGCCTGTAGAGCAAGTGACTTCTATGGTAATTTCATTAAATACATAGGGCTGAGAGAGTTTCTGTGAGAGCTTTTGAGCAATCTTTAGCGCGCTTTCTACATCGCTGCGCGTAAGTAGTAACGCAAACTCGTCACCACCGTACCTTGCGATAATATCATTTTGGCGAACCGCATTTTTCAATCGTTTAGCTACAGAAATAAGTACCTTATCGCCAATCTCCGGACCAAAAACATCGTTGACTTCTTTAAACCTATCCAAGCCAATAAAAAGCAGTGAGCAACTTGTATTGTTACTTCTTGAGCCCGATATTTGTTCTTCTAAGCGCTGCATAAAACTACGGCGATTTAATAGCGCGGTTAATGGTTCATGATTAGCGTAGAAGGTAAGTTGAGATTCATTACGCTTCCATTCAGTAATATCTCTAAAGATGCCGACGTAGTTAGCGACTTTACCTTGCTCATCCTTCACCACGCTCAGTGTTAATTCCTCTGGATAAATCTGACCGTTTTTGCGACGGTTGTGGATCTCTCCTTTCCAGTGACCAACCGTACTCAACGACGCCCACATTGCTTCATAGAATGATTTATCTTGCTTACCAGATGACAGCACCGCGGGGTCTTGGCCTAATAATTCGTAGCCGGTATAACCCGTTAGTCGCTCAAATGCACGATTTACCATAATGATTTTATTTTCATTGTTGGTGATCATAATGGCTTCTGTAGCATGCTCGAACACAACATTAGTGAGTTCGAGCTGTTTATTTAGCGATGAAATATAGCTAATATCTTGAATAGTCGCAGTGAATACAAGTTCATCGCTATGCTGCTCATCAGACTCTACTTGACCAATAATTCTTAATAACCCGTAGTGTTCGGTGCGAGAGGTCAACGAAACTTGTAAATCAACATGCCGAGTTCCACCTAGTTTGACTTTCTCTAAAGCTATCCGCAGTCGTTCACTATCTTCTATTGTGAGTTTATCGAGTAATAATGATAGAGATAGAGAATCAGTTTTTGTCTTAAGTAGATGATTAAGATGAGAGGAAAAGTAGTGTTTGTTCTGTTTAAGTTGCCACGTCCAAGTGCATAAGTCTGCTATTTGCTCGCCTTTTGCAAGTTGTTTGAGCAAAATTCCTTGTTTGGTCAATTCTAAATTATGGCTAAGCTCCGTTGAGATCAGGTGTCCTAATTCTTGAAACCATAGTTTTTCTTCTAGGCTGACTTGTTTTTCTTTATTAAACAAACAGACCATTATTCCTATGGGTGTATGATCTAATGCTCGCAAAGTTAAACCAAGATAACCCTCTATGCTTAAAACGCGAAGGATCTCATCCTCTTCATAAAGTTGCTGTAAACCACTTGTGACGCAACATACATCATTGCTTGCTTTAGCATCAAAACAAGGTGTCCCTTCAAGGTCATAAATAATATTATCGACTTCTTCACCATCCGCGAGGTACATCACGGTCTTTACACGCTTATCGTTATCGATAAATTTACCCACAAAACAATGATCCGCATCAAATCGTTCATACAACTGTTTCAATGCAAATTGATATCGCTGATTAGTGGATGTTAAATTGTAAAAATGGCTAAACGTTAAATTCATAGAAGTCTGTATGGCTCATTCCCGACCAAGATTTTTGTTTAATAAATAATAATAGCTTAATAAACTACATAGAATATAAATACAGATCAATAAATTTGCTTTGTGATGAGAAATTGAGTCTAGTGAAGGCAAGATAGCGCCGATTGGCGCTATCTAAGAAGAAAATTTGTTTATCTACAGTTGCGGTTGTACGTCCAAACCATAACCAAACATCACAGCGAGTACCAGTACAGTTGCCGCAGCGACCATGAGTTTAGCCATCAACGGCATACAGAATCTAAACCAATGTGTGTAAGGGACGCCAGCCATGCCGAGTATCCCCATTAATACCGCATTTGTTGGCACTATCATATTTGAGAAGCCGTCACCAAACTGATACGCAAGTACCGCAACCTGTCTTGGTACACCAACTAAGTCGCCTACCGGCACCATCAGTGGCATAGTCACATATGCCTGACCTGAGCCCGACGGAATGAACATGTTTAAAAGCGTTTGGATAAGTAACATACCAACGGCCGAAACTTCTGCAGCGACATAAGAAAGAGGAGTTGAAAGTCCATGCACAATCGTGTGAAGGATTTGACCATCTTCAAGAATAAGGGCAATACCACGAGCTACGCCAATAAGCACAGCAGTAGTGACCAAGTCTGAAACCCCCTCAATAAAACGGTTTGCAGCTTCGTCTGCTGAAAGTTTACCAAGAATTGAAATCACGACACCCCATGCGATAAATAAACCACCTAGCTCGTATAAATACCACCCCTGAGTGGCAATTCCCCAAACTGCACAAACAAGCGTCACAATAAAAGTAAGCAAAATAGTTCTATGACGACCGTTAAGCTGCGGATAGCTTGGCGCAGCCTGACCTGCCAGTGGGCAAGGCACATCTTTCATCATCGAGTGCTCAGGATTTTGTTGTACCTTTTTTGTGTAACTCCATACATGATGAAAGCCAATCAGTACAAATGGAACAAAAATAGCAAATCTTAACCATATACCCGAATAGACTGGTACTTCAGCAATTTGCTGGGCAATTAATACCGTAAATGGGTTGAATGCTGACACACCGTATCCAATACCGTAGCCTGCGATGATCATGCCAACGGCAGTCATGGCATCCAGCTTCATTGCCTTACAGAGCGCAACTAGAATCAGCACAAACGGAATGTATTCACCTGCAGTACCTATCGCACTTGAAGCGATTGCAAAACAAAACACCACCATAAAAATCAGCTTTTGTGGTTTATCGCCATTTTTCTCAAGTAAGCGACCGATCAATGCATCAACAGTGCCTGTTGCACGTGCAATTGCGAGTACACCACCCACTATCATCACAAAGAAGATAACGTCTTGCGCAGCAGCAAAAGCGCGAGGAATAGCTTTTAACAGATCCCAAGGAGTTAGTTGAACTGATTCTTCTGCAATGTGGTAGGTGCCAGCAAGTACAACTTGTCTGCCAGTGTCAGTGGTTGCAGTATCAAAAAAGCCTTGTGGAATAATCCAGGTCGACAGCAATGCAATTAACATCATACCTAGCAATAAGACTAGTGTATGAGGAACTTTCAATGTTTTTGCCATGGAAAGTACAGCTCCAAATTAGGTAACGGTAAAAATTGCAACGCATCTTACCGATATTCGGAGCAGATTTCACTTTTTAATATCGAATTTCCAATTATGCTACATTATGATTAGCTATAACGGCATGCTCTACGCGGTTTCTACCGTTAGCCTTAGCTTGATATAAACTACGGTCCGCTAGTTTAAGTGCGTGATGCAAATCCTCAGAGCACAGCGGCCAATGAGAGATCCCAAGAGAAATCGTGATATGTCCCGCCTCGCCAAACTCAGTTTCAGCGGTACATGCGCGCAGACGCTCAGCGATCCTATCTGCTTTGTCTATATCTACATGCGGTAGAAACATCAAAAACTCTTCTCCACCACTACGACATAGGTGATCTTGTTCACGTGCATTAGTGCGCATCAGCTCTGCGAGTTTTCTGATTACCACATCACCAACATCGTGGCCGTAAGTATCATTCACGTGTTTGAAGTGATCGATATCAAGCGCAATAATGCTAAACGGAGTTTGCTGCTCATAGGCATTCTCTAGCCACTTTTCCATTCCTCGTCTATTGAATAAATGAGTCAGCTGATCTTGCTTTCTTTCATCGTCAAAGCGCTGGATCTGTGCTCCTAAGTTCTTAACACTACTGTGCATTGCCTGATAAAGCCACGCGGCTTCATAATACCATGTGGATACATGTGGAAAATCGATGTTTCTGCCATCTTCCACTTGCTCTGATAACTTAGCTAATCGCCATAATGGCTTAGCAATTAAGGTTCCGAGTCCAAGCACACAAATTAACAAAAATACAGTAAATGGAATGGTAGTTTTGAGTACGTGCCGCATGGTGTTCGATAATTGTGACATCGTGACCTCTAATGGGCGTTGTGCCACGACCCCCCAACCACTCGTCGCTACGGAAGCATACCCAGCTAGCATTGCTACCCCTTGGGTATTGACGATTTGGGCGGAACCTGAAGTTTTGCTGAGTAATGATTCAACGACCTCATTTTTGGTGACGTCTTGCCCAATACGATGATCATCATGATGATAAATGAGTTTACCGTTGGGGCCGGTAACATAAATATAGGTTTTGTCTTGGTGATGATGGTTTGCTAATAATCGGCCTAAGATATTGTCACCTTTAAGATAAATCCCAGCTGCGATAAAACCTACGAATATTCCTTCTTGGTCAAACATTGGATGAGTTGGGCTCACCATCAAATTCCCAGCCGGCGAAACAAATGGACCTACAATAAAAGGGACTTTTTCACGAAGTGGCAAAGTTTCGACTTCATTTTTGAGTGTAGCTCCTATCACACCAAGTGAACTTGGTTGGGCACCGATAATTTCACCTTTTGCGTTTACTAACACGATAGAGTCAAAACTATGTGTCCTTGTAAGCATTTGACTCAACTCTTTATTAACCACCTCAGGGTTATCTAGCTGCGTCGCAATGGTTTCGCTCGACGCTTTTAGTTGCATCAATACTGATTGCAAGAAGAGATCGGTAACATCTGCTAACTTAGTTGCATAGGCACGATTTGCCTCTAGCGTATCTTTTACCATCACCTGTTTTTGCACTTGGTAGCTCGAAAACAACGCGTTTAGTAACGATGTAAATACGCATAATGTGGCAAGAATGAGTATCAGCTTTTTAAGGTCTAACCAATGTTTTGCTTTATTTATTTGTACCACTAAAAATTCTCTTTAATGTACTTCCATGACATTTTAGCTATTCGTTTGAGTGAAACAGTTAATCTATATCAAACTCTGGTCAGACCAATAACGAATTAGAACGTCCACATTCTGTGTGCCCGTATTATAACCACATGGTTAAAAATATTTAGTTTTTTGAACGGATTATTGGTATTGTCTCAGCTATCAGGTGTAAAATAATCTGAACATAAATACAGCGAAGTTCTTAATGAAGAAAAAGACTACCAATCCACTAGTTGGCCACTTTACACTTGCTTGCCTTGCGCTTGCGGCGATATGGATGTTCGTATCTGATAAAGATGCATTGCTTGTCCTTAATTCCTTGGTTCTTGTCTATATTGTATTTGCTTTAGCAAAACGGTTGATGAAATCTTCCAATAAAAAGTAACTTACTCTACTCACCTAGTTCAGAGCTAAGTTACGCATTAGCCCTGAACATCATAAATAGTTTGTTTTACTGCCTAACCAGCTTTAATAGATTTTCTCCCCTACTATCAAGCTCATTAAGTGGCTTAAGCCCCATAATGTGTGTAAGTGTTGGGTAAACTTCTAAATTGCTAGCTTGTTCTATCGTTACACCCGATTTAAAGGCGGGGCCACTTGCGACAAAAAATGCGGCCATATCAGGTGTTACCTCATACCCATGTGTACCATAATAGCCTTGCTTGCCTTTCTGCATAAAGACAATAGGTGCTTTTGCTTGCAGGATAATGTCACCGATACGAGAGGACTCACCGCCATTAAGTTGCTGTTTTCGCTCACTACTCAACACCTCATAACGACCCTCCGCTTTTTCACGTAACTGCTGTATAAGTGCTTTTGCTTCAAGTTTTTCTTCGCCTAGCGCATAAAGCGACACCCTCGTTCCACTGTTTTTGATAGTCCATTCTTTAGGTATATCTAGCTCTTCGAGGATCACAGCTTTGTCTGGCTCTATACTTGCCATACCATGATCAGAAACGAGTACTAGGTTCACTTTAATTTTGTCCTTTTTCAAAGCAGCGACAAAATCTCCGATTAAGCCATCAACAAATTGTACTGCTTCTCTCGTTTTTTCATGGTCTGGTCCGTATCCATGACCCATAGAATCCACTAGAGAAAAGTAGCTAGCGACAAACAATGGTTTTTCGCTTTTTGGTAATTTTAGCCAATTGTGTATTTCATTAAGACGATTCTTGTAATCGGCTTTCTTTGAATAATGATAGTAATAGTCAGGCGTCATACCATTGATTCTAGCGTCTGATTCTGGCCAAAAATAAGCGGCAGATTTATATCCATGCATTTTTACAAGATTCCATAAGGGAATACCACTTATCCAAGAGCTATCCATTTTACCCATCCCCATCTTATAACACTCATCACGCTTCTTATCGCAAAAGTAATTATCGACGATACCATGATTGATTGGTTTTAAACCCGTAACAATAGACAGGTGATTTGGAAATGTCTTAGTCGGATATTGAGGCCATAGCTTAGTCGCTCGGACGCCCTGCTTCGCAAGATTTGCAATATTCTTTGCATCGTGTTTTTCAATGTAGTCCCATCTAAATCCATCGATGGAGATCAATATGGTTGTCGCGCGCTCAGCAAAGGCAGTGCAACTAAAGATAGATAAGGTGAAAAGGAGGATTCTTAGCATGTATAAATTCCCGTGTCATGTGAGTACCGCTGCAAAAGTAAGAGGCTGTGCAGCATAATCCGTGTGATTGCGGCCGCATTAAATCACAATGATTTGAAATTTATATTGATTTGCGGTCAGTGGATGGCAATTATAGATATTCGGGGAAGGTTAACTTTCACTATGTTGTAGTTGAGCTTAATTAATGCTTGATCTAAGTCAAAGTGACCTTTATATTAAAGTTTCAATAATTACTGAAAGTTTAGAACAATGAACTTATCACCAAAAATAGAAAATTTTGTACTTCATTGCGGCGAAATGGGAAGCCGTTGGGGTTTCAACAGAACTATAGGACAAATGGTTGGTTTGTTGGTTATTAATGAAAAACCATTAACAGCGAACGAAATCGCCGATGCGTTAAAAATTTCACGCGGTAACGTGAGTATGGGAATAAAAGAATTGCAATCTTGGCAACTAGTTAAGGTGCATCATATTCCCGGCGACCGTAAAGAATACTACTCTCCAAACGGCTCTATTTGGGATCTCGCTAACCGCGTATTTGAAGAGAGAAGAAAAAGGGAAATCGACCCAACACTCACTCTACTTCGTGACCAAATCCTAGATAGCGCCAACTCACCTGAAGAAGTGTATGCACAGCAGCAAATGCAATCCATTCATGACCTACTTGAAACCGTCACTAAGTGGTCAGCGGAACTTCAACGCCTATCACCAGAGCAATTGCAATCGTTGATGAAGCTCGGTTCTTCTGTGAGTAAAGTAATAGATTTAAAGGATAAATTATTACGTAAGTCTTAAAGTGCGAGGTGCGTCATGCTTGATACGTTGTTGTTGTCGCGAATACAATTCGCAGCAAATATTAGTTTTCATATTCTCTTTCCCACGATAACCATCGCGTTAGCTTGGTTTCTGGCGTTTTTTAAACTCAAGTATGACCTAACTGAACACCCGGTTTGGTTAAGAGCTTATCGCTTTTGGGTCAAAATTTTTGCATTGACCTTTGCTCTCGGTGTCGTAAGCGGCATTACCATGTCGTTCCAGTTTGGTACAAACTGGCCCGGCTTTATGGAGAAAGTCGGCAATATTGCAGGTCCCTTGCTCGGTTATGAAGTATTGACCGCATTTTTTATGGAAGCAACATTTTTAGGGATCATGTTGTTTGGCATGAAGCGCGTACCACCTAAAGTACATACTTTAGCCACTTTTATCGTCGCCATAGGTACAACGCTTTCCGCATTTTGGATCCTGTCTTTGAATAGTTGGATGCAAACCCCGACAGGCTTTGAACTTAGGGACGGTATCGTATATCCCACGGACTGGTTTGAAGTTATTTTCAATCCTTCATTCGGTTATCGCTTCTTCCATATGTTATTAGCTAGTGCGCTGACGGCTTCATTTTTGATAGCTGGTGTCAGTGCGTATCGGATGCTGAAAAACGATGAAAAACATGCCCCCAAGAAAGCACTAACCGTTGCATTAACAGTTGCGGCGCTGCTTACTCCATTGCAGGCTTTCGTCGGCGATTTGCATGGCCTAAATACGCTAAAACATCAACCACAAAAAATTGCAGCAATGGAAGGGGTTTGGGAAACAGAGAAAGGGGCACCACTATTATTATTCGCAATTCCGAATGAGGAAGAAAGACGCAACGACTTTGCGCTCGGTATTCCTAACATGGCAAGTTTTATTCTTACCCACGACGTTAACGGTGAAATTAAAGGGCTTAATGAATTTAAAGGTGAACACCCACCTGTTAAGCCCGTCTTTTTCGGTTTTAGAATCATGGTTGGGATGGGCATGCTGATGATCTTAGTTGCGTTTGTCACTCGTTTTACATTATGGAAAAAGGGCGAGTTACCTAAGTGGCAACTGAAAACGCTTGTTGCGATGACTTTCTCAGGCTGGGTGGCTACCCTCGCAGGCTGGTATGTCACAGAAATTGGCCGCCAACCTTATATCGTCAGTGGTATCTTAAGAGTTGAAGATGCAGTCACAACAATTGCCTCAGAAAACGTCTTATTTACACTCATTGGCTATCTGACGATATATGCAATCTTACTGTACGCTTATATTCGCACTTTGTTCCACACTGCTAGCAAGTCTGTAGAAGTGGAAGAGTACGACATGAAGGAATTTGCTGAGGAGGTGACTCGTGTTTAATCCGGAATATCTATCTCTCATCTATGCCGGTTTGATGGCACTCGCTGTGCTTGTTTATGCAATATTAGATGGTTACGACCTTGGCGTTGGCATGATGATCCCGCTGGACGATAAAGAAACCGCAGACACTATGATAGCCTCTATCGGTCCATTTTGGGATGCTAATGAAACGTGGTTAGTTTTAGCTGTAGGCCTTGCATTTATCGCATTTCCTCAAGCCCATAGTATGATCTTGCAGGCGCTCTACATTCCTGTTGTGTTTTTACTCTTTGGCTTAATTATGCGTGGTGTTGCTTTTGATTTCAGAGCAAAAGCGAGAGTTAAACGCCAAAGGCGGTGGGACAAAGTATTTAAATTTGGGTCGCTACTCACCTCGTTCGCGCAAGGGTATATGCTGGGGCTTTATGTCATAGGCTTTGAAAATACCCCTCTTGCCCATGCATTTGCGGTCTTTAGTGGAATTGGCGTTGTCTGCGCGTATGGCTTGATTGGTTCAGCATGGCTAATTATGAAGTGTGAAGGGCAATTGCAGCAAGATGCGATTAGCTGGTGCAAAAAATTTGCGAGAGTAGCCTTTGTTGGGGTGTTGCTCGTTTCTATCATCAACCCAGCGATTAATGAGTGGATCTATGAGCGTTGGTTTGACCTCCCGATGGCCTTAGTCGTATTACCAGCCCCGATTATTTGCTTGTCGCTCTTTGTAATTTTAGAACTTGTGTTACAGAAACTACCAAAGTCACCAGATAATGGAGCTTGGTTACCGTTCCTGATTTCAGCATTTATCTTTGTGCTTTGCTTCTTCGGCTTAGTTTATAGCTTTTACCCATTTGTAGTGCCTGGCAAGCTAACCATCTTCGAAGCGGTCGCTGACGCGTCAGCTCTTACTTTCTTATTATATGGCGTAGTCATTGTGGTGCCGACCTTAATTGCATATACGTTATTTTCGTACCGAGTCTTTTGGGGCAAGGTTCAACCTTTGTCCTACTATTGACACTTGCATACATTAGCCCAACCAAAAGGCAGCGAGTTGGACGCTGCCTTTTTTATTGCATTAAGAATAATACTCGCCTCAGCTATATGTCTTCCTGTTTACCAAGCTATATCCCCCAATAAAAAGGCATAAAAAAGCCCGTTGCTAGAACGGGCTAAATCAAATTTTCTAGGCTAAATTTTTGGATAGCCTATACGGTCAGATAAATACCCAACACTTGAGGCAAAATAATAAGATCTATTCCAGTTCATCAAGGCCTTGTAATTATCATAAGCTAGATACATGCGGCCATTAGCGTCATCTGGCATCACTAATGCTGCTGTGATATTCACTTGTGGCAAGTCAGTGCCGTCCATTCTGCGAAGACCAAGCGCTTGCCACTCCTGCAATGAACGCTCTGATTTACTCCACTCCTTTAACCATTCGCTGTGCGTTTTAGTACCACGCTTTAAAATGTAGCTATTGTCAAAACCTTCAGGTAGCTTAACTTGGCGACCCCAAGTAAGATCATCGTTCCAGCCCACACTTTTCAGGTAATTGGCTATTGACGCAAAAGCATCCTCTTGCGTCGTCCAAATGTCCTTGCGACCATCTTTATTATAATCAACAGCATAAGACGTAAATGAAGTTGGCATAAACTGAGTTTGACCCATTGCTCCTGCCCACGATCCTTTGAAATCATCCAGACCGATGTGACCATCTCTTAAAATATCCAGCGCAGCCCACAACTGTCTTTTATACAAAGCTTCTCGACGACCATCAAAAGCAAGCGTCACTAACGCACTAATGACTGGATAGCCGCCTTGAATACGACCAAAGTTGCTTTCAAGGCCCCACAGGGCAACAATAAACCGTGCCTGTACGCCATATTCTTTTGCTATTTTTTCTAAAGATTCTTGGTGTTCTTTGTAGAGTTTGCGGGCCTGTTGGATTTTCCATTCAGGGACGCGCTTGGGTAAATAAGTTTCTAGTGTTTCGACAATTTCTGGCTGGGATTTATCAGCCTTAATCACCTTTTCCTTAAATACTGCTGTTGCAAAAGCCTCGTCAACTAATTGTTGTGTATAGCCCTTGTCAATCGCTTCTTGTTTTAAGTTTTTGAGGTATTCATCAAACTTCGCTTGAGTGTTAGCAAAGACTGATGTGGACAAGCAAACTGAGGCTACTAGTAGGGAAATTTTTTTTATCACGAATCTGTTACTCCGTTTTGCTTTCTAAATTCATCAAGCAAGCTTTCTGTATGCGGTGGAAGTTGCAAGTAAAACCCATCGTCAGTTAATTTTTGCTTAACCGTTTCAAGATCAGCAATTCCCAATTTTGTTCTTCTCGCAAGGTCAATAATCATGACATAGATAGGAGTGCCGAAAGTTTCCATTAACGGTGCAGGGACATTGGAAAAATCATCTCTTTTAGTTACAAAAAGATAGGTATCCGCTTTTTTTGGACTTTTGTATATGGCAGTGAGCATTATAAGCCTATAAATTCTTGCTAATCATGGGCGGTCACTATACCATGCTATTAGTAAGTTGTGGAAAGTTTTACTACGCGCTAAAGTCAGCTAGATAAGGCTTTAGCGGCGGTTGTAACAGAAATTTGAGTACATATGGCAAATCAAACATTCGAACTAAAAGGAAATCTATTTACACTCTCTGTGCTGCAGTTGTTTTCTTTAGATCTGACCAAGTTAAGGCAAGATCTTGATAGCAAAATTTCGCAAGCGCCTAAATTTTTTCAAGGTGCACCAATTGTGGTTAATTTAGCTGATGTTCAGGAGCAAACTGTAGAATTCAAAGAGTTAAAGCAAACACTGGTCGATTTACAGCTCAATCCAGTGGGTGTGTGTAGCGGTACTCAAAGTCAGCACGACTTAGCCAAAGAAGCCGGGTTTTCTGTACTAAACTATTCAAGGGATGTGCAACCGAGTACCCCATCACAATCTCAAGCAGCAGAAGTAGTAGAAAAACAAGTTTATCTTCCTGCTCAAATTGTGAACGGAACGGTACGTAGTGGTCAGCAAATTTATGCTAAAGACCGTGATCTGATCGTGCTAGGTGCTGTAAGTCATGGTGCAGAAGTTATCGCCGATGGTAACGTGCACATTTACGGTACTTTACGTGGTCGTGCAATCGCAGGTGCGCAAGGCCAAGAAGACACGAGTATATTCTGTCAGCGCTTAGAAGCTGAGCTGGTGTCTATAAACGGGAGTTATTGGATCAGTGATTCGCTGCAAGGTGAACACTGGGGTCAAGCTGCTCAAATAACACAACAAGACGAATCATTAAAAATTACAGCTTTGGTCAAAGGATAAATCAGATGGCAAAAATTATTGTCGTAACTTCAGGTAAAGGCGGTGTTGGTAAGACAACGTCAAGTGCAGCAATTGGTACTGGCTTAGCGCTAAAGGGTTATAAAACAGCCATTGTCGATTTTGATATTGGTCTTAGAAACCTCGACTTAATCATGGGATGCGAGCGTCGCGTTGTTTATGATTTTGTCAACGTTATCAACGGTGAAGCAAATCTAAATCAAGCATTGATTAAAGATAAGCGCGTTGAAAAACTTTATATTCTTCCAGCTTCTCAGACTCGTGATAAAGACGCCCTCACTCGAGAAGGGGTTGAGCGTGTGCTAAATGAAATGAAAGAAGAATTTGATTTCATCATTTGCGACTCACCAGCGGGTATTGAAGCAGGCGCAATGATGGCATTGTACTTCGCTGATGAAGCCGTGGTAGCAACTAACCCTGAAGTTTCATCCGTTCGTGACTCAGACCGTATTTTAGGTATTCTACAAAGCAAGTCGAAGCGCGCTGAAATGGGCCTAGAGCCGGTTAAGGAACACCTATTGCTTACACGTTATAACCCAGAGCGTGTAGATAGCGGTGAAATGTTGTCGGTAGACGATGTTAAAGAAATTCTAGCGATCGACTTACTAGGTGTAATACCTGAATCAAAAGCAGTACTTAATGCGTCTAACTCAGGGCAACCGGTTATCTTAGACCAAGAGTCTGATGCAGGCCAAGCATATAGCGATGCAATTAACCGCTTATTAGGTGAAGTCGTTGATTTCCGTTTCTTACAAGTTGAGAAGAAAGGTATCTTCAAACGGATCTTTGGAGGGTAAGGTGTCATTACTAGATTATTTTCGTTCTGAGAAAAAAAATAGCGCATCATTAGCGAAAGAGCGACTGCAAATCATCGTTGCGCACGAACGCTCAAAGCGTGGTACACCTGACTACTTACCACAACTTAAGCAAGACATCCTCGATGTTATTCGCAAATACGTAAAAGTAGATTCGGATGCCGTCAACGTCCAGTTTGAACAAAACGAGGATGATTTAGCAGTATTAGAATTGAACGTTACTCTACCTGATGATGAAAAGTAACAGTTTGAGTAAATGTAATAAGGGCTATTTCTATAGCCCTTATTTATTTCGTTTTGCCCATTCTAATTAATCTGTCAAGGGGCTTTACATTGCCCTACTCTTTGCTTAATTATCCGAACTTCAGGTCACTTATTCTTATTTAAGGACAAAGTACCTTTGACCCTTTTTGCAGGCTTAGTATTGTGTTTTGGGCTTGACTTGCGTTTGTTGTGACTGTGATTTTGTTCACCATTTCGCGTTTTTGGCTTAGGCTTAACGCTATTTTGCTTGTCGAGTTCATCTGTTCGATCTTTGCTGTTATGCGCTCGCCTATCTTGCTTTGGACGACCAA
Source organism: Pseudoalteromonas sp. OF7H-1 (assembly GCF_022347825.1). NCBI lineage: Bacteria > Pseudomonadati > Pseudomonadota > Gammaproteobacteria > Alteromonadales > Pseudoalteromonadaceae > Pseudoalteromonas > Pseudoalteromonas sp. OF7H-1. The sequence goes on along the minus strand of NZ_JAKRFX010000004.1, from coordinate 259,414 downwards.
CCTCACTAACTTCACTTCTAGGCTTATCATGCTGTTTTCCCGCACCAGCACCCGCTGATGCCTCTTGTGTTTTACTCGATGATTCTGTTGCGTGATTGATCGCTCGCATTTCGTTTTCGTTAAGGTGACGCCACTTACCAGAGCTAAGACCAGTTAGATCGATATTCATTATCCGAATACGTTTAAGGTGTGTTACTTCAAATCCTAGATATTCACACATTCTGCGAATTTGACGATTTAAGCCTTGCGTCAATACAATGGTAAATGACTTAGCCCCGGTTTTACGAACTTTACAAGGCTTTGTGACAGTGCCAAGGATTGGAACACCTGAGGACATACGTTTTACAAATCGCTCATCAATAGGCCTATCGACCACAACCTCATACTCTTTTTCATGGTTATTGCCGGCGCGAAGGATTTTATTGACCATATCGCCTTGGTTGGTCAAGAAAATTAATCCTTCGGATGGACGGTCTAAGCGACCAATAGGGAAAATACGCTCAGGATAGTTAATTGCACTGACAATATTACTTCTGATTTTACGCTCGGTGGTACAAGTTACACCAACAGGTTTATTATAAGCAATAAATACAGCCTTTGGCTTTGCTTTCAGAGGCTTACCATCAATGATGATAGTGTCAGCATCAGACACTTTAGTGCCCATTTCTGGTAGAATTCCATTTACTTTGACACGGCCTGAGGCGATTAAGTCATCAGCTTCTCGACGACTGCAGAATCCAGTTTCACTGATGTATTTATTGAGGCGCTTTTGCTCTGTCACGATACAACCACTTTGAGTAAAAACCCGTATTGTAATCGCTTCAACCGCTTTACACTACTGCATTTCTACTTTTGCAAACTTTTTCTTAATAGCTCAGGAGAAAAATGATACTGCTCTTTAGGTTTTCCTCTAAGGCTCATTGCCTTGTAATCAATAGATTGCCAGTTTTTCGCTGACTTTATCCAGTAATAGTCCGCTAGATTTTCCTTGGTGATTACGCTTAAGTCAAACGCAAGTTCAGTGTTATCCCTCCAAAAGGGGTGTCCATAATAATGATCGTACACCGAAATCAACGCCCAAGCCCCCATCATAAAGTGCCCGCCAACGGATGCTTGCATCTCATGATGTTCAATAAGCTCAAAAGTATCCGACAACCAATCAAATCCGCCAAACACTATTTGTGAGGTGCTTGATGCAGCTGCGGTGATAGCTCCCATCGCCATCAAATCTGACGCACACCAAATAAGGTTTGTTTTTGGATAGCGGTGCAACAATTTCTTAGTCTTATCAAGCGCTTGCTCTTTTGACCACCCAGCGTAGACAGTTTGCTGAACCACCACGCCAACTTCATCAAAAAAGCGCTTTGCACCGTTGCTTCTAATATCTGACTCTGTGCCATAGTGACCATTGATAGCAATAGGATAAATTGTCTCATGACCGTTAGTTTTAGCTTGTTGGTATAGTTTCTTTGCCAGATCGTAACCAGCTTGGTCATTATCATGATGCACTTCCCCAAGCCAATACTTATAGTGTTCTTTTGGATTGCCTATCGCGAGCCTTTCAGGGCCAGAAATCGTTTCTTCTAAAGTAATATGATTGATCCCATATTTTTCTAAAAGCTTTAGGCTTTCTTCGGCACCACCAGGATAATTAATGAGGATTACATAATCGGGAGTAGCACGATAACTCAAATATTTTTTAAGCTCAGCGAGCTGTATAATTCGGTTTCCTTCTCCATAGATCACATCTAATCTTATATCGAATTGATCCGCTGCCGCTTCTGTAATGCCTTGGACGCGCTGCCAAAATGGTTCACCAGGCACAGAAGGATTAACAAACAGTACATTTAAAGACTGTTTAGCATTAACACTAAAACACACCATCCATAGCACTAACCCAATAAGTACTTTTTTAATCATAGCGGGCTCTTCGTAGCACTAGTACCTTCAATAACTTCTCAAATGGACCTTGCTTAAACAGCTTACAATATACCACCGCAAGGGCTAATTGAATTATAGACGCAATTACAAATGCCGCGAAATAATCCACCCGCTCCCAAATGCTGATAGCGCTCGGGTTTATAAAGTAAAAATAGCTTACAAACACCATTGACTGGAGAAGATAAAGCGAAAGCGCGAGACGCCCAACACATTGGAGACTCCAAAGTTGATGTTTTGTACCTCGCATTGCAGCCTTGATTACGACGACATAAAACAACGCAACGGGTACTGCAAGGATCCAATCTATTCCTTCAAAAAACTCCACGCCTAGCTTACGTTCAAGAACAAAGCCGACAAATGACAAAATAATGGCTATCACGGCAAACAAGTTAATTTTATGAACAGGTTCAGTACGCTCTAAATCAAACATTCCACTTCGATATAAACGCATACCGAGTAGCATTAACCCCGCGGTATACCACAAAGTAATAACCGGGATAAGTAAACTGATAATGATAAAGTAAAGACCATTAAGGGTGAGCAGTTCTAGGTAGTTTTCTGGAATTTGCTGCAAAAACTCGAGGTAGACTTCAGAAGTTCTATTTATTTGTGGTTCTGGATCAATTAACAGCAATAAGCTGATAGCAATAGAAGGGACTAAAATGAATCCTATTACATAGCGGTTTAACTTTTGGTCGCTCGCATCAATAAATTTAAGTGCAACCAATCCACTCAACGCATAATTGAATAAAATATCTCCAGGCCAAATCAACACGCCGTGTAATACACCAAAGATCATTAACCATGTTAGTCGATGCATTGCAATGCTCTGATCATCCGTCTTTGCTACCTGAATACATAATGCCGCTCCAAATAACATTGCAAATAAGGTTCTGAATCGACCATCAAAGAAAATACTATTAACCATTGCTAAGAACGGATCAAGATAGTGGGCTGTTTGGGCTGGTACATAGCCCAACTCAAAATTGGCCATATGTACCATATTCATGGAAAGCAAGCCAAGCAGCGCGAATCCGCGGATCGCATCCATCGCAATAATTCTATTCATCAATATACACGGTTTTTATACATATCAGCCCAGTTTATCGCAGCAGCATGAAAATCGGGAAGATTTTCGTCTTTGTAGTTTAGATAACTGCACGCATCCTGCAGTGTCCACCAGCTTCCAGACTCATAGGCTCTAACGATATTTAAAATATAATATAGCGTGTTGGGTTTGCCTATCAAAGCATCATGGAGTTGCTCAGGAAAAGGGAGTTTGTTTACAACCTGCTCCATTGGCCTGTCTAGAATGGCATCAAGCAGAGAAAATAAACCCGTCATAAAACTCATATTGGCAAGTCCTGGCGAAATTTGCTGTGCGATAAGCTCACAAAATCGCGAACGAACGATAGAAAGGCGTGTTAATTCTGTCGGTTTTCCCTCGGCTACGTGGGCTGTCATAATTAAGTTTACAAACTTTTTTACACGCTCGTTTCCTAAATATACCAAGGCTTGCTTTAAAGATTCGATACGACTTTTGATTGGAAATACGCCGGAATTAATTAGCCTTAGCAGTTTGTACGCAAGCGCAGTGTCCTGAGCAAACAATTCGGCTAATCGCGTAATACTCATATTCGGTTTAAGTGCTTCTTCATAAATGAGCATGACAATCACATAATTAATAGTAATGTCTTTTTGCTCAATCATCTTTGGTTTTGCAAAGAAGTAGCCTTGAAAGAACTGAAATCCCATCTTTTTAGCTTGCTCGAATTCTTCTTCGGTTTCGACTTTTTCCGCAAGTAGTTTGATGTTCTTTCGCTCTTTGATCATGTCAATCACTGGCACTATGGTGTCCAGCGGATGTTCCATGACGTCGAACTTAATCAACCTTACGAGCTTTAAGAAAGGTTCCCATTCTTTTGAGTACTCAAAATCGTCCAACGCGAGTCTAAAGTTGCTGTGAAATAAGCCTCTTATCCGCTCATAATTTTGTTTTGTTGGCGGAATAGTCTCCAATAGTTCCAAAATCACATCATTTGCTGGGAGAAACTCACACAGCTCCTGACGTAACGAGTCTGGACCAATATTAATTAGCGCTTTCTTTCCCGAAGTGAGATATCGCATGCCGAGGTTAAGTTGATTATTCATTATCAGCTTGGCTGTCGCTGCATCATCTGCAATATTTGGAAAGCTATTTTTTACACCATCGCGAAACAACAATTCGTATGCAACAACTTGTTTTTTACGATTAAATATGGCTTGGCGGGCCACAAAAACCTTCAAACAAAAACTCCTTCGTACCTAAAGTGAACAATCGCACTTTTGGTTTAGCAATTTTTAGATTTTAACCCTTTATGATGATAAAGAAAATCAACCTAAGCTATTAAGAATCAAAATAATAGCTTAAAAGATAATGCAAAATGATAAAAAAGAAAGGCCAAAGCTATCTTTTGATACCTTTGACCTAGTTTTTTGTTTAGCAACTGAGCCAATTGCTAAATACTTAACACAGATGCGAAAATTTTTTTATCTACATTTTCGCTATCTATATAATTGTTCGCAGTATTTTTGTGCAACATCAGACCAGTCAAAGCGCTGCATACGAGCTTGCAGCCTGAGTTGTTGATATTTTTCGCTATCGTTCATCAGATCAGCAAGCGCTAATTCAAAAATCGCAATAAACTGACTACCTTGCTCAGCGAGTGTTTCTCCTTCAAAGCAATAGCCTGTTTCATTGTGTTTTACCGTATCATATAGTCCACCCACTTTATGTACGATACAAGGTTGTCCAGCGCGCATCGCAAGCATTTGGCTGATACCACAAGGCTCAAAGGAGCTTGGCATTAAAAACAAATCACCTAACGGGTACAGCTGTTCGCCGAGTGCTTTACCATAACCATTTAAAAACAAGACATTGTTATGGCGTGCCATTACTTCGGTAAATAGCTGCTCAAGACTGGGGTCACCAGAGCCAACAATCACAATACGTGCTCCTTGGTGCTTGGCTATTTTTGCAATGTCATCGAGCACAATGCCTGATTGGGTAGGCTGTCTTAAAATAAGTGCTTTTTGATCGGTGAGACGACCGACACTTGTAATTAGCTTGCCACTAAAGGCTTCACCGCGCCAAGCGAGTATGCGTTGATGAGCAATGTAAAACCGAGATAATACTTGGCTTGATTTTGCCATCCATTGAAACACATGCTGCTCAGCAAGCGCCAAATAGTCAGCAAAAGTTAGATTCTCTTCGTCACCTGACTCATCATACACACAACCGTTTAAAATACCAGCTAACCGTCCTTCATGAGACGCATGCTGCATGTCGCTTTCTAACCCTTCGCCACCAAAAAAACCAAGCTCAGGATGGCTTGGGATCATCACTTCTTTGGCGTAATTAGGAGAAACAACATGCACTTTGTCTGAAAGATTAATAGCCGCTCGCATTGGGTTAAAGCAGTGAGGGTATTTAGGATCGCAAATACTGAGCCCATCATAGGTGAGTGTCGGAAACCAAGACTCAAGGCTGGAAAAGTCATGATTAAAAGGCCGGATCCCTTGAAGTGCAAGGTTATGCACAGTATAGACTGTCCTCAGCGTCTTTAAGCGTTTGAATCTTGGACTAAACTGACGAAGTACCGCAACGACAGCAGCATGCCAGTCATGTAGGTGTACAACATCTACCTCTGCTATCAACTCATGTTCAATAAGTTCAGCAACTGCCGCACTAAAAAACGCAAATCGATTTGCATCCGTGGCAAAGGGCTGGTGAGGATCATTACAGTAAATAGCGCCGTGATGCTCACTAAACAATGAGTGTGAAATGACATACTGAGTGACATTGTCACTTTCTTCAACAGACCAAAGAGTCGCCGTTTCTAGGTGTTGACGAAAAGGGACGGCAATATCAGCGACTAAGTTTCGATTTAAAGCAGCTTGGCCATAGTCAGGTGTCACCACCGATACTTTAATGCCAAGCTGCGCCAATGCATAAGGCACGTCACGTATTACATCTGCGACGCCCCCTACCTTACAATTTGGCAACCGATCATTTTCGGCTGCCACTAAAATTACATGCATAGTACCTCTACATGGATCATTTATTATTTTTTTCCGCAAGCTCTGCGAGCATATCTCGGGTCACCAATACGATCCCCTTATTCGACACTCTAAAGCCATTCTCTTTGTCTAAGTCAGTATCGTAACCAATTGTCATCCCCTCTGGTATTTGACAACTACGGTCAATGATTGCGTTTTTGATTTTGCAGTTACGCCCGATTTTAGCACCAGGCAACACAACGGCTCCTTCAATTTCACAATACGAGTGAACATGCACATTGGAAAACAGCAATGAACGCTTAACCTTAGAACCAGAAATAATACAGCCACCAGAAACCGTTGAGTCTACGGCCATACCGCGTCTATCATCATCATCAAATATAAATTTAGCTGGTGGTAACTGTTCCTGATAAGTCCAAATTGGCCAATGAGGATCATAGAGATCAAGTTGTGGTTCAGGAGAAACCAATTCCATATTTGCTTCCCAGAATGAATCAAGCGTCCCTACATCTCGCCAATATGGCTGCCCTTCATGTGATGGGTCGCAAAATGGATACGCATACACATTATGCTCTTCTATGATTGATGGGATAATATCATGACCAAAGTCACGACCCGACCCTTCTCGTTCGGCATCCTTTTTCAATTGCTCGAATAAAAACTCAGTGTTAAACACATAGTTCCCCATAGACGCCAAACATACACCTGGCTTTCCAGGGATTGACGTCGGATCTACCGGTTTTTCATCAAAGCGACGCACACGGTTGCTTTCATCTACCGTCATGACACCAAACGTTTTTGCTGCTTCTTCACAGGGCACTTCAATACAACATACGGTCATATCTGCACCTGTCTCAACGTGCTTTGCAAGCAAGCCACCGTAATCCATTCTGTAGACATGATCACCCGATAAGATCATAACGTACTTGGGAAGCTCATGACGAATAATATCCATATTCTGGAAAACTGCGTCTGCTGTGCCGCAGTACCATTCATCACCATATCGCTGTGATGCTGGCAATATCTCTACAGATTCTCCCAGCTCCTTTTTAAAGTGTCCCCATGCGCGATTAACATGGCGAATAAGCGAGTGCGACTTATACTGCGTGGCAATGCCAACCCGACGGATCCCTGAGTTAATGCAGTTAGACAGTGGAAAATCGATAATTCGATGTTTGCCGCCAAAATAAACAGCGGGTTTCGCTCGCCAATTGGTGAGCTCGTGAAGGCGCGAACCTCTTCCACCCGCAAGTATTAAAGCATATGTTTCTCGAGTGAGGGTACTAATATAACGATTCGCATAATTAGGCATTATTTCTTCTCTCCATAACTTTTTGCGGTGACTACTGCATTGGGCTCAAGCGCCAAATATCATCGCTGTAATCTTGAATTGTTCTATCGCTAGAAAATTTTCCACTTGCTGCGGTATTGAGAATACTCATGCGCAGCCAATGTTCCTTGTCTTTGTATGCTTGAGCCGCATGCTCCTGGCTCTCAACATAGGAAGGAAAATCTTGTGCCACTAACCAAGGATCGGTACTACTCTTAATTGAGTTAATTACGTCATCAAAGATATTAGGCTCAAATAGGTTAAAGTGCCCACTTTCGAGCAAAGCCATAACACGTTTAAGGTCATTGTTGCTTTCTATTATCTTAAGGGGCTGATAATTTTGGCGCACTTGCTGTGCTTGTTCAGCAGTTACACCAAATAAGTAAAAGTTGTCTGCACCAACGCATTCTCGTATTTCAATATTGGCACCATCTAAGGTGCCTATGGTGATTGCACCATTCATCATAAACTTCATGTTGCCTGTGCCAGACGCTTCTTTTCCTGCGGTTGAAATTTGCTCTGATAAGTCTGTTGCAGGACAAATCACTTCCATTTTTGAGACATTGTAATTGGGCATGAAAGCCACTCGAAGATAGGGCCTCGCCGCGGGGTCATTGTTGATAACATTGGCAACATTATTGATTAATTTAATGATCTTCTTCGCCATGTAATAACCGGGTGCAGCCTTACCTCCAAACAGTACGCAACGAGGAACGAGCTCTGCCACATCACCACGACAGATCCGATCGTAAAGATGGATAACGTGCAATACGTTAAGTAGCTGACGCTTGTATTCATGAATACGCTTGACTTGAACATCAAACATCATAGTTGGATCAAACTCTACCTGACATTCATGGGCAATTAGCTCAGCAAGACGTTGTTTGTTGTTTTGTTTGACTGTTAACCACTGCTTTTGGAAGGCGTGGTTATCGTAAAAACGACGTAGTTCACTAATTTTAGAAAAATCAGCTTGCCAGCCGTCGCCTATTTTATCGCTAATCAATTGCGCCAGTTCTGGATTACAGTGCGATAACCAGCGTCTTGGCGTCACCCCATTCGTTTTATTATTAAACTTCTCTGGGCACAGTTGATAAAAATCGTTAAACAAGCCAGCTTTTAATAGCTCGGTATGAAGCGCAGCAACACCATTGACAGAATAACTGCCTACGATCGCAAGATACGCCATGCGAATTTGAGGATGGCTAGACTCCTCAATAAGTGACAGCGCGCGCTGCTTTTCGATATCACCGGGCCATTTCAGTGCAACTTCCGACAAAAAGCGGGCATTGATCTCATAGATAATTTCTAGCAACCTTGGTAACAAGCGCTCAAATAAACTCACAGACCAGCGCTCTAATGCTTCAGGCAATAAAGTATGGTTGGTATATGCCATGGTTGATGTCGTTATCTTCCACGCGGCATCCCACTCCAGCTCGTAATCGTCTAATAAAATACGCATTAGTTCAGCTACGGCAATACTTGGATGGGTATCATTGAGTTGGAATACGTGATAATCCGCAAAATCACTAAAATCATCGCCGTATTGCTCAACCCACGTTGCGATCACGTCTTGCAAGCTCGCGCTGGATAAAAAGTACTGCTGCCTTAATCTCAACTCTTTACCATTTTCACTGGCATCATTGGGGTACAGCACCATCGTTATCTGCTCAGCGAGATTCTTTTTAGCCACCGCTTCTGAATAACTACCGGCATTAAATTCGTTGAGGTCAAACTCATCGGTTGCCTCTGATTTCCATAGTCTTAATGTGTTTACCACCTCATTACGATATCCAGGCACAGGAACGTCGTAAGGCACGGCGAGAATATCTTGCGTATCAAGCCACTCACGATGCTGCCTACCATTTTTGTCGGTATGTACTTCAACATGACCAAAAAACTTAACTCTGCGGGCTTGTTCTGGTGCGGCAAGCTCCCATGGATGACCTTCACGGAGCCAGTTATCTGGCTGTTCTACTTGGTGACCCTGTTCACAGGTTTGGTTAAACATCCCAAATTCGTAACGCAAACCGTAACCAACAACAGGAAGGGCTAATGAAGCACAACTATCCAAAAAACAAGCTGCAAGACGGCCTAAACCACCATTACCAAGACCTGCATCATGTTCAGCCTGCGCGACCTCTTCAAGCTCAGTACAGTATTCTTGTAATGCCGCTTGAACTTGTTCTTCTAAGTCTAGATTTAACACCGCATTAGACAGTGCTCTACCCATTAAAAATTCCAACGAGAGATAGGCTGCTTTACGCGTCTTTTTACTCTTAATGTGCTCTTTGGTTGCCCGGCAACGGGCGACTAATCGGTCACGAATAGTCAAGGCTAATGCATGGTACAAATACAGTCGCGACTCTCCTACTTTGTCGCGACCTAAGGTGTAGTAAAAGTGACGAGTCAAATCATCACTCAAGGTGTTTTCATCTATCTTTGGTGCATCTTGCCAATGTTTTACCACGCATACTGGCGCACTTTTATTAGCCATGCTTTTCATCCCCTTTGATTGATGTAAATATCCATGCTGACTTAGCTGGAACCTGTAAATAAGAATCTAACTCTGGTCGATGCGGCTCAACCGCAGTGGTGATTGCTTGCTGCCAATGAGATGAAAATGCACTAAATGGCAGCTTTATTTGCAATGCACTTTCACTGGCGTTCAGAATTATCAATAAGCTTTGCCCTAACTGCTGATCGGTAATGGTGTAACTCAACCATTTGCGGCTCGGCTCTCGCCATTGTTCAGGCGATAACGGCTTTGCTTGTTCATTAAACCAATTCACCGCAAAACGACTGTCACTGTCATGGACATAAAATGAGTGAGAAAACGCAGCAAATTGCTTACGAAGCGCAAGTAAATCTTGGATAAAAAAAGTTAAAGTATGGTGTTGCTGGTGGTTTTTCCATGCCAGCCAGCTAGTGCAGTTGTCTTGGCAGTAAGCATTATTGTTGCCACTTTGCGTATGTGCCATTTCGGTTCCCGCGCAAATCATCGGGATCCCTTTGGACAAAAACAAAGTGAGTAATGCATTTTTCTGCATACTGAGACGCAATTCATTGATTTGAGGGTCTGCACTGAACCCTTCTACCCCACAATTAAATGAAAAGTTTTCACTGTGGCCGTCTCTATTTGCCTCACCGTTTGCTTCATTGTGTTTATGCTCGTAAGCCGTCCAATCAAACAATGAGAAGCCGTCATGACTGGTAAGAAAATTTATGGAGTTCAAAGGGCCCCGTAAGTTATGTTCAAATAGGTCACTGGAGCCATGAATACGCATCGCAAGCTCTGGCAATACTCCCTCATCACCACGCCAGAAGCGCCTAACGGTATCTCGATATTTATCATTCCACTCACGCCACGGAGAAGGAAATTGTCCAAGTTGATACCCACCAGGACCAATATCCCAAGGCTCGGCAATCAGTTTTACTTTGCTAAGCACTGGGTCTTGATGGATCGCTTGCAAAAATGCATGTTGATTTGAAAATCCCGAGGCTTGACGAGCAAGGATCGTCGCCAAATCAAAGCGAAAACCGTCCACCCCCATGTATTCCACCCAATAGCGCAAGCTGTCCAAGACAAGTCTTAATACCACAGGGTTCGAGATATTCATTGTGTTTCCACAACCCGTGTCATTAATGTAGACATTGGGCTTACTCGGCAAGGTGCTGTAATAAGTCAGGTTATCAAACCCTTTAAAGCTTATTGTCGGGCCATCCAAGCCACCTTCCGCAGTATGGTTAAACACCACATCCAAAATAACCTCAATACCGGCTTGATGGAGCCGCTCTACCATTACCTTAAATTCGTTGATGTCGCCGTTAACGAGATAACTTTTGTGTGGCGTAAAAAAGTTGAGGCTGTTATATCCCCAGTAATTTTTTAGTCCTTTGGTCGTAAGAAATTGCTCATTGATAAACGCATGCACAGGTAGCAGCTCAATCGCAGTAACACCAATATGCTTGAGGTGTTCAATAAAGGTTTGTTCAGCAATCCCTAAATATTTTCCTTGGTGTTTACTTGGAATGTCTGGGTGCCTAACAGTTGCCCCTTTAACATGGCATTCATAGATCACCGTTTTACTCCACGGAGTCTTGGGTCGCTTCCCTTGATACTTCTCAATCGCCGTCACTTTACTCTTTGGCATATCACAGGCGTTATCAGATGGGTTTATATGGCCTACTGGCAAATGGCAAAAATGCCGTTCACTCCAAGTAAACTCACCGAAAAAGTCGCGGCAATATGGGTCTAAGAGTAACTTATTGGCATTGAAAAGTAGCCCTTTTTCCGCACTATACTCCCCGTCTACCCGATAGCCATATAAGTCTCCGACTTGTGCTCCCTCGATAAACAGTGACCAATTTCCGCCCTCATGCCGAAACATCCCTATCCGATTCACTTCGCTATGGCCGCTTTTGTCGAACAGACACAGGGTTACGCGTTTTGCTTTCGGTGCATAAACACAAAAGTTAACGCCTTTATCACTGGCCGTTGCACCCAATAATTGATGATCGCCGCGATAACTGGTTAGCATGTGCCACCAGAGATCAGCTGCAAATACACTGTTGCCAAAGGCGGAACGGTTATATCGATACTTTGCTCAAGGCCATGGCTTGCTATGTTTTTCGATTCAATGAGTTGTTGTTTATGTGCAACGACTCCAACGCCGCTCCCCCAAAATGCTTTGTCATCCGTGTTTAAGACAACTTGATACACACCCGCTGACGGCACGCCTAAGCGGAATTGAAAATGGGTTTGTGGCGTAAAGTTCGCGATCACCACCAGCGGTGTAACACCATCTCGTCCATAGCGTACAAAACTAAATATGCTTTGCTCCGCATTCCCACCATCAATCCAATTAAATCCTGTTGATTTGTTATCGCACTCGAATAATTGCGGCGTTGATTTATAGGTCGTATTGAGCGCTTTGACACACTTATACACGCCTTGATGCGCTTCACTTTCAAGCAACTTCCAGTTGAGTTGTTGGTTATGATCCCACTCCTCTCGGGGGGCAAGTTCGGCGCCCATAAACAGCAACTTTTTACCTGGGTGGGCAAACATAAAGCCATAGTAGGCACGTAAATTAGCGAATTGCTGCCAATCGTCTCCTGGCATTTTGCTCAGTAGCGCACCTTTGCCATGTACCACTTCATCGTGACTTAATGGCAAGATGTAATTTTCAGAATAGGCATACACCATCGAAAAGGTCATTTCATGGTGATGGTACTTGCGATGAATTGGGTCTTTGGACATATAGTTTAGCGTGTCATTCATCCACCCCATATTCCACTTATAACCAAAACCCAAACCATCGTGTTCAACACTACGGGTAACACCGGGCCAAGCAGTGGATTCTTCAGCGACCATCATAATACCTTCGTCAACGCCATAACATTTGGTATTGACTGATTTGAGGCATTCTATTGCGCCTAGGTTTTCACGGCCGCCATATTGATTTGGCACCCATTCCCCTTGTTTACGGCTGTAATCCAAGTAAAGCATCGATGCCACGGCATCAACTCGTAATCCATCGATGGTGTATTCTTTTATCCAGTACATCGCATTCGACAACAAAAAGCTTTTTACTTCAGCGCGGTCGTAGTTAAAAATATAGGTGTTCCAATCTGGGTGAAATCCTTGCCGCTTATCAGCATGTTCAAATAAATGCGTACCATCAAATTTATGTAAACCATGAGGATCTGATGGGAAATGTCCCGGTACCCAGTCGATAAGTAATCCGAGCTCTTCACGATGACAGCACTCAACGAAGTAAGCAAAATCCTCCACGCCACCAAAGCGACTGGTTGGCGAGAATAACCCCACTGGTTGGTAACCCCAGGAGCCATCAAAAGGATATTCACTAATAGGCATCAGTTGCAAATGAGTAAACCCCAGTGCCTTTACATAGGGGATAAGGTCGTCCGCTAACTCTCGATACGTAAGATAGCGATTACCTTCTTCCTCTCGGCGTTTCCAAGAGCCCAAATGCACCTCATAAATACTAATGGGTGCATTGATTTTATTACGCAGCGCCTTTTTATCATGATCAGCTTGGCTCAACGCGAAGGCGGCTGGTCGAGCCTGAGTTATACTCGCCGTGCCCGGAGCTTGTTCCATTTTAAATGCAAAGGGGTCGGCCTTTTCTATGCGCTCCCCCTCAAATGTGGTGATTGCAAATTTATAGCAGCAGTCAACCTCCAGAGCCGGAATAAAAAGCTCCCATACACCACTGGCTGGATGTAATCGCATTGGATGCTGCACGGCCTGCCAATGGTTAAACTCACCTATCACAGAAACAGACAACGCATTTGGCGCCCAAACACCAAATCGAAACCCAACTGCACCCTCTATTTCTACTTGATGTGCTCCTAAATGCAAATAAGCTTGGGCTTGTGTTCCTTCATTGAATAAGTACAAAGCATCATCAGCCAAGCAACTATCAAAACTATATACATCCCTCGCAGTGACGGTTTGCTCTGGGTAGTGCACTTCAAGCTGGTAATCTTTGCTGATGTCATCCGCTTTAAAATCTAATGTAAATAGCGCACTTTTGCGAAACCGTTCAAGCGCATAGCTGCTATTGTTGGTAAGCACCTTAACTTCTGTCGCACCAGGAATAAAACAGCGCACGACTGAGCGCTTCGCATCTAGCTGGTGTAGCCCTAAAAAGGCAAATGGGTCGCGACACTTACCGGCTTCCAAAGCGGCTAATTGACTGATGTAGTCATCTACTTGGGCGTCTTCTATTTTTGCTCTTGTATTCATCTATTCTTTCCTGCTGGTTACCGCATCTCGGATCAGCGGCCGAGAACTTGCAATAATTTCCGCTGATGTCTGATTAAGTCGCCTTCTCCAGTTTGGATACTCTTGGTCAGTACCAGGAATGTTCACTGGTAACTTCTGTTCGTCGAGGTCATCAAACTGAATTGTCAGCATTTTTGCAGGCGACTTGGCGAGCACATTGATAAGCGACTGATACACATCACGGGCTTCGCTCGCAAGGCTGACACTTACCTCACCATAGCGACTAAGCCAATGACAAAGCTTCTCTCGCTCGGATGTTCGCTCTTCATCCGCTTTTGTTAGTTGGGGTTCGCTCAATAACTGATATTCGCGTTTCAACCTAAGGTCATCATGGCTCCACCAGCCAAAAAATGGCGGGACGTCATGGTTAGCAACCATGAGTAACGCATTGTGCTTATAGTGCGTAGGTGCTAAAAACTGACCGTGATAATCCTTCTCGAAGTAAAAAAGAATATTGCTGTATATATGAGACTCAGACATTGCTTCTTTGATTTCGATTGGAACAACCCCTAAGTCTTCACCAATGATCATTACTTGATGTTTGACAGACTCAATTTTAAGGATCGCTAAAAGGTACTCAAATGGATAATATACATAGCAACCTGTTTGCTGCTGATCTTGATAAAAGCACCACCACAACCTTCTTAGGCCCATCACATGGTCAATTCTTAATGCCCCAACACCGGTGATGTTCGCTTGGATCAGCTGTTTAAAAAATGCAAAGCGCTGCGCTTTTAACTTAACGGGATTTAACGCTGGTAATCCCCAGTTTTGACCGAGCTCTGCCCAAGGGTCTGGAGGCGCGCCCACGCGAGCATGTTCGGCATACAAATTTTTATTGCTGTTGTATTCACTGGAGCCGTCAGCACAACCAACGGCTAAATCATTGATTAAACCTACAGCCATACCGGCATTCAGTGCCGAAGACTGGCATTGCGTTAATTGTTCAAACGCAAGCCATTGCAAAAATTTAGCGAAGTCATCGTCCTCAAATGCCTTAAGCTCTTGCTGCTTAGCCTGGCAAAATCGAGTAAAGTCTGCACGCCACGCTCCAGTTTGTTCACACAATAACTGCCACGCAAAACGTAACGCGTTAAGCTTACTTTCCATACAGTGGGTCATATCAAGGTATGTCGCGTTCAAGTTACTCTTTGAGACGTTTAAATAGCCGGCGAACACACTCACATCTAAGCCAAATTGTTCACAAAAAAGCTCGATAGAAATGTAAAAAGGGTGCAGTAGGCGGCGGTCATTTGGGCTGTACGGGCTGGCTTTTTCTGGTTCATCAACAAACAACAAATGCAGTGGGTTTAACAAAATGTAGTCAACCCCTTCAGCTGCGCTAGCCTCAACTAATTGCTTTAGCTCATAAAAATCCGCACTTAGCTTGCTGCCAGCAGGCTTTAACGAATATAGCTGAATAGACAATCCAAGGAGCTTTTTATGTTGTTCAATCGGGTCATAGCACTGTCTAGGCGTCACCCAAAGTTCTGTCTCAAACCGCGCACCATTTAATATTACCTCAGCGCTATGATAACCGACTTCAATCGCGTTTATTGGCACTTTAAGTTGAACATAACGTGTATCTTGATAGCGGTAATCCCCAATCGCTACTTGATTGTTTGGATCGCAAACACAGCAATAACCCAATGTAGGGATCGACACAGTTAATTCGTTAATTTGCAGGCCAGCATCCACTCTTATCGTAATAGTTGGCATCTCTTTGCAAACCAAAGTAATGGCTTCAACTGGCGTTAACCACTTAGCAATATCCAACTCAAAGTTGAGCGTATTTATTTCATCTAGATTGCTGACATCAACACCGCACTCCTGCAATGCCTGTAGGCGAGTTTGGTGATCAAATACCACATGATCACCCGTGTATTTATGGTATTCATAACCAATACCATAGAGATAAAGAAGCTGAGCAATGTTGTCCATTTATAATGTTACGCTCTCGCTGTGGACACAACACTGTTGTCTTCTCCAAAGCCGTTGGGCACATAATCATCTGCTTGATGATCGTTGTCCCAGACTTCACCATCAATCAAATATCTGAAGTGGTAATCTTTGTCGGTTGGTAAACGGTGTTTGAGCTTAAACGCACTGTCTTTTTTGATGAATTTCATCGGCTCAGGTTGCCAATCATTAAAATCACCAGCAAGTTCCACCGTTTTCGCTTCTGGGTGTGAAAATGAAAATGTAATTTCTGCTTCGTCTTTTGTTTTGAAAAACCGTTTAGTGAGCATATAACCCCCGTTTACCTTTTGTGAGTCCTTATTTCACAGTGACGTACGCTAATACTGCAAACGACTGGTAACTGTGTACGATTTATGTCGAGCATCTTGAGATTTAAGTGAAATTAAATTGCAAAATTAAAATTTAATTAGCTGGCAACTCACCGTTCGCTTTAAAAATCAACAGCCCTAAGTACAGCAAACAAATATTGAGTTTGTATGACAGTACAAATTTGGTGCAATTTTGCACCGCTTTGGCGCAATCTAAATCAGATAAGCAGTGATTTCAGTTTGCTATGAGTTCCTTGCAATCACTGAGCCAATCACATTAAGAGTCAACAAGAAAGCTAGTTAAGAATGGTTATCATGTAAAGTGAATTTAACTAATAATTGATCCCGCTCATATAAAGCAGTCTGCAAAGTGAAATTTTTAGTACTTTTGCACGATGAAGTTTGCAACTGAATGCTAAAGTGTGTAAAAAACTAGGTTAGCAACTATAATTTCAGTTTACATTTTTTGCGATGAAGATCGCATCTGCATTCAATTACTCCGTAATATGCAAGAGTCTGAATTACTAAGGAAAGCCTATTCATGCCAAACGCGATAAGACTAACAAGTACCCTACTTCTGGGCACATTATTTGTTGTCATATTGCTGCATCTGTCTTTTAAGGCCCACGTGCTTGAGCTGATCGCTACAACCCCGTTAAATGAGCAACTTACAGTATCAATGGTATCACCTTGGTATTCCCCACTACTGCACGGTTTGAACTTTGCAGCAAACGGAAACCACACTTATGTTGCGGTAGAGTCAACACTCGGAATACCCAAATATCTGGATGTAAATACAGTCTGGTATGCCGTATTTACTTCTCCAATCACTCTCATTTCAATTGCAACTTTACTCGCGATTGTTGCGTATCTTTTTAAATCAGAGCGCCGCTACCGTAATCAAGATGAAGATATTAGCGAGGTGAATAAGGACGTTGGAGGAATATTGACACGTCTAGAGGTTGATAGTGCGCCACTACATCATAAGTCCTCTCTAGCCAAGCTCAGCCACGCGATCCACGACTTGTCTAGCCATCTTGCTCGCGTAAAACGCCATTCAGAGTCTCAAATTTTTCAAGACAAGCTCACAAAGCTTATAGATAGACATGCATATATTGACCATATTGAGGCAAAGTTAAAGCAAGCTGAGTTGGCGCAACAAAAATGTGGCCTGCTATTTATTGATTTGGACGGCTTTAAACAAGTTAATGATTCATTTGGCCACAGTTTTGGCGACGAAATTCTGATCCAAGTTGCTGCTCGGCTCTCAAAAGTGGTTCGCCAATATGGTTTAGAAGATCGCCACCCTATTCATAGCCTTGAACAAAACCTTTCAAGACTCGGCGGCGATGAATTTTCGCTATTTATTCCCAAATTAAACAATCCAAGTTTGTGCACAGAAATCGCCCAGTCCATTCTTAGTGATATAGAGCGTGATTTCTTGCTTGGCAATAAGCTTGTCAAAATTGGAGCAAGTATCGGTATCGCGGTATACCCAGATAGTGCAGCAACTCCGAACTCGTTATTGCAGATGGCTGATGTTGCCATGTATAGAGCAAAAACGGATGGTCGTGGAATTTTTAAAGTTTATTCCCCCGAAATGGGGTCGAAAATGCGACGTTATCACTACCTCCTAGAAGAGTTACGACTCGCTATCTCTGCGCAAAGCTTTTATCTGTCATTCCAACCAATAGTGCATGTTGAAGATTGTGCTATCGACTATTTTGAGGCGCTTATTCGTTGGAACCACCCAATAGAAGGACAAATTCCACCAGCCGAATTTATTCCAATTGCAGAAGAGTCAAATTTAATTTTAGAGCTTGGTGATTGGATCCTACTTGAGTCGTGTAGGCAAATGTGTGCATGGCATAATGCAGGGATGAAAAAGGTAAAAATCTCGGTTAATGTTTCTGGAATACAGTTAAAACACAGAAGGGTCTTTGAATGGGTAAATGCTGCCCTAGAAAAAACCGGCTTACCAGCCACCGCTTTGATGTTGGAGATCACGGAGTCCACTCTTATAAAGGCCAGCAATGAAACGATTTCACAATTACAACAATGCCGAGATGCAGGAATAAGTGTCGCGATTGACGACTTTGGCACAGGTTTTAGCTCACTAAGCACCCTCGCCGATTTACCTATAGATGTAATAAAAATCGATAAACTGTTTATCACTCAAGCCAATAGCAACCCTAAGTATCGTAAGATCCTCAATTCCATCAGCGAACTTGGACAACAGTTAGAATTAAAGATTGTTGCCGAGGGCGTTGAACAAACCGAACAATTTGAACTAGTTAAAAACTTAGGAATTAGCTGTGTACAGGGGTATTTAGTTAGCCGGCCTGAAAGCTCAAATAATGTAGGTAGCAAAGTGCTAAATGGCAATGTGAATCATATCGCAGCCACCGGCACCAGCATTTGGTTACCAGAGCAAGTTGGGTAGCTGCTGTTAATAGTTAAGCGAAAAAAGAGAGCTATATACTGCACCTTCCACGCTAGGCAACCTATTATGCTAAAAGTGGGTGCTTGGCGGATCGTGATGAACGCCCACAGTATTTATCCAGACTAGGTAAGGTTATTTATCGCTTAAATTTGGTTTCTAGGATAACCGACGAGTTGGTACGCTCAATCCCCTCTAAATTACCGATTTCATCCAGCAGATGACTCAACTGCTCCAAACTCTGTGCTTCAACAATAGCAATCAAGTCATATTCCCCACTAATGGCATAAAGCGCAGAAACATTTGGCAACTGCTGCAATGCTAAATTCGCCTTTGTCGTGAGTTTTTGTTTTACTTTAATAGAAACGTGTGCCGATACTAAATCGTCCATATACTGCTCCGCGAACTCTACGCGATAGCCTTTAATTACGCCATTTTGCTCTAATTTTGCGATACGATTTTGTACTGTGGTTCTGGATAGGTCTAACTTACGTGCCAACTCAGAGATGCTCTCTCGTGCATTGTTACGCAACAGTGCAATGAGCTTTTCATCTTGTGAACTAATCATTTTGCAATTTAACCATGTTAATTTGACATAAATGATAGCAAATATGTGAATTATTGCACTGCAAATTATTACAAAAGCGCGTAATAATGAAGAAATAGCAAGTTGGCTGTGAGCAGAACAACAAGTAATCAGCTTCTGCCCGACAGTAATACCGCACAATGATAACAATTTAGGAGAAAGCGTCATGCAAGCAAATCGCGAATTATTCGATGAAGTCATGGTTCCAAACTACAACCCGTCAGCCGTTATTCCTGTTAAAGGCCAAGGCTCTCGCGTATGGGATCAGACAGGTAAAGAGTTCATCGATTTTGCAGGCGGTATCGCCGTAAACTGTCTAGGCCATTGTCACCCTGCGCTCGTCTCTGCACTTAAAGAGCAAGGCGAAAAAATTTGGCACTTATCAAATGTGATGACCAACGAGCCTGCGCTTCGCCTTGCCAAAAAGTTAACTGATGCAACGTTCGCAGAAAAAGTCTATTTCGCAAACTCAGGCGCTGAAGCAAACGAAGCGGCACTTAAACTTGCGCGTCGTTGGGCACTGGATAAATTTGGTGCAGAAAAAACGCAAATTATCGCATTCAACAAAGGCTTCCATGGTCGTACTTTCTTCACGGTAACGGTTGGTGGTCAAGCAGCCTATTCTGATGGTTTTGGTCCAAAACCTGCTGATATCACTCATATCGACTATAACGATTTAGCTGCATTTGAAAAAACAATCTCAGACAACACTTGCGCAGTCATGATGGAACCGCTTCAAGGTGAAGGCGGGATCATTTCTCCAAATGCTGAGTTTGTCCAAGCTGTGCGCGAACTATGTGATAAGCACAACGCGCTACTTATTTTTGATGAAGTACAAACGGGTGTTGGCCGAACTGGTGATCTATATGCTTATCAAGGACTGGGTGTAACACCTGATATCCTAACTAGCGCAAAAGCACTAGGTGGCGGTTTCCCGATTGGCGCGATGCTTACTACCACTGAAATTGCAGCTCACCTTAAAGTAGGCACCCATGGCTCAACTTATGGTGGTAATCCACTAGCCTGCGCGGTAGCGGAAGCTGCATTTGACACAGTAAATACAGAATCGGTGTTAGCTGGCGTAAAAACCAAAGAACAACTATTCAGAGATGGCCTAAATGCTATTAACGACAAATACAATGTATTTTCTGAAGTGCGCGGTAAAGGTCTTCTTCTTGGTGCAGTACTCAATGATAAATTTGAAGGCCGTGCACGCGACTTCCTGGTAGCAAGTGCAGAGCACGGTTTAATGTCGTTAGTTGCTGGCACTAACGTAGTTCGTTTTACGCCTTCTCTTGTGATCACTGATGAAGAGATCCAAGAAGGTCTAGCACGCTTTGAACAAGCGGTTGCTGCAGTAGTAAACGGCTAAGGAGCTGGGGACCTCGGTCTCCTCTTTCTCATGTTAGTATTAAGACCAATACAAAAAACTGACTTCGACGCGCTAAAAACCATTGCGGTTGAATCTGGCCATGGGTTTACCTCACTGCCAGTAGATGACGAATTGTTGTCTAATAAAATTAACCGCTCGGTTGAAAGCTTTGCGAAGTCAGTATCAAAACCATACGACGAAGGCTATTTATTCGTTCTTGAAGACACACAAACGGGCGAAATTATAGGCACCACTGCGATTGAAGCAGCGGTCGGTATGTCTGTGCCTTTATATCACTATCATCTTGGCAAAACAGTACATCACTCAAGAACTTTGGGTGTCTATAATACCGTTGATATTCTATCGATGTGTAACGACTACACCGGAAGCTCTGAGATCTGCACGCTATTTTTACGTGAAGGTCATCGCCAAGGGTTAGCTGGTCGCTTTCTTTCAAGAAGCCGTTTCTTATTTATGGCGGAACATGCTGAGCGTTTTAGCGATACCGTTATTGCAGAAATGCGTGGTGTAAGTGACGAACATGGCCATTCGCCATTTTGGCAGTGGCTGCAAGAGCACTTTTTTAGCATTGAATTTCCGCAAGCAGATCACTTGGTCGGTCTCGGGGACAAAGTTTTTATTTGTGAACTTATGCCCAAGTATCCCATCTATGCAAACCTACTAAGTCCAGAAGCACAAGCTGTGATAGGTAAAGTGCACGAGAAAACCAAGCCTGCTTTGCGTTTATTGCAAAAAGAAGGGTTTGAACACCGTGGCTATGTTGACTTGTTCGACGCGGGTCCAACGGTAGAAGCCAAACTAGACAACATTAGAACGGTTAGAGAGTCGTTTAAAGGTGAGGTTGAAATAGTCGCTTCGCTACCTGACAAGCTCCCTAGTCTTGCTATTTCAAATGGTCGATTAGACGCGTTTAAAGCCACGTTTACCGATCAGGCTTATCTGTGCGAAGCAGAAGAAAAAATTCAGCTGACCACGGAGGTGGCCAATGCGCTTGATGTCACTCAAGGTGAACTGATAAACGCATTTAAACTATAGATTTCAATGTCGTGCTGATACCAATTGGTATAAAGTTTAACAAGCTGTCACCAAGACAAAAAATTAGGAAACCATTATGCACAACAACGTAGATACACTATTTGAACACCTGTGGGACAACTACCTAGAAGTAACACCTTCTGCAGTTAAAGTTCATGAACTTCTCGGCTCAACGCAAAAAGACGACGTGATCAATGACCACATCGCATTGCGTACCTTTAATATTGAAAAAGTAGGTCTAGAAAAGCTCGCTGCACATTTTAAAGCAGTAGGTTACACCGAGTGTGGCGAATACCATTTTGAAGCGAAAAAGCTTTATGCCAAGCACTATGAACACCAAGATCCAACTAAGCCAAAGGTGTTTATCTCTGAGCTGCTCGTTGAAAAGTGTTCAGAAGAACTACAAGCTATCGTTAAAGACATGGTTGAGCAAATAGACGAGGCAGCAGTAACAGCTGAAAACTTTCTGTATTCTGGCACCCACTGGCGCGTTTCTCACGAGACATACAAAAAACTACTGGCTGAGAGCGAGTATGCCGCATGGATGTCTGCATGGGGCTACCGTGCAAACCATTTCACGGTAAGCATCAACTACCTGAAGAACTTCACCACAATTGAAGCTGTAAACCAAGCGCTCAAAGACAACGGTTTTGAACTAAACACATCAGGTGGTGAGATCAAAGGCTCTCCGGAAGTGTTACTAGAACAATCTTCAACGCTTGCTGATCACCAAAACGTGCAGTTTAACGACGGTGAATTTAGCATTCCAAGCTGCTTCTATGAGTTTGCTCTGCGTTATGCCAAGCCTGACGGCGAGATCTATACTGGTTTTGTTGCAGCTTCTGCTGACAAAATCTTTGAAAGTACTAACGCAAGATAATCGCGTTTAAAATCAGTGCTTGCCTAAGCACTCTGCCCAAATTGTAAAGCAGCCTTTATGGCTGCTTTTTTATACCAATTTGCTTAATTAAGTGAGCTATTTTGAGGCGAGAAAATCTTGTCGATAACTAGGCAAAACTTTTGCTATTTAACCTGAGATTTGGATAAGAAATGTTCCAACCCATTGCTTTTAAAGAACAACTTAGTTTTTTCCTTGTCTAGCCAGAGAGTTTTAGGGAAAACAAGGCGAATTTACGCACCAATAGCTGGCTATTGGAAGTGAAATCAACGCAGTTAGCGCTAAAACTGGCTGCTAGAAAGGCATTAATTATCCGCAGCTCAGGTTATTTAGTTGTTCTAAATAAGAAATTTTTAACGCCGTTAGCGTCAGATTTACTCCTTCAAATTGAGCAAGTATTAAGATAAATTGGTATTAGTTAATATTAGCCACAACTCCAATCAAACTCGCGGTTTACCAAATCAAGCATACCTATCCCTCCGCCAAAGTTATGCCCACCTAAGATCTCTTCGAATTCGATGTAGTAAGGTGTAAGAAAATCTGGGATCCCTTGACCGTTTAAACTCGTCCCGCCTAAATGGTTTGGCGAAACACTCTCTAACCACTTAGGGTCGCCTTCGTACGGGTCAATATAACCTGTATCTTCATATTCGCTGGGCGTCTTACCCGCATTAGGATCACTAGGGTTGGCAACAAGCGTAATTGCACGGTTAAAACTCACTGTTTCTGGGGGAATTCCACCAAGCTCGCGATATATTTGGTACTCTTCAGCTGGCAAACTGAGGTACTGGGAATAGTTCATTTTCCAAAAGCAACTCGCCCCACCCTCGACTAACCATTCAGGGACGCAAACATCATCTTCAAAATGTCGTTCAATAATAGTTGGTGGTGAACAGAGCTCGCCGTAAAACTCAGCTTCACTAAGCAGGAGCGTTGCGTAATAACAATCTAGCGTATCCGCTGCAAACTTACAGCTCGGATGAACCGTTTGCATCACCTGCCAAAAGGGTTTGAATAGCGGTTCATCTGGCGACTGCTCAGCAAATAATGCCTCTTCTAACCCTTCAATATATTCAGGTCCGCCATCATTATGCTCAACCGCAATTGCAAAAAAGCTCACCGCATACGCATTCTTATCAGTGTGATAGCCCTCTGGCAATTTTAGTGTAAAGCTGTGCTTTAGCGGATAACCGGTATGTGGATCAAGCGGCCATTGATTGGCTTTAATTCCGGGGGGCAAACCAAATACCCAGCCATCAAAGCGTGTTTTATCGTCAATGGATTGTTTCAATATTTCGATATTATAAGCATTCATTACTATCTCCTTATTAAATAACGTTGCTTACTCGTAAGTTAGGGCCTGCTTATCTTTCAAGTTTGTTTTTGCAGCAGCAAAGAACAACAGACCCTAGTATAAAAGTATTAACTCCACAATTGAAATAGGTAATTAGACTTTTACAGTGTTTGAGACACTTAAAAATATTGCTTATATTCATTACCTGTTGGTGAAAAACCAGTAGGATTAGACAAGGATAATAGTTATGAATTATTTTGGAACGTTTGGTTCAACAGAAGAAGAGGCACTTCGCCTTCTTATGCCTGTTGTCGACAGCGCTTTGAAAGCGCATGAGAGAGGAAACTATCAAGCATATTTATCTGTAATAACCACCGACTTAGCCAAAAAGGTTTCTGAGGAGGGATTTTTGCGGGCATACCGCGAAATCGCGCCGCAGCTTGGCCGCTTAAAATCTAAAACCTTGTTAGCGTCTCTTCGAAGAGGTCAGGATCCAATGCTGATATTTGCAGCGAAATACGAGAACACGCAAGACGATATCATAATCAATATCACATTTAAAAACGCGACTACCCCGCCTTTAATTGCATGGATGTGGATTGAATAGTCCTTTGGTTCAAAGGCTTAGATTAAAACTTATAGGAGGACCGTTTCCGGTTTGCTTCACACTTGTGTAATAACATGTATAACCCTTAACAGCCGGTTATTAGGACGAGTAAGTGAAAACAGTGACAGGAAATGGTAATCCCTCAACAAAACTAGACTGTATCAGTCACCTAAAGCAATAATTTTGGTAGTAGACACCGCGGATATTTTCACTCCAAAACTGGAGATACTTGGCAGTGTGGCATTATGATGTATTCTTATTTGTTCACCTGACATGTGCTTTTTGCAATGTGTGGTATGGGCATCCGCCACTAATGTAACTGCATAACCCAAACCCGCGGCTCGCCGACTCGTTGTATCAACACAAAATTCTGTAGCATAACCACAAACATAAATATGTTGAGCTCCATGTTCTTCAAGTATGTTAGACAGATTTGTGTTTAAAAATGAGTCTGGGGTGGTTTTACGCACGAACTGATCATTGGCGTCAACTTGAAGTACTGATTGTAATTGCCAACCTTCACTACCATACTCAATCGCAGTACCGTTTTGCTCATGTTGAATATAGATAACTGGCATGCCTTGCTTTCGAGCCCAATCTGTCACTAAGTTAATTCGGCTTAACACCTCTTCACTTGCATACGGTTTGGGCTCTGGGTCGAATAAAAGGTTCTGTACATCAATTACCAATATTGCAGATTTCATAGCATACTCTTTTTGGGCATAATCTTGCTTATAAATTCAAAAGCCGCCAACACCTTGAACAGCATTCATTCTTTCAAGGGTTGTAGTGCCCAAGCAATATAAATTACAAGCGTTATATTGTCATTTTAATATTTATACATTGGTCTTACTGCCACATTGGCTATGTTTCAATACAGCTAAACAAGTTATGATAAATGTGTATGCAAATACCTTATGGATAGCACACTTATGGACAAGATTGATCACCAGATATTACCCCCTTTAGCGACATTACTATGCTTGGTCATAAGCGGGTGTGACGACCTAAGCCAACAAATAGACGTGCTTACTGGCGAACAAGACAAACAAGTACAAGCACTTATTAAGCGCACTAAAGCCCAAATGGTATTTGTTGAAAGCGGCAGCTTTATGATGGGCGATGGCGGTGGTCCAAATAACTTGCCTTGGACCATAGCCCGCGACAATAAACCCGCTCATAAGGTGACCCTTACCAGCTATTCGATGGGCGCTTATGAGGTAAGCTATGGCGATTTTGATTTATACACCGCGGTAAACGACCTACCAAAAACCATGTGGACAAAATGGGATAAAGATGAATTCTGGCGCGCCCCTGAATTCCCTGCGGGAGTGAGTTGGTATGACGCAAAAAACTATTGTTCATGGCTGGCAAAACTCACACAGCTCCCAATTGATTTACCCACTGAGGCACAATGGGAGTTTGCAGCACGAAACCGTGGTAAAAATATTTTGTTTGCCACCAACACTGGTATGCTTGAACTCGGTGTAAATTACTCTCTCGCCGAAGAGCCTGAACCGCATATTAGTGGAACCTATCCTCCTAACCCATTAGGGTTTTATGACTTAAGCGGCAATATGATTGAGTGGGTCAATGACTGGTGGGCTGAGGATTACTATCAACACTCACCAGAACTGGATCCTAAAGGGCCAAAAGAAGGCACAAAAAAGGTTATGCGAGGAGGAAGATTTTTAGAGTCTCCTCGCGGTAGTAATGTATATACACGGCAAGAGTCAGATGAGCTTGATGAAGCGTATCGTGCTAAAGGTTTTCGTTGTGCTCTAAATCAAGCGAAGCCAATTCCTGTTCAATCAATTAACTAGCTCATTGCCATCGCATTTATCACCGTAAAAGTCAGCGTTTATTCAAACTACTAACTTTATGCTGTGGCAATTTTGATTTCGCCTGTACGCTTGGTATGCTTGAGCTGCACTAAGGATAAATAAGTAACATACGGAAAGTCACCATATGGAAAATAAACGGATACATTCACTCCCCCACTTTGCCAACATTAACCGCCGCAATATTATCACCAATAAATACACAGCCGTTCCCAGCCTCGCAGTACTGTGTGTGGTAATGACTGGGTGCGAAGACCTTGGCCAACAAATAGACGCGCTTACTGGCGAGCAAGACAAACAAGTGCAAGCACTGATTGAGCGCACTAAAGCCCAAATGGTGTTTGTCGAAGGCGGCAGCTTTATGATGGGCGATGGCGGTGGTCCAAATAACTTACCTTGGACCATAGCCCGCGATAATAAACCCGCTCATAAGGTGACCCTTACCAGCTATTCGATGGGCGCTTATGAGGTAAGCTATGGCGATTTTGATTTATATACCGCGGTAAACGACCTACCAAGAACCATGTGGACAAAATGGGATAAAGACGAAATTTGGCGTGCACCTGAATTCTCTGCGGGGGTGAACTGGTATGATGCCAAGAACTATTGCTTATGGCTGGCAAAACTCACACAACTCCCAATTGATTTACCAACCGAAGCACAGTGGGAATTTGCAGCACGAAACCGTGGTGAAAACATTTTGTTTGCCACCAATACTGGTATGCTTGAACTCGGTGTAAATTACTCTCTCGCCGAAGAGCCTGAACCGCATATTAGTGGCACCTATCCACCTAACCCATTGGGGTTTTATGACTTAAGCGGCAATATGATTGAATGGGTCAATGACTGGTGGGCTGAGGATTACTATCAACACTCCCCAGAACAGGATCCTAAAGGGCCAAAAGAAGGCACAAAAAAGGTCATGCGTGGCGGGATGTTTTTAGAGTCTCCCCGCGGCAGTAATGTATATACACGGCAAGAATCTGAGAAACTAAAAAAGGCATACAGGGCAACTGGATTTCGCTGCGTGCTCAATCAGTCTATGCCTTTAAATGAGCAACCAAAGTAGCTAACTTTGGTTGCTCATACGCTGTTATGCCAGTGCTACAAATGGACTGATATTAAGCATCGCGACAGCAACCGAACCGGAGCGAGCTCGGCTTGGTAGTTTGCGTCGCCATGCATCAAACTCTCGCTGCTGAGCACCTTCTAAAATACTATTAAGCTGAGATAAGCCCTCTTCTTGGCTACACTTAGTTCCTCCTTTACCCATATGCTGCAACACTTCGTCTAATTCCTCTGTGCAAAGTATATGCTTGAGTATGATAATAATCGTATTTTCGCGCTGCTCATTTAAGCCCTGCCAGCTGTAGGTATCTGAGTCGATAAGGCTAGCGAGGTTAGGGTTCGCTAATAAGTTTAGAAATGCCCCCTTGGACTCAGGTACCGTAAACTTCAACATTTCGGGTGCTTGTTCAACTCTTTGCATGATAGCCTTGGCTTGTTCATGAATTATTACTTTAGTTCGCCACCATTCATCTATGTCTTTAGCAGTTCCACCAACAAACTCAGTAATATCTTTACCTGTTGCTATATGCATGGCTACTGCTTTATAAAGCACGTTAAATGCCAATGGCTGTATAAACTCGAGATAATCATAATCATTATTTTTAAGCTGGTGATAAACAAATTGGGCAAGCGTGACGATTTCATCGACACCTATCTCACAGACTAACTCTCCGCCAGCACCTACGCCCCAGATAAGTCCCAATTTCGCGCGAAGTATAAACCTTCCGTCTTCATAACCAATAAAACACCCGGCATGTGCACCGGCGCCAAATGCGCCTTCTGCCTTTCCACCTAATTTAGCTAAATCACAAAAGCTAGATTTACCGGATTTTTCTGGGTTATCCCATTGCAAAGCACCTGTTAACTCACAGCCTGCGGATACCCCAGCAAATGCACTGAGCTCGCCTTTTACAGGTTCAAACTTGCGATCGGCGCGGCTAAGTGCTTTTACTTGTTCAGGGGTTAATCCCTCAAGCATCATTTTACCTTGCTTTACTGTGCAGCCTACATTTGCCGCCGCTTGTAATTTCGCTCCTGCATAGCCAAAAAGGGCAATGGTCGCATTTAATCGGATCGCGCCTAAGTTTATCTCACGCTCTTTGGTCGTATTTTTAAGTGGCATCATAAACTTAAATTCATACCCATTTTTATTAGGGTAGTAACCACTCATTGCTGCTTTTGCTTCACCAACTGCAAAATCGACTTTGCCATCAGCTTGAAATGAAAAGACACCATCCTTTGGGCTAAAGTTTGCCGCAATGCCTGCACCATGGGTATAGCGCATTAATCGCGCCTCTGCACTGGCATCAAAATAGTCGCTTTTTTCAAACCTTTTTATATTTAGATCTTTATTAAGCTCCCTAGCCCATTCGCCCCATATGGTTGTATACGTGTCGACGAGCTTCTTATCATACTTAAAATTGACCTTTAGCTTGCTCAAATCATTTTTAAGCGCTTTGTTCAGTTTCTTACGGTCTAAGTTGCCATTCGCATCGCTAAAACGACGACCGTTTCGAATGTCCGTATCAATTTTATAGCGTCTAAAGTGGTTTGCCATTTTATCACTACGCACATAGGTATACTTTCGGCCTTTAAAGCCAATGACTTCGGTAATCTTATTAGCGGTAGGGCCTGAAACAAGTGGTTTTAGGGTCTCGTTTAACGCCTTTTTTGCGTCAATTACTTTATCATCTTGTTTCGAGAGGTCTTGTTGTCCAGCCAGCGCTTGCTTTAACTGCTCCATGGGAGGGTTAAGTACTTCCATTTCTTGCTCTAAAATATCGGCAAGTGACTGGGTGACCGCTATAAAGCTGTTATCTTCTGGAATATATATAAAATCAATAATTTCCAGTTGGTCTTCGGATTCTTCAACCGAAAAACTCACGGAGTGCGTCGCACCTCCGGCTTCAGCGGTTAATGTGTATTCCCCCGCCACAAGCGGTAGCGCCAACTCCCAATCATAACCTCTGTCTGGTATGTAGTTGCCATTAACTTGCTCCAATATGGCTGATTTTGAACCTGACGTTGGCCCTTTCCAGATTAAGTTAACGCTGTTGCTGTTATAAAATTGTCCTTTCACTAGTACGTCAAAGCCGGTATTCACCCTGACTTTATCACCCGCTTTGGGAGGATTTTTTATAGTAAACTGAGGGTGATTGAAGCCATATATACGGCTTTCATTTGGTGTGCCAGTATACTGCTCGACAACACTCGCGGCAGTTTCTCCCGGCCCTAATACATGATTTGCAAAACGTCTTTTAGTGGCTTGGTTTTGCTCTAGTTTTACGATTTGCTTTGGATTAGGTTGACCAATAATGACAGATGGCGCAATAGTATCTATGGGTTGTGCTGTACTTTCTAGCTTAGTGGGTGTTTTTTTAATGCCAGCGTTACTCTTACCCATTGACGGTCGCGTTGTACCTGCTCCTTGGCTGCTATTGAAGCCCACACCATCATTTTTTGAGTAATCGCTTGTAGCAGCATATTTAGCTGCAGCACCTAAATGTGCACCGTTTTGGCTTAACTCTCCCGCCCCACCCGAGAAGCCTTTACTGCCACTAGAACTGAACTGACCTTCCACTTTAGCCTCAAGCGCTGACTTTTTAATAAACGCAAAGATCTCCTTTATATTGCCTTGAGAAACCGTTTTGAGACGTTGTGCTTGGTTATTTGAAATAACAAGTAGTTGTCTATCGTCATGGTGATGAAGTCCACCATGCCAGTAACGAGCTTCTTTTGGGTCAATACGAATATAGTCAGTGTGATGGGGGTTAAGTGCTTTAAGAATGATGGTGGGCACTTTAGCCATCGGCAACTTGGTTGGTTGTGCCGAATTTTTTACGTCTGAATCTGACTGAAAAAGTGAATCATCGAATGTACCTTGCTGTGCGTCTTGCACAAGCGCAGGCCACTTGTCAAAAGGCTTCATGCCAATCCTTCCTTGTTTATTCCGGTTGTTCCTCATCAATGCACTTTGCTACTCATCAATGAGCGCGAGATAGTATTCGGGGTAGATTTTATACTGATGGAGTCAGTTATTCAATCAAGGAAAAATTTTGCTATTTAACCTGAGGTTTGGATAAGAAATGAACTAACTAATTGTTTTTAAAATAATATTAAATTATTTCCTTGTCTAGCCAGAGAGTTTTAGGGGTAATTAGGCGAATTTACGCACCAATAGCTTGCTATTGGAAGTGAATTCAACGCAGTTAGCGCTAAAACTGGCTGCTAGAAAGGCATTAATTATCCGAAGCTCAGGTTATTTACCTGTTCTAAATGATGAGAAATTTTTAACGCCGTTAGCGCCTGATTAGCTCCCTCAAA
This sequence comes from Pseudoalteromonas sp. OF7H-1, assembly GCF_022347825.1. Lineage (NCBI taxonomy): Bacteria > Pseudomonadati > Pseudomonadota > Gammaproteobacteria > Alteromonadales > Pseudoalteromonadaceae > Pseudoalteromonas > Pseudoalteromonas sp. OF7H-1. The sequence continues at coordinate 228,496 of NZ_JAKRFX010000004.1, read as the reverse complement.
TTAAGGAAGTGTAAGATAAAGTGGTATGACATATCATTGTCAAAAAGTCCCTGTAGAGTTTAATCTAGGTTACTCTAACACGCTCAAAAGTTAGTTGGTGCGGTAATATTTTCGCGTTGAACAGCGCTTTGACAACAACAGGGCCAACTTAACCAAAGGCGATTAAAGGAGTTAGCATGACCAGTTATGTATCAGAAATAAAGGCGCTAAATCGCGGGCTAAGTGTTAAGCCACCCATAACACATCCTGCTATTGATTCAAAAAAACACTACAAAAGCGAGTTAAAGTACTGGCAAACCCAACTATTACATGTGCAACAAGCCTATTTTCATCAAGGAAAGCGCGCTATTTTAGTGTTTGAAGGCTGGGATGCGGCTGGTAAAGGAGGCGCGATTCGCCGCATGACAGAAAAGCTCGATCCGCGCGGCGTTAAGGTCTACCCAATCGCAAAACCAACACCGGAGGAACAAGGCCGGCATTACCTGTATCGCTTTCAAACTAAGCTACCACCTCGGGGCACTATGACTATTTTTGACCGTTCATACTACGGCCGAGTGTTGGTAGAACGGGTTGAAGCATTTGCTAATGAGCAAGAGTGGCACCGCGCCTATCAAGAAATCAATGAATTTGAGCGTCTGCTGACAGATGATAACGTCCGCATTGTTAAGCTATTTTTACACATTAGCGAAGACGAACAACTCAAACGCTTTACAGAGCGTTTAAATAATCCGTATAAGCGCTGGAAACTAACGAAAGAAGATATTCGCAACCGCCAAAAGCGACAAGATTATGAGCAAGCAATTGATGATATGTTTGCTAAAACCGATACAAATTTAGCGGATTGGCATTTGATCCTCGCGGAACATAAATGGTATGCCCGCGTACAAGTGATGAAAACCATTGTCGAAGCGTTAAGCAAGGGGGTTGATATTAGTCCCCCACCTATCGATAAAGCCGTTGTAAAACTGGCAGAATCTCAATTGGGTATTGTTCAAAGGGAGGACTAATCCATGAATCGTCACGACTATCTTGCATCTTACTTTAATGAGCGGGAAGGCATTCACGTAAGCAATGAGTGCAGTAAATTCGACAAAATGAGACTCAGTCCATTTCGGTTCTTCCGTGGTAGTGCCGCGCTTATGTATAAGGACTTACTGGAGCAACAACTACAGTTACCTGAAGCGGCCACCAGCCTGCCACTCACCTACGTAATGGGCGATTGTCATACGGGCAATTTTGGCTTTCATAGTGAAGAAGGCAGCCACGGCGATACCCTAATTTTTGAACCTAATGACTTCGATGATGCCTGCGTCGGACACGCTGTGTGGGACCTGTTTCGCTTTTTAGTGAGTTTACCGCTTACCCAACTAGAAGGTGGGCGTATTCAAGAGCAAGCTCAGGATATTAAAGACCGAAGTAAACCTTTGGTCAGTAAAGAGCTGGTTGCCCAAGCACAATTGGACTTTTTACACAGCTACCTAAAAGCCTGTCAGTTGTCGCTGGAACATAAGGTCGATAGCAACACAGGCTTAACCGAATTTGATAATAATCATATACTGCATAAACGATGGCAAAAAGGGTTACAAAGAATGGCGGGTGGTGCCGCGTTTACGATAAAAAGCACGCTCGCAAAGGAAATCGACCTTAGCATTAAGCCGCTGCGTTTTCGCGAAGACAAACTGAAGTTTAAGCAACTTGACTCCGATTTAAAAGAAAACCTTATTCATCACTTTGCGCCCTATGTTGATGACGAAATTTTAGATTGTGTTGAGCGTATCGACCAAGGCACAGGCTCATTGCATCTGAGCAGATATTACTTGTTGGTTGGCCCAAACGTACAAAAGCCCACTAAAGATATTTTGCCGCTATGTCACATTGTGGAGGTAAAACAACAGCAACTCGCTTCGCCTCTGGCTTACTTTGTAAATTTAAGCCCAGTGAATCGCTTAGATCCCGCACACTTAACCGTCAACAGTCAAAGAAAAATGCAGCGCCGTACCGATCTCATTTTAGATAATGCATTGTGGCAAGGCAGCCATTGGCTGGTACGCTCGCGCCATCATGCTCGCGTTGGTATAGACCCAGAAGACATCACCATTGGTAAGCGTGCAGCGACTAAGTCGGGCTTTAGCCAATATGCAGAAGCATGCGGTAAAGCACTTGCCCTTTCACATATGCGAGCAGATAGACGATCCTTACAATTTCAAGAAGATGCCGTAGCCATTTTGCCTAGTCTCATCGATGAATTGGTCAAATCGGCCAGTCATTACAGCGCGCAAGTCGTAGCCGATTGGCATTGGTTTTGCGAGCAATCCCAGAGCTAAGCAGTTGCGCACTCAACTTGCTTTTGCTTTGGAATGTCTACAATCAGACCATCCTCTGCGATGATGAGTGCATTGCTAAAGTGCAACTTGGCCTCTTCAATAAGAGGCTGCAGCATGCCCTCACCATGATAGCGCACGCTAAAGTGAGTGAGCGCGAGCATGGGCACTTGATGTAATTGTGCAAACTGAGCGATGCGCTTGGCATCGCTATGTCCTGTATGAAATCCCACTTTATGAAGATCTGCAGCGGTAAAGGTAGCTTCATGAACAAGCAAATCGACCCCTTTTATCATCTGCGATAGCAAGCCGGGCTTTTCGTTATCACCACAAATTATTGCAACTCGAGGTTGCCAACTATAAAAACTGTAGTCATCCGAGGTTAAAAGTCGGCCTTGGTATTCTACGTCCTGGCCCTTTTGCAACAGGTTGTAGTGGCCGCCAGACGCAATGCCATCTTGCTGAAGTTTATCTATTTTTAACTTGCGAGGAATGCACTTTTCCGTGAGCTTATAGCCAGCACTGGGCACTCTGTGTTGTAGCGCTATGGTTTCGATATCGCAACTTTCAAGCGGTAGCTTATCGTTTATTTCTTCAAAGGCGATGGTGATTAAGTCAAAACTTAGTCTCACCTCTGTCAGTGTAAAACAGCTTTGCACAAACTGAATAACGGCCCTCGGCGCAATTAATTTTAGCGGCGCTTTGCGAGAGTTTAATGCCATGGATGAAATGAGTCCGGGTAATCCATAGCAATGATCCCCATGAAGGTGGGTAATACAAATCGCTTCGAGATGATATAGGGTTAACTCACTGTGCAGCAGCGCATGCTGGGTCGCTTCGGCGCAGTCAATTAGTACCCAGGCTTTGGTATTTTCAAAGCTTACTGCCGCTGCCGACATATTACGTTGTTTAGATGGGCTACTTGAAGAAGTGCCAAGAAAATGTACTTTCACGCCAAAACCGTTTACTTTTTAAGTGGGTATACCATTGTAACGAATAAATAACGTAATAGCGAAGCGCGTGCTCGCCTTGCAACGTAATCTCTAAGGAGAAGATGATGAATTTGATACCTTCGGACAGCATGATCTTAGTGATCGATATTCAAGAAAAATTTCGTCCTCATATTGAGGTATTTGGCGATATTGAGCGCCAAGTAACCACCCTGCTACAAGCTGCAGAACATTTGTCTGTTCCTGCACTGATTTTTGAGCAATATCCCAAAGGGCTTGGCCATACAGCACCGAGTTTACTTGAATTTAATCTTCCGGTTATCGAAAAAACCGCGTTTAGTGCTTACCATGTTGAATCTTGCAAGCAAGCTATTCAAGAATATAAACGCGACACCATCGTCGTGGTTGGCCTCGAAAGTCATATCTGTGTACAACAAACCGTCAATGACCTGCTTGCGGACAATTTCAACGTGGTGATAGTTGCCGATGGTATTTGCTCACGTAATCCAAAACACACAGATTGGGCGCTAATGCAGATGCAGGCAGATGGCGCACGCTTTTTGGCTTTAGAGTCTATTTTATTTCAGTGGCTAAAATCGGCCAAGAATGAGCAATTTAAGGCAATTTCAGCGTTAGTTAAGTGATCGGCTATCACAGTGAAAGCGTATTCCAAGTATCGAGGTGAACAATGAAAAATGAATTAGATAGCAAATTCTTGTTAACGGTGTTCGAGCATATTCAAAAGCACGGTGAAGTAACCGAAGAAGGTAAACGCTATGAGGGCATAGTGGCCTATTCAGATCCAGATGGTTACACCATATACCTGCAAGGCAGTGGCGTGTTACTGCGCTCTGGGTTTCATAATACTTATCACTTGGATTATGAACAAGATAAGCACAAAGACGATTTCATTAAGAAGCTAGATTACATTTTTAAAGAGGCGAATGAGTAGCTTATATCCAAATACCAACCGAGGACGTCGCGTTAGACGTCCCCACCCTGAAAGCAAACAAACCCGCGCATATGTAAGTAAGGTCGTCGAAGCGCTCAGGGAAAATCCAAATAAACTCAAGATAATCAAACAGAACTGCGATGAATTTCGCCAGCAACGCTATTTAAAACGTGGCTTTTTGCTCGCCATCGAACGCTTTGATTGGGTGTTTGCAGTGGACGATGACGTAGAGCGAATATGCCAGCAGATCCTCGCCGACGACTACATAGGAAAACGCCTACGCCGTTACCCTTTATTGTTTAAGGGGGTGTTAGATGATTAATCTCGTTTGGCTCAAACGTGACTTAAGAGTGTTCGACCATAAACCACTTTACGAAGCGTGTAATAACGGCAGACCAACCCTGATCTTGTATGTTGTTGAGCCCGAATATTGGCAACTCCCCGATACCAGCGAAAGACAATTTCAATTTGTAAAAGAGTCGCTGTTAAGCCTTGCTGAGCAGCTGCAGCTTTTAGGTGGCACGCTGACGATTCGCCAGGGCGATATCATTGAAATACTTGAAAAGATCCATCAACACATCGCGATAGCAACCCTTTATTGCCATCAAGAAACGGGGAATGCATGGACATTTGCGCGCGATTTGCGTGTTATTGCCTGGTGCAAAGAAAGACACGTAACGTATGAAGAATATCGCCAACAAGCCGTATTCAGGGGAAAAGTGAATCGTGATAAGTGGCAACAGCAAGCCGAAGACTGGCTGCAAAGCGACTGTCTACCAACTCCTTCAAAAATCAATTCACTGCTGCAACAACATAGTGGCATTGCACTTTTAAATGACTATCCTGGTAATGACAGCAACTCAGCGCCAAAGCCACAATTAGGTGGACTCAAAGCCGCGCAGCAAACCTTGAATAGCTTTTTTAATTATAGGATAGACAACTATTTATTTGGTATCTCAAGCCCGGTAAAAGCTGTAAACAGTAGCTCCAGACTCAGTCCGTATTTGGCCTATGGCGTGCTAAGCCTCAGGGATGTTTTACAACAAACTCTTGCATTAAACGTTGACTCAAAACGCAATAAGAGCGGTTTTTTATCACGGCTTTACTGGCATAGCCACTTTGTGCAAAAGCTCGAATCAGAGCCGCTTTATGCAGAGCGTGCTGTGCATGCGTCCTTAATTGATATGCGTGCGAGTGAGTTTGATCCGCAACGCTTTGAACTTTGGGCTCACGGTAACACGGGCGTCCCCTTTATTGATGCCTGTATGCGAATGCTTATCACCACAGGCTGGATAAACTTTCGCATGCGCGCCATGTTGATGGCGTTTTCAAGCTATCACCTATGGCTTGATTGGCAAAGGCCTGCCGCAAGACTTGCCACTCTTTTTGTCGATTATGAGCCTGGGATCCACTATCCTCAGGTACAAATGCAGTCAGGCACTACTGGGATAAATCCGTTTCGTATCTATAACCCCATAACTCAGGGACAAAAATATGATCCTGAAGGCCAATTCATTCGCCGCTACATTCCTGAGCTGAATCATGTTCCTACACATTATTTGCATACACCTTGGTTTTATACTGGTTTAAAAGAAGATCAATATCAGCGGCCAGCCATATTACCCGATGACGCAGCAAAAATTGCCCGTGAAAAAATCTCTGCATTTTATAAACAACATCTAGATAAAAATGAAACAGGCAGAGTGCGTCACACTCACGCTTCAAGGCGCCGCTCAAGTCGTGGGCGCAAAAAACAAGCAAGTTCTGATAAAAATCAGTTAAAACTATTCTAACTGATTTGTTTTTGCACAATGTTCCGCCTTTCAACCCAGAAAGAGGACAAATAGCCGCTTAAGCATGACCTCATGTAAAAAAAATGCTAAGGTTGCGCCATTTTTTGGAACTGAGAATTTAGCTATGTCAAATGCTGTAGAGACGCAAGCTGATAGTCAGGACCAACAGGGGCAAAAAGGGGGATTATTTAATCGCTTCTTGGCAACTGTTGAGTTCTTAGGGAATATGCTTCCCCACCCTATTACTTTGTTTGCAATGTTTTGTATCGCCATCGTGTTATTTAGTGGTATTGCCGATTGGATGGGGCTATCTGCCATCGATCCTCGCCCAGAAGGCTCCGCGGGTCGCGACCCCGACGGTGTCATTGAAGTCGTAAGCTTAATGAGTGCTGAGGGTTTGCAACGCATTGTGACAGGTCTTGTGACTAACTTTACTGGCTTTGCACCACTTGGCACTGTACTTGTTGCATTACTAGGGGTTAGTGTTGCAGAACACTCTGGCATGCTATCAGCTGCAATGCGCGGCATGGTAATGGGCGCTTCAAAACGCCTTGTTACCTTTATGATTGTATTTGCTGCTATCTTGTCTAATACCGCATCAGAACTTGGCTACGTTGTACTTATTCCGCTTGCCGCAATGATTTTCCATAGCCTTGGTAGACACCCACTTGCCGGCTTAGCCGCTGCATTTGCTGGCGTATCTGGTGGCTACAGCGCAAACCTGTTACTTGGCACCATAGATCCGCTATTAGCTGGTATTACGACGCCAGCTGCGCAGATGATTGACCCAACTTACCAAGTAGGACCTGAAGCGAACTGGTACTTCATGATGATTTCAGTATTCCTAATAGCCATCGTGGGAACCTTAGTCACTGAGAAAATCGTAGAGCCACGTTTAGGGAAATACGACCCTAAAGAAGCCAGCGTTGATTTAAGTGAAAACAATATCGAGAAACTTTCTGCAAAAGAAAAATCAGGCCTCAAATGGGCGGGCGTATCACTACTCGTAGTAAGCATTCTACTTGCCTTAACCATAGTGCCTGAAGATGGCATTTTACGTCATCCGGTAACAGGCGAAGTGGCAGGCTCACCATTTTTAAAAGGGATCGTGGTATTTATCTTTGTAACCTTTGCTATTCCGGGTTTTGTGTACGGCCGTGTGGTTGGCACCATGAAAAATGACCGCGACATTATTGATGCAATGAGTAAAAGCATGAGCTCGATGGGCATGTATATCGTGTTGGTATTCTTTGCCGCTCAGTTTGTTGCATTCTTTAAGTGGACAAACCTAGGTACTATTCTTGCGATAAATGGCGCAGCACTGTTACAGGCGCTAAACCTAACTGGCCCTGAAGTATTCGTACTGTTTATATTCATGTGTGCACTCGTGAACCTAAGCCTTGGTTCATCATCAGCTCAATGGGCTGTCACTGCACCGATATTTGTTCCAATGCTAATGCTTATCGGCTATGCACCAGAAACCATTCAAGCAGCGTACCGTATTGGAGATTCAGTTACTAACCTTATCACTCCGATGATGAGTTACTTTGGTTTAATATTAGCGGTTGCGACGAAATACAAAAAAGATATGGGTATAGGTACACTAGTGGCAACAATGTTGCCGTACAGTATGTTCTTCTTTATCGGCTGGGTAGCACTATTCTACGTGTGGGTATTTGGCTTTGGTCTACCAGTTGGACCTAACTCTCCTATCTACTACAATCCGTAGCTAATACTTTAAAATTATCTAAATGCCAGCATTTGCTGGCATTTTTATTTGTGAAAACCTCAACCCTCACCTAAGGTTGAATAGGAGACAGCGAAGAAGGAGCCGATTTTGGATACCAATAACCTTGCAATTATTACATTGGTATTAAACTAACTTCACGTGATCACTGTTATTTTATGCCCTGTTCCTGAGTGATACACGTGACCTAACATTAGGTGAATTATGTATACACTCTTTTACTATCCACAAAGTGCGAGCCTTGCGCCTCATATTTTATTAGAACTCATTGGTGAGCCTTATCAACTTGAACTGGTGGATATCAAAAAAAACGCCAACCGTAGTGCACAATACTTAACACTAAGCCCTGCCGGACAAGTACCAGCCCTCGTTGATGACGACTTTACCTTATTTGAAAGCGCTGCAATTTCTCAGTATCTTGCTGAAAAGCACATTGACAAGCAACTTATCCCAACTGAGCTAAAACTAAAATCACAGTGCCTGCAATGGATGCATTTTATGAGCGCTTCTATTCACAGCGACTTATTGATGTATACCTACCCCGAACGACACACCCAAAGTGCTTTGATGTATGACGACCTTATTCGCTCGCAGCAAGGCCGATTAGAAGAAGGGTTTGGTATTATTGATACCTTACTTGCAGACAATCATTACCTGTTTGCAAATCAATTTACGCTGTGCGACAGCTATTTATTTATGCTTTGTGAACGTGCGAAGACATTTTTAGAAAAAACGCCTTCGCTTAAGAATTTACGCCGCTATTATCGCCAAATTGCGGCAACACCAGCGATTAGCAAAGCCTTAGAAATGGCTGAGTTTTAGCCTGAACGATTAACGTTAATAAGTACAATACCGGTCAGCACAGCGATCACGCCCACGACTTTTTGCAGGTTAATAGGCGTATAAGGTACACCAAAGAGACCAAGCTGACCGATCACCATAGCTACCACCATTTGACCACACAAGTAATAAGCCATTAGGTTACCTATACCCATTTTAGGAATTAAAAAATAACAGAGTCCCACCCCTGTTGCACTTAGCACCCCACCTAAACACCACAAGTACCAAGGCACCGCTTTTAGTTCTGAGGTTGCTGGCAGCACGTTATCAGATACCCGAAAGGCAATAAAGGCATAGAAGGCGCTGACAGTAAACGCCACTCCTGCTGCCAATATCGGACTTTTTAATAAACCGCCAAGCTGTGCATTCATGCTTGCCTGCACCGCGATTGCCCCCCCTGCGAAAACAGCTAATATGGCAAAAATCATCGTCACACCTCAATATGCAGCAAGTCTCTAGATTTCCTTACTTTGCTTGTATTCGCGTTCACATCCGTACTATCACGAATGCCAATTGGCGCAATTAATACCGTGCGTAAGTTTAAGGATGAAAGACCCAACACGTCATCGTAGGCAACCTTATCGATACCGGTCATCGGGCAAACATCAATTTCCATACTGGCGGCTACCAACAGTAATGTACCGAGGGCCAAGTGAGCCTGCTCAGAACACCAGCTATATTGAGACGCACAGTCCATAGTGTGTAGCGCGTCTTTCATACCCAATTCCATCTGTGCATAGATAAGCTCATCAAGATTTCGATTCGCCTTAAAGTCTTGAATGTAGCGCTCTACTTGACTATCAATAGATGACATATCAGCAGCAAAAACTAATAGATGACTATTATCAAGCACTTTTTGTTGTCCATACGAATGCGGTAGTAATGCTTTTTTTATCGATTGCTTGGATATTTGAATAATCTTATAAGGCTGTAAGCCAAATGCTGAAGCACTCAACCCCGTTAGTTCGATTAACTTATCGACTTTGTCTTGCGCAATGGTTTGCTCAGAAAATTTGCGGACGGCGTAACGCCAATTCAATAACGATTCTAGTTGTGATGTATTCATAAGTTGCTCTCCATTATGTGTGAGGCAACTTTAACAAGGTGAAGAGCTTGGCTCATTTACCTATGTAAACGAACCTGAATTTTTTAACGATTTTCTTATTCGGCTTAACTGTGTAGGAGTGATCCCAAGGTGTGACGCTAAATGGTATTGCGGTACACGCTCAGCAAGCTCTGGCTGCTCTTTTAAAAATGCAAGATAGCGCTCCGTGGCATCTAACTGCACCATATAAAGCTCTCGCTTATCCTTTTCTAACAACCAATTCTTTTCAAGATACAGTATTTGAAATCGCATTAATTCCGAATTATCCATCAGCAGTGCTCTAAATTTCTTAAAATTAATTAGCACAACCTCAGTCGGTTCTAAGGCTTGGATCCCCTGATTAGCGGGTTCAGCACGGTGCAAAGCATGCATTACACCAGGAAATTCCCCCGCCACAAAAAAACGCTTATTATATTCCTGCCCAGCAGCATTGGTGTTAACTAATCTAACTAACCCTTGATGTAGAAATGCAAAAGTAGTCAGATACTCTCCTTCTTTGTAAAGCCACTCATCTTTCGCGAGTAGTTTGATGCTGGTGATCGCAGCAATAGCGGACCAGGTTTCTTGAGAAAGTGGATAATAGGCGTCTACCGCTTGTTTTAATCTTGTTAGTGCATCCATGAGTTCTAGCTTTATGATATTATTCGGATTAACTATTCCTATTTGCAGTGTCTATGTCAATCTCTAGCCATTATCAAGCACAAATCGAATGTGGAAATCTTACTCCTGATGCAGCGCAGCAAGCTGCAATTTCAGCCTTAGATGCCCTTTCTCAATCACTCGCTTGCGGTCACTCGAATAAAGGCATCTATTTTTATGGCCCAGTTGGTCGTGGCAAGACCATGCTGATGGATTGGTTTTATGAATTCACTGACGTCGCAAATAAAACTCGCCTACACTTTCATCACTTTATGCAACAGGTGCATAAAGAACTCAATCAAATACAAGGTGTGAGAGATCCTTTAAAGCGGATCGCCCAAAACTGGGCAGAGCACACTTCTGTGCTGTGCTTTGATGAATTTTTTGTCACCGATATCGGCGATGCCATCATTATGGCGAGATTATTTGAAGCCCTTTTTGAAGCTGGCGTGACCTTAGTTGCAACCTCTAATTGTCACCCAACCGAGTTATACAAAGATGGATTACATAGAGACCGCTTTGAACCAACGATAGCACTGCTTATAAGTCACTGCGATGTCATATCTGTATGTGGTGAGACAGATCATCGATTTAGCAAAGGTACAACGGCAAACCACTACTTCGTCAACAATAAACAAGCATTTTGGGACGCCTTTACTAATGCCGGTGGCATATTCAAACCGGGCGCCCTTGAAATTAATCATCGTCTAATTAACGTGCTTGGCGCAAATGAAAGTGTAGCATGTTTTGATTTTATGGAGATCTGCTCAAGCCCTCGCGCTACCAATGACTATATTGAGCTTGCACAGCAATTTAGCTGTATTTTTATCTCTGAGTTACCGCTACTGGGTGTTACTCCAGAGAATAAAGATGTAGCACAAGGAACTGAGGAAGGCTATATCCGCCCAAATAACTCAATGCAACCTAGGATTGGCGACGATGAGGCCAGACGACTGATTGCGCTTATCGATGAGTGTTACGAAGCCAAAGTACTGGTTGTTTTTTTGGCAGATGCGCCGATTGAGCAAATTTACCAAGGAGAACAACTGGCATTTGCATTCGCTCGCTGTATTAGTCGAGTGACAGAAATGCAAAGTTGGTCTCTTAGCGCCTGCTGAGCTTACAATTTTTGTCATTGTATAAATTACAACCGAGTGCTAACCTGTTGCAAATAATAATAAAAAAGGATGTTTTCATGAAAAAAGCCACAATCATTGCTCTTTTTCTTTTTATCTCATTCCCTTCACTAACAACAGAAGCACTGTGCAACAACACGTGCATGCAAACTCAAACACAGAATTATCTCGACAGTCTTGTTACGGTTTTTATTAAAGGTTCAACAGTCAAAGATATCGACGCGCTACTGTCTCAATTACATGACAACGTAAAATATGAACATGAAGAATATGATGCAGACTTCGATAAAACTAAATGGCGTAAAGCATTCATCAAACAATTAGAGCTGGGTTCTTTTGACGATACACCTAATACGCAGGCAAAAATCCTGAACATCATCTACGGCAAGCGCCATGCCGCCGTAGAATACTCATACGGTAAAACAGATCAAGCCGGCAACTGGACTAAGGGCCATGTAAAGTTTGCTCTATTTGAATTCACGGATAAAAAAGTCTCCCTTGTCAGAGAGTACTGGTGACAGTGACTAATCAACAAAAACAAGCTCAGCTCTTTATTCCTGACTCTTTTATGCCACCAACAAGGGTTAGCACAGCGCATTTTTCTTTTACCGTACTCAATGACTAATTGCGACAGTAGATTATGCGCTGGTGATGGCTAATCAAGCACGTTTGCAAGGCATATTTGGTCCGAATTCAGACTGGCCGAAAGCTTCTATGACTTTTGAGGAAAACATTGCGAGTTTAGCCACCCACAAGAAAGAATTTATGTCGCGAGCGGCATTTACTTATGCGATTTACACCAGACACAGTGAAAAGTATATCGGTTGTGTCTATATCGATCCGCCGCAATCTTCAGATTTTGATTGTGATTGTGATGTCTATCTTTGGATAGGAGCAGAAGATACCACGTTGGATAACCTACTCTATCAAACAATTACTCATTGGTTAAAAACGGCATGGCCATTTTCTAAACTTGCATTTCCCAGTCGAAACGTTGCATTTAATACAGAGTAAAAAAACTATAAATTAAGGAAAATCATAATGAAAGTTCGATATGCACTGCTGCCCCTCATGCTGGTTTCAAGTCTTTGCTCCGCAGAAGCACTGAGCAACAAGGTTAACGCTTACTTCGAGGCACAAAAAGCCGTTGAACACCAATATTCAAAAGAGTCTGATGTTACTCACCTACTTACGCTTTTAACGCCAGACGCCTCATTCGAGCACCCTCGTTTTAATGCCGTGTTGTCAAAAGAAGAATACAAAAAAGGCCTACTCAGCTATCTAGGCCAATACGGAAAATGCGATATCGAAGTCACAAACATCATTGAAGGACTTAATGCGGTGACCGTTGAGTATCTACATCCTTGCGTTGATCAGCAAGGTAACACGGATGAAAAAGAAAATAAGCAAAAGCTTATGACACTGTTTGAGTTTAGCGGCGAAAAAATAAAGCGTATTCGCCACTATTTTTAAGTGGCAATAAATACTCAAAAAATAGACCACATGGATTACCTAAGTGGCCTATTTACGCATTTTGATTATCATTCACCAAGTAATTTAGTTAGCCGCTCTTTACGAGCAACAAAGACATCGTAGCCACCATCACCCTTCGTTGATAATGCCAGCGCTTTGTTTACTTGCTCTAAAGATGCTTGGTATTGTTTGTCGGTTTCATAGCCATATGCTAAGCCGTTGTAGGCATCTGCATTATTTGGATAGCGTGAAACGCCAAACTTAAACAACTTAATTGCTTCTTTCACGTTACCCATGCTTACGTGGTAATAGCCAAGCTCTCTGATCACGGCTTCCTGTGGCTCAAAAGCCTCGCCATATTGAGCAGACAGTTGTTGATAATACTTAGTAATAGAGCTCAATTCACCAGTATAAGCACGCGCAGGCATTCGGGTTGGCAAAAACAGCTTTTGATACGCGCTAAAAATACCAGCAGCAGACACAAGTCCATGAGGAACATTGTTGTAGGCCTCACTGAAAAAGCGCAAATCATGTGGTTGATTTGCTGCTAGAAAGTTCGCCATATCGTCGTATCTTTCGCGCATCACGCCGCCTTCCTCACCAATTGTGATATATAGAAAGTTATCTAACTGCTTCGTTTTGGAAATAAACGCTTTAGTACTCTTTGCTGTCGCGCCAAAGTTCCACCATACCGCTGGACTATAAGCAATATGCGCTTGAAATAGCTCGGGCTTTGCCTGCAAAGCATAAAGAGCAAAAGTCCCCGCTGCAGAAGCACCTGCAATAACTTTAAAATCATGAGTGCGATAGGTCTGGTTCACATAAGGAATAAGCTCAGTCTCGATAAATTCTAAAAACTTGGGAGCCCCTCCGCCAATATCCATAGGCCCTGCCGGCTCTTTATTCTTAGTTGGATAAAGGTCTCTTAACCTGTCTGTATTTTCAATCGCAACAATAATAACTTCAGGTGCCGCAGAAACGTTTGCTCCTTGCAAACGCTCAAGTACAGCGGTCATCAACGGAAGGTTGCCTTTACCATCAAGGCGATAAATAACAGGGTATTTTTTATTGGGGTTGGTGTGATAACTTTTGGGTAGTTGAATGGTAAAAGTTCTCTTTTCATCAAGCACTTTTGACATCAAGGTTTTTGTTTGTTGTTCATATTCTTGTTTTGTCTTTTCTTCGGACTCTGCCATTGCTGATCCCGAAAAGAAAGCCGCTAACGTCACAGCGAACAAGCACTGAACAGCCTTACCAATTCTCATTATTATTATTCCATTTAGTTGATTTCACTAACAAAGCTAGCATAATGGTTCAGGAATTGATAGCACCACATGTCCCTCTTTTTGCTAGCTTACTTTTAAGATAGTCAGCACATACTCTTAAACAGAGAAATACAGCAAAGCGGCAATCGCAAAGAAAACCACCCAATCAAAAACAACACTGCTGCAATTATCATTTATGCCACTTCCATTTTATGATTTTACCTAAAAAATGCGCTCAACTAACGCGCGGCTTACTTAACTAAACCATCGACGTTTTTATCCAATACACTATAAATGGCTTTCATGGCGGGATCGACACCATTGAAGTAGCTCGTAGAGTCTGGCAATACCGGCATATGTGGTGCAATCCAAATACGGTGGTCTTCTGAGCGAGAAGTTTGATGAAACTGCGACGAAACGAGTCCAAACACCCCACTGAACGGTAAACGGAACCTTCCAGCTTCACCAATATGATTTGGTCGAGAACCACTTGGCTCTCCAACCAATATAGCATTGGTAAAGCTATCAATATTGGTTAAGAGGTTTTGCGCTGCTGAAAAGGTATTACGTCCCATCACTACAAATAACTTGCCTTCTGGCTTTGCCGCTTCAAAATAAATAAGTGCCTTTAGTAATGGTGGTAAGATGGAGCCATTGCCACCACTATTGTGTCGTAAATCCAGCACCAAGTGGCTTACTTCACCGTGTTTTATTTTCTCTATCAACTCAGCACTAAATTGCGCTAGCGACTGCGTTTTCATCTGTGCAACGGCATTAAACTGTACGTACAAAATCCCATTGCTTTTATCCACTTCGTACCAATAAGGTTTAGTGACGTTTTGCAGATATTGTGGGCTTTTTTGATGATTTTCTGGCAAAGTCGGAAAGCCGTGAAATTCAAATGTTCGACCACTAAGGCGAATGGTCTTTTGCGCGCTCTGTGCATTTTCCAACGTGATAGACACCTCATTTGACGCATCGCTCAACTCTAGTCCAGCGAGTACTTCGGGCATGGCGAGATAATAAGGCGCAAGCCAAAGCTGCTGCATTTCATTATCTCGCGGATTAATCTCGGCAACTTTCGCCATTGCTTCTGCGGTTGGTGTTTGTCCAAAGGCCGTGACTTTATAGCCGATTAAATCACTAAACTCAGCTTCGGCGTCAACAATATACAGACCATCGCTAAAGGCATAAAACTGCACTGGCAAACGAGTGAAATTCCCTTTTTCTCCGAAGGTCGGTACGATAAAGTTATGCCCGTTACCAAGCCTGCCTATCATTTGCATCATACCGAAGACAATTTGCTGATCAGTTAACTTGGGTATATCTGAGCGCAAATTATTTGCTAACGTAATTAAATCCGAGTTGTTACTTGCCTGCTCGTTAACATGCAACCGCTTAATTTCCGAGAGCAAGAAATCTAAATCCGCATTCCACTGTTGATCTCGAGTGAGCGAAGTGTCTTTATAGTTACCTGTAAGGCGCTGAAATTTTAGATTATCTTTGATGGAATCGAAAACACTTTTATTTGCTAAGCTACTGCGTTCGTCGTACCGCGCTGACAAAGACTTGCTCAGCCACTTATTAGCTTCATCCACTTTACTTAGCGCGGCATACGCGCCTGCAATCTTTATCATAATGTCATTTGAGGGGCGCGAACCGGTAGGTACATTGGTTAGGTTTACGCCCAGTGACAACGCCTTTTTTAGTGAAATGATAGCTTGCTCATACTGCGCTAATTGTATTTGCGTTAATCCCAATAGATACCAAGTGTCTCCGTCATCTTGATACAACTTAGTAAGCTTTTGCAGTTGTAGTAACGCCTGTTGCCAATTTTTGCTACGTACTAACGCTAGTGCGTTGATCCGTGTATTTAGGTAATCCACTGGGGATTTAACATTTAGTTGCTGTGCAACATGCGCTTGTTCGCTCGTTGATGTCAGCGCCCGAATAGGTTCAGCCTTTGCAGGCTGCGCGATAAACAAACTACTAAAAGTCAGGCAAGTGGCCACATGAGTGAGAAAACGTGAATACATCATCTTTATCCTTGTTATCGATTTAACTCCAGATTACCTATAACGACTTTATATGGCGTGCAACATCAGGATTTTGTACTTCTACGACTTTTAAAAGACACTCAGAATTCAGTCTAAGCAATTGTTTAATCTACTTATATTAATTTTGAAAATTGACTTGGAGTGTAACCCGTTTGCTTTTTAAAAACACTGTTAAACGAGGATTTTGAGTTAAACCCAGCATTCATTGCGAGCACTAACAAGTTGGGCGTTGCTTGCTTTTCGCGCTGTAATTGCTGTTTTACCTCATCGACCCGCAGGCTATTGATATACTCATTAAAGTTGTAACCACCGCAAGTATTGATGGCCCAAGAGATATCCTTTACCCCAAGTCCAATAACCTCAGCAACATCGTGAATAGTCAGGCGTGGCTGGCGATATAAATAGTGCAGCATAATCGTGTTATGAATTGCATTGAATATCTCGGTTGGATCTTCTGACTGTTTATCCACCTCATTGAACGTTATTTCTTGGGCTTGGGTTATGGAATCTTCGAGGTGTGGTTGATTGTGTACTTTGACAACTAGGTAAAGATTAATTGCAAGTAACCAAACTAAGTCAATAAAATACCAGAGTGCTTTAGTGCTGATGTCATTGTATGTTTGCATATTGAGTCTAACCAAATCCACCAGAGCAAAGATCACAAACAAGACAACCGTTGTTCTTATCCACTGTAAATCGCGCGTGTTGACGTCCGCTCTGATCTCCGCGGATGCTTGCTGGTAAAGGCCAACAAGTTGCACCGTAAAAGCAAAATAAATCAACTGACTTACAGTACCAAGCGCAATCACGAGCTGGGTGTATTCAGTAAATGGAAGCGCCAGCAAAACAGGTAAGAAATGGACTAACCTTCGCTCTTGCTTATGTTGATTGGCATGCAGTAAATTTTTAAACAGAAAATAGACTAAAGGCCCAGTAGCTAGGGTAAATACAGGCGTGATAAGTAAATAACTTCTAACTCCTAACGCTTCTTCAGCAAAGTTGGTTGCCATCAGCACACATTGAAATAACAAATAAATGACGAGCATTCGTGCGCGTGGTTGATTGGCAAAAATTAACATTGCAAGGAGATAAGCCCCAAGAGAGACGAGTTGGATTAGATTAACTGGAACAATGTGAAATGACTGAAGCACAAGCCGTATTTTTATAATTATTTTTCGCTATTGTACGCCACATTGGCTAAAAACAACAACGCCAGCGTGCTAGCTGGCGTTGTAAATATAGCAAAAAACAATTTTACTTCTTCTTTTGCTGCTTACGTACATTTGCAATACGAGAGCGGTTTTTTAATCTTGCTTCTGCACTTGCTTGATTCGAAGGCTTATTCACCCGCGCCTTACGACGTTGATGCGCTGGTTTCTTCTGGATAGTTTCAACCAGTCTTTCACGATTTGCCACTTCGTAGCCAGGCAGATAATAGCGTGAAATTTGCTGCTCGATTAACTGTTCAATATGAATTAGATCTGACTCTTCTTCACGGCTTACAAAGGTGATCGCATAACCAAACTGACCTGCACGACCAGTTCTTCCGATACGGTGAACATAATCTTCGGCAAGATAAGGCACATCGTAGTTAACCACGCGTGGCAGGCCAACGATATCCAATCCGCGAGCTGCGACTTCGGTTGCAACCATAACGCGTACTTTGCCTTCAGTGAACTCTCTTAAAGCGCGACGACGAGCACCTTGAGTTTTGTCGCCATGACATACGTTTGCATCTATACCATCAAGCTTTAGCTCTTCAACTAGCTTGTCTGCGGTTTCTTTCATATTGACGAACACTAGCACTTGTTGCCAATTTTTGGTCCCGATCAGCTCAGATAGTAACTCGCGCTTACGTTCTTCTTTAACTGGATAAACAACGTGGCGAACCGTGTCGGCTGTACTATTTTCTGGCGTCGCTTGGATTAACTTAGGGTTATCTAACACTTGTTTCGCGAACTGCTTCATTGCCGACGGGAAAGTTGCAGAAAACAACAATAGCTGCTTTTGCTTATCCACCAGCTCAATGATTTTTTGCATGTCGGTGATAAAACCCATATCTAACATGCGGTCAGCTTCATCTAACACTAAGTGTTTAACGTTACTTAACGTGACATTACCTAAGCGGATGTGATCTAACAAGCGTCCAGGGGTTGCCACTAAAATATCCACGCCCTGCTTTAAGCGCTCAGCTTGGCCATTGGCGTTAACCCCGCCAAACAGTGCCTGCACTTTTAAGTCTGTGTACTTTGCAAATGTCGCACAGTTGTTGGCGATCTGCTCGGCAAGCTCACGCGTTGGCGCCAAAATCAACGCTCTTGGCGTCGACTGCGCTTTAGCCTCAAGCAGTTTTTGGATGATAGGCAATGCAAAAGCTGCGGTTTTCCCTGTTCCAGTTTGCGCTGTTGCGAGCACATCACTACCTTGACGGACAGCTGGGATAGCCGCCTGTTGAATTGGCGTTAATGTATGAAAATTGATGTCTTGCAGCGCATCTAAAAGAGGCTGTGCGAAACTAAATGAAGAAAACGTTGCCATAATAACCTACGACCGAGTCAAAAACGGTCGCAGATTATAAATGACAAACCGACTTTTAACAAAACTTAAGCAAGGTTTCGTCAATTAATTTTGGTGTCGAGCCAACAAAGTCACTTTCTTTTAACTGCGAAAGGAGTTCAATCCCCTCTTTTTGCTGTGCTTGCGACAGTGGCACATAAGGTAATCTAAATACCGGTTTGACTGCGCCAGTCATAATCAAAGCCGAATTGATAGCAATTGGATTTGGTTCGCAGAAGAGCCAGTTCATTAACGGTTGCAATGACTGATTAAGCGCTTGGTTAGGCGTATCCATCAACTGTCTGAATAAGCCCGGAATGATGTTTGAAGCAACAGAAATAACGCCGTGAGATTGGCTGTTATGGCGGCTATCGTGGGCTTGATCATCGTTACCTGACCAACACGCAATGCCTTTCGCTTCATAGTGCGCGATACGTTCATCACCCGCACATTCTTTCATACCAACAAAATGCTTGTGGCTGGCCAACGGCTCAATGATATCAGGCGTAATGTCTTGTCCCGTTCTGCCAGGCACGTTGTAAATAAAACCAGGGCCGATTTCTAATACTTCTTTCAGGTGAGCCTTCACACCCGCAATTGAGGTTTTACCATAATACGGGTTTATTTGTAGTGCACAGTGCATACCTGATGCAAACCCATATTCAGTCGCTTTTTTTGCTTCTCTGGTGTTATTGCTGCCGGTATTACCAACAATGAGCAATTTATCGCCAAACTTATTCGCAGAATGGGCAATGAGCATTAAGTGCTCTTCCCAATTCATCAGTTGGCCTTCACCTGTAGTGCCACCGACAACAATACCATCGACACCGCCTGCAATTTGCGCTTCGACTAGCTTGTCGTAAGTATCTAAGTCAATTTCACCCGCCATTGTGTAAGGGGTTTTAATAGCGGTAATTAAGCTTGCTTTTTTTATTGATTGGATCTGATGCATGGTCTTTCTATTACTCTTCCAGTTGACAGCCATTTTTACCATAAATCTGACTGAGATCCGACCCATAAACCTGAGTAAATCGGTTAAATCTAATGAAATTTAACTTTAGTGCTTGTTATTTGCGTAAAGATCCAGCAAAATCAAAAGCACTGTATATTTATCCAGTTTAATTTTATGGGACTGACACATTTTCTAAATACGCACTTTTATACCACTTTGGAGCTGAGCAGCAGCTTAAAGATACCTGAAGAACAGCTCTTAGAATGGCAACAAATGAGCCTATTCCCAAATCCGAGTTATAGTATTCAAAATCAAATTAAGTGCAGTTCGTACTTTGGCCTGTACGAATGTGAAGAATATACTGATTTTTATGCCAGAGGCCTACTCAATTGGGGGCAACTTTTACTTAAACATAAAGTAGATCAATCAAGTAGTGCATTTGAGTTATTTCAACAGCGTTACTGTGAAGCACTTGCGAAATGTATTGAAAAAGGCTTTTACACCGAAGATCCAAGCTTTAGTGATGACCTTACAGAGCATGTACAACAAGTTTGGCAACAGTTTTTATGTGGCAAGTATGGAGTGATCAGCCAAAATGGTCTCGTAGAGGAAGCGCTTTATATTGACCTAGGCCGCGCGATTATCGACGACATCACAGAAGCAAGAACCGCCAGCAGCATTGCCCCAGAGCAACGTAGTCAAGTACACAGCGCCATGAAGCTACTGAACAAAGCACTAGCGGCCAATACTCAAGCTGAGCAAACAGAGTCGCTACGCACTCGATACATTGACCAATTGATTAGTAAGTACGACTTATCAATCAAATAATTTGCCGTCTGGCGCACAACCGTTTCGCCAGACAATCTATGCGTATTTATATTTGCTGTTCTATGTGCGCACGAATTATCTCAAATGCTTTTAAGACCTTTAACTGATCTTTACATAAGCTGTCGTACCAAGCATCGAACAGTTCATCATCTTGCTCACTGAGCGTTTGATACTGTGCCAGTAGTGTCACTATGTCACTATGTGTACAAGAAAGTGTATCTAATTCTTGCTGTAACGCGCTGTCATCGCTGCTGTGAAGCTTAGCTAAAATTGAGTTATCTAACTCAGCATGTTTATCCATAATAAATGCTCTATATCTGTATTGCGTTGGCGAACAAAGTACCTTCGCGAACGTACTAGGTTTTAATTATTTGCTAGGCCTCTCTCATTTAGTGAAGGTTATTAACCGTTAAGCCAGCCTCAATTGGATCTCACTCTTTTATCTCATATCTATCAAACCAACAGGCTTATATCGATAGCTATATTCCAAAAAAGTCTATTCGCTACTATTCCGGTTAGGTGTCAACACCAATATGACTACTTGAGAAACTATCTAGAACTAGTTATATCAGGCAATTTTAAGGAAAGTAAGCCCCTTTGAATCAACTGCTCAAGATGCATTCAGTTTAGTTCCGCATGCGTCGACAAATTAAGCGTATCGCACTAAATAGCGGCAACGACAAATTAGTTGTTGAGAATAGTTTTTATTTGATTTATATTGATACAATATAACAACACATTATTTAGGAGTCGTTGTCGTGAAACCCAATATCCACCCTGATTATCAACTTGTTGCCTTCCATGATACATCGGTTGATAAGTACTTTATTGTCGGTTCAACCATAAAATCCGACAGAACCGTTGAACTAGATGGTAAGACTTACCCTTACTTCCCAATTGACGTCTCTAGTGCGTCTCACCCTTTCTACACAGGTAAACAGAAGTTGGTGGCAAGTGATGGTCGAGTTGCACAATTTAACCGTCGCTTTAAAAACCTTGCGACTAAAAAAGGATAAACCAGATGAAAGTACTGAGCTCACTCAAAAGCGCTAAAAATAGACCGGGGTGCCAAGTCGTAAAAAGACGCGGTCGGGTTTACGTAATTTGTAAATCTAATCCGCGATTTAAAGCGGTTCAAGGTAAAAAGAAGAAGAAACGTTAAAGGTCAAAATAAGTAACCTGAGCTGCGGATAATTAATGCCTTTCTAGCAGCCAGTTTTAGCGCTAACTGTGTTGAATTCACTTCCAATAGCCAGCTATTGGTGCGTACATTCGCCTTGCCTACAGGATGTAGGTACCTTAGTGAGAGCAGGACGCGGAAGCGGTGTTTTCCCTAAAACTCTCTGGCTAGACAAGGAGAAAACTAAGTTGTGCTTTAGCAACAATGAGTTGGAACATTCCTTATCCAAACCTCAGGTTAAGTACGTTTTAAAGGTGGGCATTGCCCACCTTTTAACTAAAAAGCTATTCTTTTGCTTCCCACAATGAGAATTCGCCTAGTTGAATTAGGCGTCCGCTAGCGCCGCCAATTCCAACGCCTTCACGGGTATGCTCAAGTTCCAAACGATACTGGGTATACGCATTTGGACTCTCGATAGCAAAGCTATAGTATTCCATCGTATTAGGTAGTTTGTTGAACTGTTGAGTATCTAGCGTAATCCAATTCGTACCGTCATTTGAGCCCTGTAGCTGCCACGCATTAGGAAAGCGATGAGGGTTGTCTCCCGCTGTCGCTAATGAGTAGTATTTTGCTGTTTTAGCGCTGTCAAACACATAGTTAACCTGGGCCTTATCAACCTGTTTTATCGGCAACAAGTCAGGCGCATATTGTGCAAGCCAAGCAGGCGCTTCCAATACCACATTAAATTTAGAGGTAATATTTCTATCATTAAGCTTATCTGCCCCCTCATTAAAAGGCACAAGTGCAGTTCCGTTTGTTGTTACCTGAGTGCTAGTGGGTGCAAAGTTCTGATAGCCAAGTGGTACTGGTGGTAACTTACCGACGCTTGCAAGGTAGACTTGATACTCTTCAAATACCGCATCAATCCCACGTTGTTCACCAAATATGGATTTAAAAGCGGTGTCTAAACTCCACGCATCAAGCGTTTTTGCAGCCGCATTAAACTTGCGGATAAAATCTGTATTACGATGACTGTTTTCTACCCATTCAAAGAAGAATGCTGTTTGATCGTAAGCATCAACATTGTAGTGTTCCATCCAGCGAACTCCACCGCGTCTATGCTCTAAGTAACCAGCATCTATTCGAATAAAGTTAGCCAGCGCTTCTAAGTAGGTATGATAATCCGTGCCCGGACGATATTCACCTTCAGCCGGAACATTATTGTAGCCATGAGTCAACTCATGCCACAGCACGCCAATGACTTCGTTACGGATAGCCTCATCTCCAAGACCCTCTAGATTGGCGATGTGCTTAACATCAAACCTAAGCTCCATAAATTTGCCTTCACCAGCCTTTGAAGCAGGCGCGTCAAAGTCTCCAGTGATAAAAGTAACGTGCTCAAAAACGTTTATTTCGGTTACATTATTAAATAAGCGTTTGGCAATCTTCAAAGAGATCTCATGAATAAGGGCATTTAGATCTGGTACCGCACGTTCAAGCGCCAGCTGTCCTGGGTGCTCTGGTAGTTCCTTTTTCACTTCAATTGCAGGCTCTGGAAACCCTGCCCATGGCGAGACTGGATCCCACACACGGATAAAATCTTGCTGAACTAATGTCGCTTCCCCTTTGTCATTACTCGCAACTAGTGTAATGGTTTTTGGCCCTAAAGCTTCAAACTTAACCAATGGGCTTTGCTCTGTACTTGTCGCAGGAATACCACCTTCAAACGTCCACTGCCAGTGAGTCGGATTAACTAACGACTCATCTCTAAAAACAATATACTCAGAGACTTCAGGAGTCGTGTTTGTCGCATTAAATGCGACGATAGGAATATCCGATACCGTTTTGATTTCGAGTTCCGCTAGTTGCGTAATATCAGCACCATAGCTATCTGTACCACCATGTACTAAATCAAATTTGAAGTAGCGATACTTTTCGCCGCTTTCGGCCAATTCAAAATTGCGAGTCAGTCCTCGAGCAGAGAATACTTCTCCCGCTCTTGAGTCCAGCTCAATCCACTCAGCTTTATCATTTGAGCCATATACGACCCACTGTTTTGGATCTCGGTTTGCTTCATCGTTTGCTGACGTAAAGCTATATTCTCTAAGTTCAATCTCTGTCGCGGCTTTAAACACTACAGTGACGTTTGACGCAAAAGCCAGGAATTTTGTACTCGTGTTAGCGTCGATAAGTTTGTCGACACTTTCACCTGCGGGCGAGGCTTGTACACCATCCGCTAAAATAGCCTCTATCTCAACCCCAGTATCTAAGGTGATATTACGCAATGCGCCAGAGTCTGGCAGCCCGGATGATTGAGTTTGTTCAGACTTATCACGTTCAACAAATTCAGACCCATCATTACAGCCTATTAGTGTTGCAGCGACGGCCATTGCCACCGCTGATAGCATTAATTTTCTCATTTCGTTACCCTTTATTATTAAAATTGGTAGTTAACTTTTAGTAAGAACTCGCGCCCGTTCGTGTCATAATTACCCGCTTTATAGAATGGGTAACTTCTAAACGAGTCGTCCTGAGGCGGCATCGCATTTAATAAGTTTTGAACCGTAAACATCACTCGCGTGTTGTCATTGATGTAATGGCCAATGGTTAGGTTATGCTTTATCCATGCAGGTAACTTTTCTCTTTGACCAAAATCAGCACCGTTCCAATTTTTTCCTTTATAATTTACCTGCCATGAAATTGCGGTCTTTTCCAACTGCCAAGTCAGGTTAAACGATGCCATATCTTTGAAGTTATAGTTATCTTGACTGTCTAGCACATCTTCAAGCGGATCTTCGGGACGGAGCTTTTCTTTTTTCTTTAAAACATGGCTGTAATCAAGCTTATAAATAAACTCGCCAAGCTCTGACTCAAACGTGCCCTTCACACCAAAGTTGACGCCGCCATGCTGCCTTTCCGCGGCGTTTATATAACCTTCTCTGATAATTGCTGCGGTGTACGGTAACCCTTTTTTCGTGTTCCCTAACCAGTCGGTTGCCAGACCATCTTGATCAAAACGCTGTACTCTGTCTTGCATATTGGCGCATTTAGCAGAAGACGGATCAATTAGGCCGTTTTCACACTTCCAGACATTATCAAGAATTTCGCCAGACCCAAGTCGAGTAATTTTGTCTTTTAAGACAATGTCATAAACATCAACATTGAATGACAGCTCAGGGGAATACTCATACACCAGACCAAAGGTTAATGAATGACCAGACTCTTCTTTTAAAGTTGGATCCCCTGCCGAGATTGTCTCAAAATCAGCATCTAGCTTTGGCTCATTGCTATTTGTTGTGTCTAAGTTTGCACAGCTGATAGTTAATGCATCAGCATTATATTGAGCGGGATCCCCTGTGGTTTGAAAACGTAGACAAGCATCTGCAATCACTCTGTCCGAGCCTCGTCCAAAGTTACCAGCAAACCCTTGATATACCGAGCTCATGCTAGGACCACGGAACGTTGTGCCATACGCACTTCTTAGCATCAGCGCGTCAGTAGGAGAATACTTAAAACCGACTTGATAAGTGAATGCCCCACCAACATCAGAAATATCATCATAGTGGTCATAACGCAGCGCTATTTCACTAGAGATCTGTTCAGTAATAGGGATCATAAATTCTGTCGCCGCAGCATAACGGTTACGTTCACCATCGGTGATAACACCAGTCAGACCAACAAACTCTTTATTTAGTATTCTGCTATCGGGCGTCGCTCTCGTCCCTTCTTTCATCAGCTCAATATATGCCGCAAAAGACACAAATCCTGCTGGCAATTCAAATAAATCCCCGGACAGATCTGCGGTTAGGGTTTCATTGAACGATAAGCCATCGTAGGTTGCCCAATCAGCCATGTTATACATATTGTCTTGGGTCAGAGGCGCAAAAAAAGCTTGGTAATTTGGACGGTAGATTGGCATGCCATCAACCTCTCCCAACTTTGGTCCTTTTAGCCAGTTATTTCCTTCAACCGTGTGGTGCAAGTACCTATCAGAGAAATCGTATTGTGAACGGCTGAAGCCAACGGAGTAATAGTAATCTGCTATCTCCCCTTCAAGACCAAAACTAAATGAATAAGATTTATCATCGTATACTCGACCTAAGCCATCATTTGTATATTCTGAATCATTCACTATCCGCCACATATACTTAACTGGAGCGCCATAGCCACCAGCTTTATTTTTGATATCAGGATCCCAAAACATGGATCCGTGAATTGACTCTGCATGAGCAAAGAAGAATGGATTTCGTGCCCCTTTCTTTTCTTGATCGATATAAAATCCGTTAACAAAAAAACTGTGTTCGTCGTTGATACTGTACACCGAGTTGATATACAAACTCATGGTTTCAACTTGGTTACGGAGCAAATTGTTACCGGTTTCATCCCACCCACAGCTTAGGCCGTAATCATTGCGGCTAATAAAGTGCTGAACTGCAGTTGGGTGTGGATTGTCATCTGTGTTGCAGTACTGCGCTGAATATTGATTTTTGAACTCGGTATTCTCAGCCCATACAGTAATTGAACGATTAAGCTCTCGCTTGTTTGTTGGGTCTGGATTATCCCAAACGCTGTCATGAAAAGGTCTGTCGGCACCAGTTAGCGCCTCTTCCGTCTTGTACTCCAGTGAGTAGTCAAACGTAAAATCGTCTTGCTCAAAACCACCAACAAACGACAAGCCTTTTTTATCACCCGTACCATAGGTATCCTGGCCGTAGAATGCTTCGACGACGTGCTCGTCCATACCTTTTTTGGTGATAATATTGACTACCCCAGCCATTGCGTCTGAACCGTAGATTGCAGAGCCACCGCCGGATTGAATATCGATGCGCTCAACCATCGCCGTTGGCAACATATCGAGATTAACAAAATTGGTTTGGCCACCGTAAGGCATTGGGTAATAGGCCAAGCGCTTGCCATTAACTAGAATAAGTGTGTACTCAGGTCCAACACCTAACAGGTTTAACTCCTTGGCGCCAGGCGTATAGGAGCCAGTTTCTACTTCACCGAGAACGGCACCACTAGCAGCGGAAATACTACTCAGTGCGTCATAAACTGTGTTAAAACCACTTCTGACCATATCAGCGGAAGAGAGACTTTGGACATTGGTCACACCCTCAATGGCGATACGTTTAATACGAGATCCTGTCACCTCAACACGTTCTATTTCTTCTGCTTGTTCATCTGTTGCGGCTGTTACTGAGTTAGTTGCTACCGCTGCAAGAACAGCAGCGGCGATCAGGCTATGTTTATACATTATTGTTGTCATAAGACCCCCACAATTCAAAAGGAACGTTCCAATTTATTATAAAAATTTTATTTCACCATTAGCAAAACCAACAAAGCATCAGGCAGAAATCAAAAAGGGAACGTTCCAATTATGAGCAATAAAACAAACCTGTCAACAAATTATGTACATTTACAGCACAACACCGACAAATTGTAATCACCTAGTTCTTGCTAGTTCATTGCAATTTCTTGGTATTTAGCCCACTTTGATAACGAGACCAAAGCTTATCAAGGGACTCTCCAGTAACTGATTTTATTGCATCTTCAAATGACCAATTTTCTATTTCTACCGCAGTTTGATTAAAACGATAGGCAAAATCAGGATGAGACTCAGCGAGCCATGCGAGAAAGAACCCAGTGTTTGTGTATCCACCAACCCAAGAATCTGACGGCTTAGGCGAACGGGTTTTATGGTATCCCGCTTGAATGCGAATGAGATCCGCCATTCCTTCAATAAATGCATGTACATCAGGCTCAGAATAACTTCTCTCTTTTGGAAATAGTTGATATCCATGGGTAAGTTCGTGCCAGAGCACACCAAGGAGTTCGTATTCCACTTGCTCATCTGGCTGCCCAGCGAGTTTTTCGGTGATGTACTTTGAACTAAACACGATTTCCATGTTTGTTTCGTCTCCAGAGCGATACGCTATTGTGTCCATCCACTTTAGCCTAAATGTAACTTGCTCAAACTCTGGCAGCTCTGCAAAGTGTTTGTACAACCTAGGGGCCAGTTGGCGAGTTACGTCATCTACCGTACTGGCTATATCAGGAAATAGCGCTTGCAGGCGTTTCGACCCTGCCGACTCAGTATCTTCGATAACCACTTTGACCTTTGGCGGCTCAAAGCCTTTCCATGGTTGATTTGGATCGTATATTTTTAAATAGTTCGCACGGGTTTTAAGATCGGAGCCATGCGCATTTTTAGTCATTAGAGTAACATCATAGTTACCTGGCTTGTCATAAACTACTTCAACACTTTTTGTGGTTGGCAGCATCGTTTTTCCCTCAACCTTCCAACTCAGCTCTGTAGGTGAGTTTGCAGATATCGACTGCAGAGAAATTGGCTCATTAAGCTTGGCGACGGTTTTATCTGCAGTAAAATTTGCCAGTGGTAAACTTGTTTGTACATAGAGCGCCAGATCAGCGATTTGCAAAAAGCGGTCGCCCCACTGCGTTTTGCCTTCTTGTGCTACAGTAAAGCGCACGTACCTCGCATCCGTTGTTTTGGGTAGGTCGAAAGCGAGTGTTTCACCTCGCCTTGAAAATACCATATTGTTGCGCTTATCAGCCTCTTGCCATGCCTTACCATCTCTAGATACAGCTACAGTCCAATGCTTTGGGTCTCGAGCGGGGGCATCTTGGGCTGAGGTGAGACTATATTGTCTGAGCGCTTTTACGTCTTTCAGATCAAATACAATCTCAGCGCTGGATTGCTTAGATAAGAATTTGCTTTTTAGCGACCTATCAACTAATTGCTCTATCCCCTCACCTTGGATTTGCTCCTTTACGTCACTCGTTACAGAGAATGCATCGCGTTCGGTGATGTCGTAGAGCGCATTGGCACTTGCTAATGAGGAGCCACAAAATGAAAGTAAAATTAGACTGGCTAATGAGGAGGTTTTCATTGAAATTTCCCAGATTAAAAACAAACATACTGGATCGTTCCAATTAATAATGCAACTTATTTTGAGTAGATCTTTACGTAATTTTTAATAAGTGCAGAAAAGGATAACGCTATTTCACCGCTTTTTGGATTTTATAGAGAACTAACGAGCGAGCCTGAAAGATCAAGCCACGGCTCGCTAGTATTTTGTCATGCTCAACTAAAGCCAAGACAGATGAGCAAAGCCGCTGCGATAAAACAAGAAATAACCACAGCGCTTAGATAAGTTAACTGTTCGAATCTCAGCTTAACTACCAAACAGTAATTCCCAAAAGCTCGGCGGCTCGTGTAGTTTGTGGTATTGCTTTCTCAGCTCATCAATTTTTAAAAGCATTTCACGGGCTTTCTCAACTCTTCCCGAGTCTATTTCACGGCTCGCTTTAGTAATGGTTTCGAGTACTTTATTCAAACCCTCAACTGACTCGGCAGACACCGCTTGCTTAAACTGAAATTGCTTACTTTCATTTACGAGTGTAGTCAGCTCGGTTAAGTGCGCCTGCATTTCTTGAGCAGATTGCGCTTTCATAGCCTGCTTATAAATATGACCCATTTCCTTCATGGTTTTATTCAGTTCGCTTGACTCATGCGCAACTCCAGATATCGAAAACAACAACACGAATATAAATACGATTTTTCTCATCAAAGTCCCCTTACTCTTTGCGCGCTAGTATAAAGCAATTAACGTATGAGCTAAATTCAATGCTATGAAAAAAAGCTGGTTCCGAATAGCATGCAAAAAACAGGCAGATAGCGCAACGATTCTAGCGTAAACTATACTCATAATTAACGATGTCGCGTATTTAGCAGCACACTTTTTGAATATCAAAAATGTAGAGACTTATGATCCGAAAATTGTTGTTCATCTTTTTACTCTTATCGCCGATGGCTGTGCTATCTGCACAACGATTCAACGTTCAATTTGTAAACCCCGGCTTTGCAACAAAGAATCCTACAGGGGACTTTTGGTATAACGTCAGCAACGTGATGACTGCGGCCGCTAATAACATGAATATTTCCCTCAAAATTAGTTATGCGCAGCGCAACCATATTTTGATGAAATCGCTCGTAGATCAAGCCTTGAAAAGTGATGCTGATTACCTTGTGCTGGTTAACGAAAAGTCGAGTGTCGTTCCCTATTTGTTAAACACCAAAGCCACCAACATTAAGATTATTTTCTTGCTCAATGGACCGACCAAAACCGAGGAAGTAGCTTTGTTAAAGGCAGGGTACCAAATCATTGGCACCATTGAGCCAGACAATTTCCAAGCTGGTTTTAAATTAATGCGTCAACTTGCGCGAAAAGCGCTTAGGTCCTCCAATCCTTCGCAACATGTATTAGCTTTGCTAGGTGACGTGGCGACGACTGCAGCATTAGACCGACAAAAAGGCATGCGCGCTTATCTTGAGCAGCATAAAGAGCTGGAATTAATCGCAGAGGCAAATTGTCAATGGTCTCAGAATGAAGCTTATCGCCTCACTAAAGCGTGGTTACAGCGAGACTCCGCAATTACAACCGTTTGGGCAGCCAATGATCCTATTGCTTATGGCGCATTACTTGCAGCTCAAGAGTTAAACCGTAAGATCGTCATAGGTGGGATTAATTGGGATGAAGATATTGCACCTAAGTTAAACGTGTCGATTGGAGGACATGTGTTACTTGGGGCCTATACCTTAGCTCGACTAGCACAATATCATAGAGACTTCACACCGATAGACAGCGTGACCTTGTCTATTTTTGAATCGTTGGATGACGATTCCCTACCTTTGTATCATGCCATACATGGAAACTTTCCTGAACACCTGGACTTTTTACGTTACATTAACGATCCAACGCAATTTACCATTACGGAACTAACTCACTCACTTAATAAAAACAATCACAATAATAATATAAAAAACTGAGAATTTAAGAAAAATTAATTAATTCATTAAACAAAACCCAGAAAGATAATGCAATTTACACCTGTCTAATCTTTACGCATTGACAGCGATGTCAACACCTGTTTTAGTAACAAACGTAAACAACATGTAAAACAGGTGAAATATGAAAAACAGTAATACAGTAGTAAATCTTCTTAAGCTTTCGACCCTTAGCGCCTGCGTTTGTGCAAGCCTTTCAGTTGCTCACGCAGATACACAGCGCGTGATCGTCACGTTAAAAGACAGTGCAACACCAAATGTTCTGCCAGTGCGCTTAAATCAAGCAGAAACGGCACAGTTTAAAGCGCAGGCGTTGTCTGAAGTTGCTTACTCAACCTTAGGTACAGCGGCAGTCAACACATTGCCAAGCATTAATGCGTATGTTGCCGAAGTTTCTTCTGCGCAAATGCAACAACTACAAGCAAGCGGCAATGTTGCGCAAGTAGAAATTGACCCTAAACGCTATTTGCCAAGCGTAGAAACTTCAGCAATTGATTTACTTGCTGAAACCACACCTTACGGTATTAACATGGTGCAAGCTAACCAAGTATCTGACGGCTACAGCGGCAACCGTAAAGTCTGTATTATGGATACAGGTTATACGCTAGGTCATCAAGACTTACCTAGTACAGGCGTTACTGGTAATGACGGCTATGGTAACTACGACACAGGTGTGTGGAGTAACGATGGTAACGGCCACGGAACACACGTTGCCGGCACAATCGCCGCTTTAGGTGGTAATGGTACAGGTGTGGTCGGGGTAAATCCATCAGGCCAACTAGGTCTTCATATTGTTAAAGTGTTTAATGACCAAGGCCGCTGGGCATATGGTTCCGATCTAATTAAAGCAATTGAACAGTGTGAGCAGGCTGGCGCCAATGTAACCAGCATGAGTTTAGGTGGTAGCGGCAGCTCTACAGCAGAGCGTAATGCGTTTGAACAAAGTTATCAGCGTGGCATGCTACATATCGCAGCCGCTGGCAACGCGGGTAATAGCTCGTTGAGCTATCCAGCATCGTATAATGCAGTTGTAGCTGTGGCAGCGGTCGATAGCTCTGAGTCAAAAGCCGCTTTCTCCCAATACAACAGCCAAGTAGAAATTGCAGGCCCGGGCGTTGGTGTAAACTCAACATGGAATAATGGCGCGTATCGCAGTATTAGTGGTACTTCAATGGCAACGCCGCATGTTTCTGGTGTTGCAGCGCTAGTGTGGAGCCACTTCCCACAATGTACTGCTCAGCAAATTCGCCAAGTGTTGAATACAACAGCAAAAGACAAAGGACAGCCAGGTCGTGATACTTCTTACGGCTATGGTATTGTGCAAGCAAAAGCGGCGGTTGATTATCTAACAAATAATGGTTGTGATACGTCAGGTGCGGTCGATGCAAACTTTAACTTCACCGTATCCGGCCTCACTGCGACATTTAACAACCAATCAACAGCAGGTAGTTATCAGTGGGAATTTGGTGACGGTGCAACAAGCTCACAAACCAATCCATCACACACCTACGCGAGTGCTGGCACATATCAAGTGACACTCACTGTGACAGCTTCCAATAACAAAACAGCCTCTAAAACACTGGCAGTTACCGTTAGCGATGCACCAGCTGGATGTAATGGTATTCAAGAGTGGAATGCAACTAAACTCTATTACATCGGCGACCGAGTTTCATTCAAAGGCTTTGAATACCGTGCTACGTACTGGTCACAAGGCGCAAGCCCAGAGATCTACTCAAACGTTTGGACTAAAGTCGCGCAGTGTAAGTAATACCAATTAGTAATTTTAAGTGGCGCTTAAGCGCCACTGTTTAATGCTAACATTGCACTACAACACAGAATAACAGAGATCATAAGCCATTCTTTTGTTGAAATTGCCTCTTTAAAAAACCACATTCCAAGCATACTCGCGCTGACTATACCAATGGCTCTTTTCAATCCTTCAACAAGCCCCGGCTGAATTTCGGTTAACGCCTGCATTTGAAAGATAACAGCGACAGCGAATACCACTGAAGAAATACTCCAGAGCAACCAATGTGCGCGGAAATTTTGATTTTTAAACTGTGGTCGTAACAAGATTAGATTAACAAAAAATACCATAAAGGTTAGAAACCCAGCATGAAAAGAGAGCGAGCTGTATTGCAAAGCCTGTTTATCGAACACGATGCAAAGCCCCCAGCAAAAAGAGGTGATCGCAACTTGTTTTGCACCAGGCTCTTGAAAAGAGAATCTGCCTCCTTGCAATAAAAACGAAGCAAGAACAATCGCAGCGATTAGTATTGACTGCAGTGTGGTTAAAGGTTCTCCTAGTAGCAACCAAGCAAATACACCTGCAAGTGCTGGAGTGATGGATAACAGAGGCAGGATAACCGCCATTCGCCCAAGCGAAAGCGCCTGAATAAAGTTTACGCTACCAATTGCCGCCAAAATTCCGCTAGCTATCGCAGGCGCTATATAAGCAGAGCTTGGGAGCTGTTTGTCAACAACCAACCAATAGCCAATGTATGCAGGTAAGACTAGCAGACTAAATATCACCGACATTTGCGCGGCTGAATAATGGCTCGCTAGCCTTTTTCGTAAAAAATCAAATACAGCCCAATTTAACGCACTGAATAAGGCTATGACCATTTATTATCCCTGTTGTAATGCAATTTCCGTTTGAAATTTCATGTAATCATTGATTTTTACATGGTCCGGTTTCCAACCCAATAGAAAGCGATAAAAGTCAGCCCACACCACAGGCCACAACGACTCCCACTCAGAAAGGATCTGAGCGATATCAATAGAGGCTGCTTTGCCTAATAATTCTATTCTCAACATATCTAAATACAACTTGAGATACTCATCAGCATGCAGGAGCTGTTCCTTTTCGTCTAATACCGATGTAATAAACAGCATTAAGTCTGACACACCAATACCCTTTCCGACATACTGAAAATCGAATCCTAGCGCTTGGTCGCCATTAAAGGCAAAGTTAGCAAGCTTGGCGTCGCCATGGATCCAAGTATGCCAATGGCTATTTTTGATACGATCTCGTAATCGTGGCGCCGCTTGTTTAATGCTACTGTGCTGCATTCGCTCAAGCTCATCCGGTCGTGTATCTAGGTGCCAATAGTTTCCTTGTTCCCACACATGCTCTGCTGGGCTTTGTAAAAAGTGAGCATGGAATTTAGCTAACCACCCTATCACTGCTAATATTTGTGACTCGGATGGATTAGCGGTTTGCGAAAAACCTTGAGTTGAGAAGTCTCTAAAGACGATGTAGTCCATCCCTTCACTTACCCCTTCACCTAAATAACTAGGCGTATTGCAGGGTGAGAGTAACTCGCATGCATGATGCTTGTAAAAGTGACGTTCTACTTGATAAGACTTAGCTTTACGCGCAAGCGCTACTGAAGATTGTGCAATTCGCCGATGTGCAATGTCACTAGGCACTTTAGTGCGCTTAATTGCAAGCTTCCCAGCATCATGATTGATAAATAACATATCACCACAACCGCTCCATAATTGTTGCTCTTGCTGTGTTGACATAGGCGCAGAAATTACATCGTTCGGAATACTTATTTTCACTGTGTTACACCTTTTTGTTATTTAACCTGAAAGCAGTTCAATAAATAGCCAAACTTTTTTATTGTATAACTCAGGTTACTTAAACACAGTACAACCCTTTACTTACTGTTACGAATACCAATTTGCTTAATTAAGTGATCTATTTTGAGACGAAGAAATCTTGTTGATAACACCGCTTCCGCATCCTGCTCCCGCCAAGGTACCTACATCCATATAGACAAGGCAAAAATTTTGCTATTTAGTTATTCTAAATAAAAAATTTTTAACGCTGTTAACGTCAGATATGCTCCTTCAAATTGAGCTAGTATTAAGACAAATTGGTATAAATAAGCAAACCGTTTTACAGTGCTTGATAATTATAGCTGGTGTTATTATCTTTACCCAACATGAAAAAGCCCTTAACCAATTGATTAAGGGCTTTTACTTTTACAAAAAAGTTATTTGTTTAACTTACTCATTCACAGCTTGCTTGACTGTTTCTTTCGCACTTTGTTCATCTAACAAGTTTAAATCGAAGTCAAACTCATCCACTCGGATTGCTTTTTCACGCTTGCGATTGTAATCAACCAGTTTTGCGTACTCTTCTTCGTTGATAAGGTTACTAACGAGTGCATTATCTAATGTTTGCTCGAAACGAACACCTGGTTGGATCTCGCGCTTGCGAACTGCCTTTTTAACTTTGGCAAGCAGGTCAAGGCAACCCATCTTAGCTTTATATGCTTGCTCATTGATATCATGACCATCACCTGCGGTAGGCTTCACAAGATGAGTAAGCTGCGCTTTGATTGGCGTATCCATTTGCGCCGCGGCGGCCAACTCTCTGATCATATCATCATTAATTTTAGGCATTTGTTTGCCACTAAACTGCATCGTGATCACACGCATAAATTTACGAGTACCACTTGCCGGGAAGTTATCTAAGAATTTATGTAGCGCTTCTTCAGCACTGATAAGTGCATGCCTTGTAGCATAATGGAAATAAGGTGCTGCTTGCTCACGCTCTGCTACCGCTACTTTTTGCTCATAGTATTTGATTGAAGCCATCGCTGCATACAAGTGACTCATTACATCACCAAGGCGTGCTGACAGCATTTCTGCTTGTTTCAGTTTTCCACCTAATACGAGCAATGAAAAGTCTGCGTATACCGCAAGCTTAGCTGCTAATCTATGCGCGGCTTTTTCATACGCACGCACTTCAGGTAATGGTGATTTTGCATCAGCAGTGAATGGCATAAGGCCGTATTTGAAAGCACGTAAGCTGTTGGCAACACTATAGCTAACTGTTTTTGTCAAAATACCACGGAATTTACTGTCGGCGTCTTTCTCTTCGCTGTGAATAGATTCAACCATCGACTGCAAATATGGGTGACAGCGCATTACACCTTGACCAAAGATCATCAAGTTACGCGTTAGAATGTTTGCACCTTCTACGGTAATCGCTATTGGCTGGGCAACATAACCGCTTGCAAGGGTATTCTGAGGACCGTTTTGAATAGCCTTACCTGCAAGAATATCCATTGCAGAGTCCAATACGTCACGACCAGTTTCAGTCATGTGGTATTTTGCAATTGCTGTTACTACAGATGGCTTAAGACCCATACCTAAACCTTCTGTTGTTAATACCCGCATTGCCTCTTGCATGTATGCTTTGCCTGCAATATCAGCAAGCTTTTCTTGAATACCTTCAAACTGGCCGATCGAAAGACCAAACTGCTCACGTACCGCTGCATATTCTGATGCCGATTTCAATGCGACTTGACTAGTTGAAACACCTAGCGCTGGTAAAGAAATACCACGTCCAGCACCTAAGCAACTTACCAACATCTGCCAACCGCGACCGATATTCTTCTGGCCACCGATAATAAAGTCCATTGGAATAAATACTTTTTCACCACGTGTCGTACCGTTATAGAAGCGTATCCCCATCGGGTCATGACGGTTACCAAGTTGCACACCTGGATGGTCATGTGGAATTAACGCACAGGTGATCCCTAGTTCTTTTTTACCGCCTAGTAATCCCTCTGGATCCAATACTTTAAAGGCTAAACCGAGTACCGTCGCAATCGGCGCAAGTGTGATATAGCGTTTGTCCCATGTTACTTCAAGACCGAGTACTTCTTCACCGTTATGCATGCCTTTTTTAACAATACCTTGGTCCGGAATGCCACCGGCATCGGAACCAGCTTCAGGGCTTGTTAGCGCGAAACACGGAATATCACGACCGTTTGCTAGGCGAGGAAGGTAGTGCGCTTGCTGCTCTTTAGTACCATAATGAAGCAATAACTCACCCGGACCTAGTGAATTAGGAACCATCACCGTTACCGCTACCGCAGAGGATTTAGTCGCAATCGTACCTACAATCGTTGAGTTTGCGTAAGGACTAAACTCTAGACCACCGTATTCTTTTGGAATGATCAAAGAGAAAAATCTCTCTCTTTTCAAAAATTCAAGCACGTGCTCTGGCAGGTGTTTGCCATTTTGAATTTCCGAGTCATCGATCATACCCATTAATTCTTTAACTGGACCTTCTAAAAAAGCTTGCTCTTCTGCACTTAGCTTAGCTTCAGGTACAGCACGAAGCGCCGAAAAGTCAGGCTTACCTTGATAAATTGACCCTTCTAACCAAACATCACCGGCATCTAATGCTTCTTGTTCTGTGATTGAAATGCTTGGGAGGATCTTTCTTAAATTCGTTCTTAGGCTCATAATTAACTCATCCGACCAGATAGATATACCTACATTACGGCATAAAAATTCGTTTAGATCAATTACTCTACTTAATTTTTTAACGGCTTTTTTACTGAGTTATCGAGTGATTAATATAAATGACTGCTAAATTAATGGCTTACAGCTGTAAGTTGAGAAAAGTAAATTACTGTTCTTAGGGGAAAAATAGGAGTGAACGAGAAGCTTTGACAGCCTGAGCAGTTCTAGACTGGCATTTTATCTGTAATCAAGATGGTTTTTACGCTGAGCACTGCCATTAAAACAGTGCAATTTTTGCTTTGCATAGCTGCTCTACCGTAGCAGGTGAAACAACGACTTCAACTCCCCGCTTACCCGCACTAACATAAATTTGCTCAAATGCTAAAGCACTCTCGTGAAGTAACGTGGGCAGCTGCTTTTTCTGCGCAAACGGGCTTATACCACCAATTAAATAACCAGTTACCTTTTGCGCGTTTTGTTGATCTGCAAGCTGTGCTTTTTTCCCCTTACACGCTTTAGCAAAGGCTTTTAAATCCACTTGTTGCGTGGCGGGAGAAACAGCTACATACAATTTACCATCAACGTCAATCAGCAGGGTTTTAAATACTTTTTCTCGGTCTAGGTTGAGCTTTTTCGCTGCTTCATTAGCAAAGTCATGATCATTAGGGTCATGCTCAAATTGCAGCACTTGGAACGCCACTTTCGCCTTTTTAAGTAGGTTAATTGCCGGTGTCATTACAAACTCCTTTTAAGCAGATGTTGATTTCTGTTATACCAAGAAACAAACGCTTATGCTATCGCCTTACGATGAGCTCCATCATCCGTCAAAACAAAAATGCCCGCTATCGCAGCGGGCATTTTCAATAAGCTTAAGTTACTTAGTTAAGTCATCAAAGAACTTCTTAACGCCGTCAAAAAAGCCTTGTGCCTTAGGACGGTTCTTACCGTTGTTTTCACCCATAGACTCTTCAAACTCTTGCAGAAGCTCTTTTTGGCGCTCGTTTAAGTTTACTGGCGTCTCAAGGACAACTTTACAAATTAAGTCGCCTACCGCACCGCTACGCACAGATTTCACGCCTTTACCACGCATACGGAACATTTTGCCTGTTTGACTTTCCGATGGGATCTTCAGTTTTGCGCGGCCATCTAGCGTCGGCACTTCAATCTCACCACCGAGTGCTGCCGTTGTGAAGCTAATTGGCACTTCACAGTACAAATTGTTGCCGTCACGTACGAAGATTGGGTGCTCTTTTACACTCACTTGTACGTACAAGTCGCCGGCTGGAGCACCATGTGCCCCCGCTTCACCTTCGCCAGACAAACGTACTCTATCACCCGTATCAACCCCTGCTGGGATCTTAACGTTAAGTGTCTTCGTTTTCTCCACACGGCCTTGTCCGTGACAGCTGTTACACGGGTCTGAAATGATCTGACCTGTGCCCTGACAAGTTGGACAAGTTTGCTGTACCGCAAAGAAGCCTTGGCGCATTTGTACTTGACCTGCACCATGACAGGTTGTACAAGTTTTAGGCTTAGAACCTGCTTTCGCACCACTACCATCACATGGTTTACAGCTCACCCAAGTTGGTACTTGGATATCAACCTGCTTACCACGTACCGCTTCTTCAAGACTTAACTCTAAGTTATATCTTAAATCCGCGCCACGCTGTTGTCTTGATTGACGACGGCCACCACCGCCACCAAAGATATCACCGAATACGTCCCCAAAAATATCGCCGAAGTCGCCAGCGCCGCCAAATCCACCATGACCAGCACCACCACCTTGTTCGAAAGCTGCATGGCCGTATTGATCATACATCTGGCGTTTTTGACTATCAGTCAATACCTCGTAAGCTTCTTTTACTTCTTTGAATTTTGCTTCGAGTTCGGTGTTACCTGCAGTACGATCTGGGTGATATTTCATTGCAAGACGTTTATACGCCTTTTTAATGTCACGTTCACTGGCGTCTCTTGCAACACCTAATACTTCATAATAGTCAGGTTTAGACATTTTTATCACACTACTCTTTCTTGGCAACTTATGTCGTTGCAAACTCTGCTGAGTTCTGTCGCTCGCAAATTAATGCCAGACAACAGTCTAATTTATAAACACGTAGGGCGCGACAAGCCATACAGCCAGCGCGCCCTCACTCAAGACCTACAATTACTTGTCGTCTTTAACTTCTTCAAATTCAGCGTCAACTACATCGTCGTCTTTTTTCGCTGAACCTTGTTGGGCACCTGCATCACCGCCTGCTTGTTGAGCTTGCGCTTTTGCT
The DNA here is from genome assembly GCF_022347825.1 of Pseudoalteromonas sp. OF7H-1. Taxonomy (NCBI): domain Bacteria; kingdom Pseudomonadati; phylum Pseudomonadota; class Gammaproteobacteria; order Alteromonadales; family Pseudoalteromonadaceae; genus Pseudoalteromonas; species Pseudoalteromonas sp. OF7H-1. The sequence goes on along the minus strand of NZ_JAKRFX010000004.1, from coordinate 189,341 downwards.
TGAGCGATTTCCATAAGCTTCTGAGATTTCTCTGCTAGTGCTTGTGTCTTAGCATCGATTTCGTCTTTGCTATCGCCCTTGATTGCTGTTTCTAGCTCGCCAAGTGCAGCTTCAATTGCAGTCTTGTCATCAGCTGGAAGGTCGTCACCTGCTTCTTCAACTTGCTTGCGTGTAGCATGAACAAGTGCATCAGCTTGGTTACGAGCGCCAACTAGCTCTTCAAACTTTTTATCTTCTTCTGCGTTTGCTTCCGCATCACGTACCATTTTTTCTACTTCTTCATCGCTTAGACCTGAAGAAGCCTGGATTGTGATCTTCTGCTCTTTACCTGTGTCTTTGTCTTTCGCAGACACATGTAAGATACCATCAGCATCCACATCAAAAGTAACTTCAATTTGTGGCACACCGCGCTGCGCTGGACGAATACCTTCTAGGTTGAATTGACCTAGAGACTTGTTATCACTTGAACGCTTACGCTCACCCTGTAGTACGTGAATTGTTACTGCAGACTGATTGTCTTCTGCTGTTGAGAACGTTTGCGACTTCTTAGTAGGGATAGTCGTGTTTTTCTCGATTAACGCAGTCATTACTTGACCCATAGTCTCAATACCTAGAGACAGAGGACAAACGTCAAGTAGTAGAACGTCTTTCACGTCACCCGCAAGTACACCACCTTGAACCGCAGCACCAACTGCTACCGCTTCATCAGGGTTTACGTCTTTACGAGGCTCTTTGCCAAAGAATTCAGCTACTGTTTTCTGTACCAGTGGCATACGTGTTTGACCACCAACTAGGATAATGTCATTTACGTCGCTTACAGAAAGGTCTGCATCAGCAAGTGCACGTTTTAGCGGCTCGATTGATTGCGCAACTAAGTCTTCAACTAGTGACTCAAGTTTTGCACGAGTTAGCTTAACGTTCATGTGCTTAGGACCTGTTGCATCAGCAGTAACGTAAGGTAGATTTACCTCAGTTTGCTGTGCTGAAGACAGCTCAATCTTCGCTTTCTCAGCCGCTTCCTTAACACGCTGCATCGCTAGCGGGTCAGTTTTTAGGTCGATGCCTTGGTCTTTCTTAAATTCTGCAACTAGGTAGTTGATAACGCGGTTATCAAAGTCTTCACCACCTAGGTGAGTATCACCGTTAGTTGCTAGTACTTCAAACGTGTGCTCGCCTTCAACTTCATCAATCTCGATGATTGAGATATCGAATGTACCACCACCTAAGTCGTATACTGCAACGACGTTGTCGCCTTGCTTCTTATCCATACCGTAAGCAAGTGCTGCTGCTGTTGGCTCATTGATAATACGCTTAACTTCAAGACCTGCGATACGACCAGCATCTTTAGTTGCTTGACGCTGTGAATCGTTGAAATATGCAGGAACTGTGATAACAGCTTCTGTTACTGGCTCACCAAGAAAGTCTTCCGCTGTTTTCTTCATTTTCTTAAGAACTTCAGCTGAGATCTGAGGTGCAGCTCTTTTCTCACCGCGTACTTCAACCCAAGCGTCGCCGTTGTCCGCTTTTACGATGTTAAAAGGCATGATGCTAAGGTCACGCTGTACTTCTTCATCTTCAAAACGACGACCAATTAGACGCTTGATCGCGTATAGTGTGTTTTTAGGGTTAGTCACTGCCTGGCGTTTTGCTGGCTGACCGACTAGTGTTTCACCATCATCTGTAAATGCAATAACAGAAGGAGTTGTGCGGTCGCCCTCAGCATTTTCAATAACGCGCGGCTTGTCACCATCAAGTACCGCTACGCAAGAGTTAGTAGTACCTAAATCGATTCCAATAATTTTACCCATGAATCATCTCCGACTTCAAAATTCGTTGTTCAGTTAGTTGATTTGATAAATAAGGTCACCGATTTGTAATTCAAGCGTCACAACTAAAAAAAAATGAAAAAAATTGAAATTTTTTTACTTTTCGAACGTTTCGGTCAAAAAAGCAGCCTTAATTGCTTATTTTGAAACAAGTGAAGACGAAAATACGATGTATTTGACGCTTGATTACCTGGTTAGACCAGTTATGCTAAGTGCAACATAATAAATAATGAGAAATGACAACATGACATTTGATGAAATTATTCAGTCGGAGCATTTACAGCAAGCGCAAACACAAATGACGTTTCCTGCAAGTTGGTGTCAAGGCCGCACTGCGTTTGGCGGATTGTCTGCAGCAATAGCGGTGCAAAGCATGAAGCACCAACTGACAGAGCCTCGTCGACTTCTCTCTGTGAGCGTAAATTTTGTCGGACCACTGCTAGAAGGCGCACCATTTACCGTTGCAACAACGATTTTGCGTAGCGGCAAAAATGCAACCCAAATGCAAACTCAACTGATCCAGTCTGGTGAAGTCTGTCTTATTGCTATCGGGTGCTTTGGCAAGGATAGAGCATCCGCTATCCAAGTTACAAATGTCGATAGCCCTACTCTTTCAGATGTTAATCCAAAGGCAGTTCTTCCATACCAAGAAGGTGTGATGCCTGCATTTTTCCAGCATGTCGCGCTCAATGCCCTGCAAGGGGCTTTACCATTTTCAGGTGCACCATCTTCAAATCTAGGTGGTTGGATGCGATTTAAAGCACAAACTACATCGGTAAATGAACTACATACACTGGCTCTTGCTGATTCATGGCCGCCAACCTTACTCCAGATGTGTAAAGCGCCAAGCCCCGCCAGCAGTATGTCTTGGTACATAGAGTTTTTGTGTGATATTTCACTCGACTCAGAGTCTTGGCTGGGCTTTGAAGCCGTTACCCACCATAGCCAAAATGGTTATGGTATTGAAGATGCTAAAATTTGGTCACAAGATGGCAAGCTGCTAGCCCTAAGCCGCCAAACCGTCGCAGTATTTGATTAACATTGATAAATTTGGGCGCATCAAGCAAACTAGCATAAAAGGAAATCAACGGATTTTTGTGTGATTACAGCTTGCCCTGAATGCGATACGCTTGTTGAAATAGACTCTATCGAGTCCCAAAAGCGTGCGGTGTGCCCAAACTGTCGATGCGTGTTGTGTCATGTACAAGGACACCAAAACCAATTAGTACAAGCCTTCAGCTTTTCTGCGTTACTATTTTTGTTCGCAAGCTTATTTCCAAACTTTATTTCCTATACGCAACACGGTATCACTCAAGTTGTAAGCCTCTGGCAAGCGCTCATATTGTTAGCTGAACATTACAGCTATTTTCTAGCTGGATTATTTGCCTTCACTATTTTAGTTATGCCTGTTGCCGTATGCTCGTTGCTACTACTTGCACACACCGAGTATTGGCAAATCATCAATGCGCACAATGCCCGCCATTTAGCCAAATTACTTTCAGCACTGAAACCGCTTAATCTCACAGATATATTTTTAGTCGCCGTGCTTGTGAGCGCTTTTAAATTAATGTCTTTCGCTGAATTGGAAATGGGCCTTGGGTTTTGGGCCTATATTCTGTTCGTTTTGTGTTTTATTGAAGCACTCTCACTTTTCGATCACGAGTACATGTGGCGTAATCAGACTCAATGTAATCGTCACCTTATGGAGCCACAGAATTTATCTTCCACGCTAAAACGTTGCAAGGTTTGTGGCTTTTTGGGTGAAGGTGAAAAGTGTCAGCGTTGCTACGCCAAACTAAAATACCGAAAGTCTCAATCTACGCAAAAAAGCTTAGCTTGGATGCTCACCAGCGTCGTGCTACTTGTACCTGCTAATTTTCTGCCCATCATGGATACCATTAGTCTTGGGCTCCATACTCCTGCAACGATTTTTTCAGGTGTTCAAGTGCTTTGGGAAGCCGGTTCTTATCCCGTAGCAACACTTATTTTTCTCGCAAGTATATGTATTCCTATCGCAAAAGCGTTACTATTGAGTTACTTACTAATACGAGTTAAAAAGCCCAAAGACCCAATCACAGCAACAAAAGTGTATCGCTTGCTCGAATTCATTGGCCGCTGGTCGATGATAGATGTGTTTGTGGTGATTATCTTAGTGTCTTTGGTGCAACTTGGTACGGTGCTAAATGTCGAACCGGAAATTGGTATCGTATTTTTTACTTTGATGGTGCTTTGCCAAATCGCAGCCGTTAATAGTTTTGATCCAAGATTATTGTGGGATAAAAATAATCAATGACTACTCAAGCTGATATAGAAGACAAACCAAAATTTTCAGTGATTTGGATTATTCCAATTATCGCGTTGCTCATCACAGGCTGGATGTTATATCAACATCAGGCAAATAAAGGCCACACTATTTTTATAAAAATGACTGACGCAGATGGCATTATTGCCGGCAAAACTGAAGTGAGAGTAAAAAGTGTTAAGGTCGGATTAGTCGAGTCATTAAAGCTTGAATTAGCGCAAAATGCAGTGGTAGCAAAAGTTCGGATTTTACAGCCCTACCGTGACTTATTGGCCGAAGACTCATCGTTTTGGGTAGTTAAACCTCGAATTGACGAATCCGGCATCTCGGGCATGAATACGCTACTCTCTGGCGTATATATAGAGCTCTCTCCCGGTGAAGCAAAAGCACGTTCGAGCATCTTCACCTTAATGGATGAACCTGCACTAATCGGCTCAGAGGTACAAGGAAAACGCTATCAACTCGTGGCTTCAGATGCTGAAGTGTTAGACGTTGGCTCCAGTATTTTTTTCCGCAATTACAAAGTGGGTCAAATTGAGTCAGCACATTTTAGTGTCGAAAGCTTAAAAATGGAGTACGGCATTTTTATCTATTCGCCATACGATACCCTTATCACCGACAACGCTATTTTCTGGATTAGTTCCGGCATTGATTTTAAACTATCAACGGAAGGCGTTGAAGTGTCGACAGGATCGCTAGCAAAGATGATCAAGGGCGGGATTTCTGTTGACTATCCACCAACTATGCCAAGCGGCACTGCGGCGCTCGAAAACAAAACCTACGCCTTACACAAAAACTTTGCAATGGCTTTAGAGCAACGTTTTGATCACTTTGATTACTATCTCATTGAGTTTGAGCAATCAATTCGAGGACTTCGAGCTGGCGCACCAATTGAATATAGAGGTATGCGAATTGGCACGATAGAACAAGTTCCTGCGACTGGTGTTAGCGACGATAGACCTTTATACTTTCAACAAAATAACACTTCTGTGCCTGTATTGGTTAAAATTGAGTACGGCCGCATTTACGAAGATGCACAGCTTGCACAAACATATTGGTCAGAAAATATAGACAAATGGATTAGCAGCGGCCTTAGAGCATCACTAAAAAGTGGCAATTTGTTAACAGGTGCGGTATATATAGAGTTAGACTTTTATCCAAGTGCAGAAGTCGTTAGTTCAAACAAAACGACTATTTATCCAGTATTACCTAGCGTTCCGAGCGGTATTACAGCACTTTCTGAACAGGTCACAAGCTTACTGAACAAGTTAAATGGGTTACCTCTTGAAACAACTGTTAAGGAACTAGAAGGTGCCCTTCAGCAACACAGGTTACTAGCAATGGAAATGAATCAACTCGTAGAGTCTATCAATAATAACAATATAACAGACAAGGTTGGCGGTAATTTAACGAGCTTAAAAGATACGTTAAGCCAGCTCACATCAAGCTTGAAGCAATTTGAGCAAACCATGACTCAGTACCAAAAAGGTTCAGGTGTTATGGATCAACTTAGTGATACCCTTGAAGAACTTGAAAGTTTGTCAAATCGCTTAAAGCCTATTTCTAAAGGGTTGAATGAGCAACCGAATATGCTTATTTTCAATAAAGAGAGCGGTACAGATCCACTCCCAAGGAAAAAATAAATGAAGACTGGCTTAGCGACATTTTTGCTTTTATTTTGTTTAACGGGCTGCATAACGAATCCATCGCAGCCGGTTAGTTATTATCAGTTAGAAGCAAAGAGTGTCGCTGACGAAAAGCAAGTTGAGCTCAATCATGTTCTCTTGGTTGATAAAGTGCAGTTGATTGAATTGTTTGATCAGCAAGCTTTAGTGCAATATCAACCAGAGAACAAAGTAAATATCGCTAATTTTCATTTTTGGGCTCAGCCACCTTCCGATATGCTGACTTGGAATTTAGTAAACGCGTTAAATGCAACCAATAAAACCACTGCAATTAAAAGCGATAAGTTTTATCGCAACACGCAAGAACATCAACGCCTCGTTGTAGAAATTAACGAGTTTGCAGGGCACTTTGAAAAAGGTGCTGTGATGGGTGGGACTTGGTATCTTTACCAATACAAAGAAGGGAGCTATCAACTAACTCAAGTGCAACCATTCCAATTTGAAGCAACGCTTGAGCAGGATGGCTTTAGTGCTCTTGTATCTGCACATCAAAAAAACTTTAACCAACTAACTGCACAAATAAGCCTGCATTTATAGTTGGCACTCAAACACCACTACAGGTGTTAAGTCATTATCAATTATTATTTTACCAATACGACTAAATCCCACTTTGCTAAGTAGGTTAATGCTGTTGCGGTTACTTTCTAATGTAATTGCACCTAACTTGATGTAGCTTTGTTCTAATTTAGCATATTCCATAAGTAACCTAACGGCCTCAGACGCATAGCCTTTTCTGGTAAACTCATCTAAAAGCGCATAACCTAAGTCTGGAATATTAAAAAAAGGCCTTTGATATAAGCCACACAACCCAATACTAGTATTGCTGCTTGCTTCTACAACGATGTAAGCTGCAGGCTTACCAATTTGATAGGGAATAAGGTAAGCTTGCTCGATATGCTCCTCAGCTTGTTGTTGCGTTTTTATGCCTTTATCACGGATGTTATCGATAAAGCTTTTTTGATTCAAAAGCCTGAGTAAGAAGCCGGCATCATTTAAAGTTGCTTTCCTTAAAAAGATCCGTTCTCCCGTCGCTATCGTCATTCTGCCTCCAAAAATATCATAATTAACTTCCATAGGAACTTTAGCATTTACATAAGCGAATAAAAAAGCTGGGAAACGAATTTGCCCAGCTTTTCATTACTACTGAAATACCGACTGGTTACTGTTGGAATTTCACGTTTTTATACATTTGCTCAACTGAGTCTAGCTTAGTTTGCTTCGGTAAATCTGCAAACGGCTCAGCTTGGAACTTAGCACCGCGTAATTGAATATTTAGTCTAGCAGCATTGGTGTTCATTACAGTTTGCTGATAGTACGCTTTAATATCTTCTAATGTGACCGCTTTAACTGCAGCGATTAACTTAGCTTCGGAGTCAAACGCCATATTTTCTTTGAACCAATCGCCTATTAATGGTTGTAGTTCTTCAGAAAGGTTTTTTGGCTCTTCGGTTAATGAGACTAACACTGCATTTTTTAACTGTTCAAACGTTGCCCCATCTAACGCGGCTAAGTCTTTAGCGTATTCATCTTTATACGCGTCAAAACGAGCTTGCATGCTTTTAGCATCTTTTACTGGTGTTTGAATATAAAAGCCTAGCGCTGAATATTCGTCAATAGCAACACTCGTTGCGCCAACCGCATACGCTAACTGCTCTTCGGTTCTCAGACGTTCAAACGCCGCCGTCCTTAAGTGCCCTTGAAGCACCATCGCCGCCGCCTTTTGCGCATAGCCTTTGATTGGGTGCACTGCAAAATCGATTACAGCAACATCAGCAACATCAATGTCTTGCTGCCATACAAGTGTCTGCTTTTGCTCTGGTTGCCAATATTTAGCACGTGCGTACTTGGTCACTTTTTGGCGTTTAGGCAGCGCATTGTCGAGTGTCTCTTTTACTGTTTGCAAATCGGTTTTATCGTAGTTGCCATAGGCAAAAACACGAACTTGATTATTCGTCAGAATTTGATTTTGCACTTTATCTAAGTCGGCCAGAGTCAAAGATTTAGCTGCTGATATCAATGCAGAATCATCATAACTTCCTGAACGGATAAGTTTTTGATAAACACCGAAAGCTTGTCTGAATGGGAATTCTTTCTCTTGATTTTTAATGCCACGTACGTAACGATCAATGGCTTGGTCAAATGCCCGTTTATTCGTTTCTACACGAACACCAGAGAGCGCATCCTTTATTAATAAAGCTTGCTTATCTGTAAAACCTGAAATATCTAGCATTATCCCATTTGCAGGAGTCAGCCCAAGATGCATACCCGCTATGCTCGCTTCCGTCATTAACTTTGCTTTATCCAAGCGGTATAAATCAGCCCAAATCGACAGTGCAACCTCAGTTTTGATGTCTTTTAATGCACTTGGGTTATTAACGTAGATTTTCAGACTACCTTTAGGCTGTTGGTAGAAACGCTCACTCGCAGCATGCCAAACCGTTACGCCATCAGCATCAATAACCTTCTGAACGCCCTTTTTCGCATCATCCGCAGATGTTTTCAGTGCGAAGTTTTCAGGTAGCAAGGTATTTACACTAGGAAGTGCTAAATCGAAATTTGCCTCTTCTTTCCATTTATCAAAATCGCTACGCTTTAAGTCTACAATCTGATATTCACCATCATAGAAGTGTAGTTTTGCATCAGTAGGTTCATCTTTACTAATATACCATACCCGCATTTGCTCAGGTGTTAATTGCTTCAAGACGGCATTAACAGCATCAGCATCAAACTGCGCATAGTAGTAGCTCGCATTGATAGCGTGGTTCATTGGGTAATGCTGCATGCTATCCGCAAGGTTACTGACGTAACCAAACTCATCGCCTTTTTCTAAAAACCTAAATTGATTATTTAGCGACGTTTGGATTTCCTTGAAGTAACGGCTATCGACGCCTTTATCACGGATCATATCGATATAATCAAGTACCGTACCTGTAATTAACTCGCGTTGCTTTAAGCCCTCATCGGTTAACTGAATATCAATCTGCAATGTTCCATAGTTGCCGTAACTATTTGGTGTCGCGAATGCACTTAACGATGAGATTAAGCCTTTATCTTTTAGTACTTGAGCTGGGCTACCCGCCATTTCATTACTTAGAAGGTATGTAATGAAATAGTTCGGTTTAACCGCAAACGCGCTTGCGTTGTTTTTGATAGTGAAATCAAGCTGTAGCGTCTTTACGTCTTCATTTGGTTTGTAGTGGACCAACTTCTGCCCAACGTTATCGAAGTTAAGCGATTGCTTAACCTCTGGCTTCTCGATGTTTTTATTCATGATTGTCGTGAAATGCTTTTTCGCTTTGGCCACCATCTGCTCAATCGGCTCGTTAGAAATCATGGCTAACTTCATGATATTCGCAGAGTAGTACTTATCATAAAAAGCAACGGTCTCTTGATGTAGTTTGCTACCTTCTTTATCACCTAACGTTTCTAGGTTACCAATAAGAAAGCGATTAGCTGGATGCTCTCCCATCATGTTTCGTGCAAGTTTAAATTGACCAAAAAAGTCCATTTCACGACGCATAGACCACTCTGCGTTTACTGCATTTTTTTCTTTTTCTGTGTACTCAGGGTAAAGCTTTGGAGATTTAAAGAAGTCGGAGAATCTGTCTAACGCCTCATCATAGGCATCGTTGTTTACTTTGAACATATAATTAGTAATATCCAACCAAGTGTAAGCATTGTGTGCCCCACCGTTTTTGGTCATGAACTCAGAATAACCTTTGCTATCTGGATACTTTTCTGTACCAAGGAATAGCATATGTTCAAGATAGTGCGCCATCCCTTGCTGAGACATAGGATCGTGTAGTAGACCAACGCCAACACTCAGCGCTGCCGCTGACTTCGATACAGAAGGATCTGATACCAAAATGACTTCAATGCCATTTTCCAAGGTTAACGTTTGATATTGTCTATCATCATTAGGACTTACAACCAGTTGCTCTGAAAGAAGGTTCTCAGTCGTGTCTGAATGATTGAGTGAAGAAGTTGTACCACATCCAGTCAAAACTGCTAAGGTAAGTGTGCTAATTGCGAATAGCTTTTTCATAAAACAATCCATTATTGTGATAATTACTTTTTGGAACCAGACTATCATCGTCATTCGACTAAGCTTTTGCAATATAGAAATTTTTTGTTTTGTAACACTTCGTAAACTGAGGAATCTATGCCGACATCCATTTATTTACTGCTCGCCGCGCTATTTTTACAAACTCTACTGACCTTAGTCATCATGGTCATTATGGGTAAACGTCGATTTAAAGCTGCACGAGAAAAACAGATCCAGTTTGATCAATTCAAAACCATGGCGCTCGACAACGCGCCCGAAGAAGTCATTCTGGCATCCAGAAATTTTACTAATCAGTTCGAAATTCCCGTGTTGTTTTTTGTGGTTTCTCTTGCCGCACTCGCAATGAAACTTGTTACGTTGTGGTTCAGCATCTTCGCCCTACTGTTTGTAATTAGTCGTATTGCGCATGCCTATGTTCATATCGGTAGTAATCATATTCGAACGCGTTTTCGCCTCTACCTTGCAGGATGTGCCTTCATTGTGTTGCAGTGGATCACATTACTTTTAACACTTATATAACTAAAAATAATAAAAATGCCATCCGTTTTAGCTAATTGTTCTTTAATCTCTGAGCCAATTTGTTAGCATGGCGATGGCAAAAAGAACAACAGGGGCACATAGATGAAACAGGATAATGATATCTGCGATTTTGGACTTCATGCTGGAGAGCCATACTCCACGCTGCCAGCGAGCTTTTTAAACTGGATGATAGAAACAGACCATGCAAAATGTGAGTTAGCTAAGTTTGAACTGGACAGAAGAGTATCTGCGGTGGCACAAAACACCAGAAAATATAGCAATTTTGAGTGTTAGCACTATTAAAATAATTATAATGATCTAGAATACGCGCATAATTTATCAAATAGCTTCTAAATTATGCGCAACTTACTTATTCTTTCAACGGCTTTGCTATTATCAGCATGCCATTTTTCTTCTCCTAAGCGGTCGCAACAAGCAGAATACCTAACCGTATTACACACCAACGATAATCATGGTCGTTTTTGGCAAAATGAAAAAGGTGAATATGGTATGGCTGCCAGAAAAACCTTAATTGACCAATTAAAAAGTGATGCCGAAAAAGCTGGACATGCCGTTATATTGCTTTCTGGAGGCGATATAAACACGGGTGTACCAGAATCTGATTTACAGTTTGCCGAACCTGATTTTAAAGGAATGAATAAACTCGGTTACGATGCCATGGCAATTGGTAACCATGAATTTGATAACACTCGAGATGTGCTAGCCAAACAAATTGAGTGGGCAAGCTTCCCAGTACTGTCAGCAAATATTCTTGATAATACAAATCAGATGCCAGCATACGAGCCTTACACAATTATTGAGCGTGCAGGATTGACCATTGCTGTCCTTGGACTTACGACAATTGATACTGTTAAAATTGCCAATCCAAAACATGTTCATGGCCTTACTTTTATTGAGCCTTTAGCAGCCACAGAAAACTGGGTTCCTAAGATCAAAGCCAAATACCACCCAGATGTAATGATTGCTGTTACACATATGGGCCACTATCACGGTGCCAATCATGGTATCAATGCACCCGGTGATGTAACGCTTGCGCGCCGACTTCCTAAAGGTATGCTTGATTTGATAGTCGGTGGACATTCTCAAGAACCTGTCTGTGTTGACGACAATGGTAACGAGGACATAGCTTTTGCTCCTGGCAAAACATGTAAGCCTGATAATCAAAATGGTGTTTGGATTATGCAAGCACATGAGTGGGGTAAGTATGTGGGTAAAGCCGTATTTAGGATTGATGGTGATACAAAAACCTTGATTAGCTATAACTTAATCCCAGTAAACTTAAAAAATAAAGCTGGCTATGTGATTGGTGAAACTATTCAAGAAGATCCTCAAATGCTCGCTTTTTTAACACCTTTTCAAGAAAAGGGGCAAGCGCAAATAGCTGGTGCTGTGGGATACGTTGATAGTTTCTTAGATGGCCGTCGCAGTACAGTGAGATTCAAGCAAAGCAACCTCGCAGATCTTATCATTAACGCGCAAATGGCAGCTGTCGAAGCAGACTTTGGCATTATCAGCGGCGGCGGGATCCGAGATAGCATAGAGCAAGGTGATGTCAGCTACAAAGATGTGCTGAAAGTTCATCCATTTAAAAATCGTATTACTTATATAGACTGGAAGGCCAACGACCTAATTAACTACTTAAACATTGTCGCCAAATTCCCACCTGACTCTGGTGCTTACTTACAGTTCCACCATATTACGTTTGATATCAAGAACGATAAGGTAACCAATGTTCACATAGCGGGCGAGCCATTGACTGACGGCAAGACCTACCGCATGAGTGTGAATAGTTATAATGCTTCTGGTGGTGACGGTTATCCAAAGATTAATCATCTTCCAGAATATACCGCTACCGACCTAACTGATGCACAGGTCCTCAAAGATTACTTCCAAAAGAAGAGCCCTATAAAGGCCGTGGATTTATAAAAAGGTACCTCATATAAAGCGGTGTGATGCACCGCTTTATATGCATTCATTCTATTTACCAATAATATCAATATCTGACTTTTTCACTCCACTCAGTCCGTAACTATGTAATTTAGAACGAGACCCTTCGCCATGTGCTTTCGGCGGATAAAACAACACCTTTTTTTCTGGACAAGCGTCTAATACCTCATCTAGCGCAGCTCTAATTTCACTTAATGTTTTTTCTAAACTATTAGTAAAGTTGGGCCGTTTTCTAATGGTATGTCCAAGCTCAACTAAACGGTAAAAGTATTTATCAGCGAGATCCAACAACTCCTTCGGCATCTCTTTGTTTTGATTGAGAACAGTATCGGGATTTACATCGCAAAACTCAACAAGCGCTAAATAGAAGCATAATGGTTTGTTGGCAAGCTGGACACTTACTAGTTTGTCTCTATTCGTCGTTACTGTTTTTGAATACAAATCAATAACAAGCTTAAATTCCGGTAACTTTTCTAGCGCTTGGTTTGAGCTTACCTTCGCCTCAATACCTTTTCTTCTCACCCAGTTAAACACTGCAACGCCGATAAACGCCATAATCAGTGGAAAAATATAGGCTGATTTAGGTTTAGTATCATCTAATGAGACCGCGACATAGAAGTTTCTGTGTGGCGCTGATAATGTTAGTACTTCGCTTTTTTCACCCTGTCCTGCTCCAGATGTATTAATGTCAAGAACAGTTAAACGGGCATCTTGGGCGTCTAACACTGTATTGAGTGAGTTTATATATTCTCTTAACTCAGTTTCATTACCTGCATAATGTAAAAAAGGATCTGCGACAGGTAAACGATTCATATCAATAGCAACACGAAGCGCAACCGCTTCTTTTTGTTGCTTCAAAACCCGCTTAGTTTCAATACTTTGAGAAATGTAGAAAATGCCGCTAAATAACAGTGCCAAAGCAATAAAAACGGATATATTACGCTGGCTAACTTCCATCTTCTTCTCCGATAAAGCCATAAGGTAAGGCTTCACATTGCCAGTATCTATCTACCTTATCAAAGTAACTAGATGTTCTTAATTGAGCCACCTGGTTAATAATTCCCTGCATTGCACAAGCTAAGTCAGTGTTATTGTTGTTCATTTTTAAATACCATTTACTGCCACTAACATTATTCGCAATTGGCGTAATGTAATTCTTCGAAAACCGCTGCTCATCTTCTTCGGACCAATAAGAAGCTATAATATCAACTTCGCCAGCAGCCAACCGATCGCGGAGCGCTTGATGCGAGCTTAAATAGGTAATATCGAGCGCATTGATATCGATATCTAACTCTTTAAACGCACTTTTTGGTAATATGTGACCAGAGCGACTTGTTGGATAGTCAAGCAAACCTATTTTTTTATCTAAGAAATACGATTTAGATAGTTTAGGTTTTTCTGTGTTTGAGATAAAAAAGGCGGAATAAGCCGGATAACCGATAACAGGCTTATAACTATGCGTTGATTCGGCCATCAAAGCCGACATGATGTTGTCTTTCGTTAAAATAAGATCAGCGATCCCCTTTGCAAGAAACTCTATTTGCTCAGCGAGACTTCCGCCCCAATACACTTTCACTTGCCCATATTGCCTAGTGACCACTTCATCTTCACACGCTCTAACTAATACGTCTAACGCGAGACTTTTAATCGGAACATGTATTTTTAACGTGTTGATATTAGACACTGAACGTGTTTTGCAGGTATTTGAATACTGGACGACGGGATCAAGAGTTAGAGGCTTTGCCGATATTAACCGAGCCCCTAAAATCCAGCACAATAATGCGCTTATAAACAACAAAGATACAATTGTTGATTTACTAGTCAAAATGTTACTATATATCACTAATTGGAATAACCTATCCTTTCTTGACCGCTATTAGATCAATTTTCTTTACTCATTGCAATAGGTAATTTTACCAATAACTCGTAACCAGATGAATTTATTACTTTATTGACAAGAAATTATGAATCTTATTGAGTCCTTTTATTTTGTTGAAAAATACGGACAATTGGCCTCACTTTTCGGTTGGGAAGATTGTTCCCTTTTCTACAAGAGATACAAATGTTACGTAAAAGCTTGTCATTACTTTTCGCTGTAGGGATGACTATAACGACGTCAAGTGCACACGCCTGGGGTCAAAATGGTCATAGGATCATTGGCGAATTGGCTGAGGCACATTTAACCGAGCAGACTCGCGTTGCGATTCAACCTTTATTAGAAGGTGACTCTCTGGCTGAAATTTCAACTTGGGCTGATGAGATGCGTTCGGATCCAGGCACGTTTTGGCGTAAACAATCTTCGAAGTGGCATTACATCAACATCGACAACCCAAAAGCAATGCATGAGCACGTTCATGCCGATTTGAATGACAAAGAAAAAGTAAAACACATCCTAGATGGCATCTACTATTCCATCAATACGCTAAAATCAGAATCCAAATCAATTGATGAAAAGCGTTTTGCATTCCGTTTCCTGGTTCACCTTGTAGGTGACAGTCATCAACCGTTTCACGCAGGTCGCGGCAAAGACCGTGGCGGTAACATGATTAAAGTAAAATTTTTTGGCAGTGATTCAAACTTACACAGCACTTGGGACACCAAATTAATCGAAAATGAGAATCTTTCATTTACCGAGTTTACACGTTTTATTCAAACCACAAATAATGAAATAATTGCTGAATACTTAGACAGCTCGCCAGCGGATTGGTTGCTTGAGTCAAATAATATTGCTGAAAAAGTTTATAACAGCAATGAAACTGAAATAAGTTACGGTTACATTTATAAATATATGCCAACAATTAAATTTAGGCTGCAACAAGGTGGCATTAGATTAGCTGGCCTATTAAACCAAATTTATGATCCTAATTCTAAACCGCTGGTTTCATCATTGAAATCAGCAAATAAAATAACAGTTAACCATTAGTTTAAAATAACCTACTAACACGGGAAACAACATAATGAAAATCCAACTTCGCAAAAATGCACTTACGCTTGCTATCGCTGCAAGTTTAGGCATGAGTGGCATGGCGGTTGCGGCAGATACATCTTCGTCTATCAAAGGACAGATTGTAGGACCTCAAGGTAATCCAGCTGCAGACACTAAGATTATCATCGTTCACGAACCGACAGGTACACGCCGCGTTGTTACAACGAATGACACTGGTACGTACAACGCATCAGGTCTTCGCGTTGGTGGTCCATATACCATCACTATCGACTCAAACAAATTCCGTGACGCTGAGCTGCGTAACGTTTACCTATCACTAGGCGAAGCACAAAAGATCGACCAGCAGCTAAGCGAATTGCAAATGGAGTCTATCGTAGTTACTGGTACTCCAGTACTATTTAACTCCTCTGCAAACGACACTTATTACGGTGCAGATGCAATCAAGAGCACGCCTAGTATCAACCGTGATATTAAAGACGTAGTAAGAAATAACCCGCTAGTTGTTATCCAACCTGGTAGCGACAGCTCAATGACAATCGCAGGCTCAAACCCGCGTACAAACTCTATTACTGTTGATGGTATTCCACTAAACGATGACTTCGGTCTTAACTCTGGTGGTTACCCAACACAACGTAACCCATTCCCTCTAGACGCACTTGACCAAGTAACCGTTCAAGTAGCACCAACAAATGCTAAATCAAGCGGCTTTACTGGTGGTAACGTTGACGCGGTATTTAAGTCTGGTACTAACGAAATCACTGGTAGCGTTTTCTATGAGAAAATGACTGACAGCTGGGCAGGTACTCCAAAAAACAATGGTAAAGAAGTTCCACTAGAGTTTGAAGAAGAGAACTATGGCTTCTCAATCGGTGCGCCTCTTATCGAAAACAAACTATTCTTCTTCGGTGCTTACGAAAAGTATGAATCTCCTCAGTCAATTGAGTGGGGCCCTGCAGGTTCTGGTATTGGCGCTAACGAGACAAAAATCACACAAAACGACTTAGCAGAAGTACGCAAAATTGCTTCTGAAGTATATGGTGTTGATAACATCGGTGGTGCAGACACTCAACCACAACTAGAAGATGAAAAATACATCATCAAACTAGATTGGAACATCAACGACTATCATCGTGCAAACTTTATCTACATGTTCAATGAAGGTAACCGCACAAACAACATGACTGATGATGCTGATGATCTACACCTAAGCACTTATTGGTACAATAAATCTGAAAAACTAAATAACTTCAGCTCAACACTATACTCTGACTGGACAGATGATTTCTCAACGCAAATCAGTATCACAAGCAAATCTGTTGAAACTGGTCAGATTTCACTTGATAGCGCACTTGGTTTAGGTGATATCAGCATCAGCAACATCGACGTAGATGGTGATGGTGTTACAGGTGACATCAGCTTTGGTTCAGATGCTAGCCGCCACTCAAACTCACTAGAAAACGACCTAACAACATTCAAGTTTGACGGTACTTACCTACTTGACGAACATACACTAGAGTTCGGTATCAAGTATGACATTCTAGACGTTGAAAACCTTTATCTAGATGGTTCTAAGGGTGTTATCACATTTAACAGCCTAGAAGACTTTGCTGCACGCCAAATTTCAAGATACACATATAGCAACGGTATCGGCAATAACCCTGATGCAGTTGCAGCGGCATTCAAACGTAAAGACCTTGCACTATACGTGAACGACCGTTGGGACTTCAGCGATGAACTAGCGTTTAGCTTTGGTCTTCGTTACGAGCGTTTAGGCTCTGACGACAAACCAGCGTTCAACCAAGACGTATTGGACAGAACGGGTTTTGATAACACTTATAACCTAGATGGCGCTGACATTTGGTTGCCTCGTGCAGGTTTCACTTACTACATGAACGAAGACGTAACTATCCGTGGTAGCGTAGGTCGTTATGCAGGTGGTAACCCTAACGTTTGGATCTCAAACTCTTACTCAAACGATGGCTTCAGTCGTCAAAACTTCTCTGCTAGTGATGTTACTGCTCCAGCAAATATCCTAAATACTATTCCGCCAGAAGCTATCGAAGGTATTAACAATGCGAATCGTGGTTCAGTTTCGAACTTTATCGATCCTAACTTCGACATTCCATCACAGTGGACTTATATGCTAAATGCGGATGTAACACTTGACATCCCAGGCCTTGGTGACGGATTCGCGTGGACTACGACTGCAATCTTCACAGATAAAGAAAATACCGCTGAATGGGTAAATGCTGCACTTCTTCAAGAAGGCGATGTAGTAGGTTCTACTGCTGATGGTGCATTACCATTCTACGATACCAGTGAACTTGAGATTATGCTAACGAACGCAGATAAAAACGGTCGTTCAATTATCCTAAGTACTGGTCTTTCTAAAACGTGGGATAATGGCTTCAAGTTTGATATGTCTTATACTCACCAAGATATCACTGAAGGTAACCCAGGTAGTTCATCGACTGGTCGTAGTAACTACCGCTACGGTCACTTCTTGGATCACCAAGAGACACAAATCGGTACTTCTTCTTATGAAACTGAGCACCGTTTTGTTCTAAACCTTGGCTATTCAACAGAGTTCATTGAAAACTATAAAACGAATTTCAATCTATTCTTTGAACGCCGTTCAGGTTCAGCATACAGCCACCTAACAAGATGGCAAAACCTAACTGGTGGTCGCTTCTTCGATCAAGATCTAATTCAGCCTTCAGGCTTTGGCTCTACGTTCGGCGGTAACTACCTAGCTTATGTTCCAACGGCAAACGATGCAAACGTACTTCGTTACGAAGGTACAACTGAGGCAGAAGTGCTTGCTCATTATGAGAGCTTAGGTCTGTCTGGCTATGCGGGTGGCTTCGTTGACCGTAGCGCAGCTACATCGCCTTGGACAACGACTATGGATCTGTATGTTTCTCAGGAACTTCCAGGTTTCACCAAAGATCATAAAGGTGAAGTTTACTTCGTAGTGAACAACTTACTAAACCTGATTGATTCTTCAGCTGGTAAAGTTTATACGCAAGACTTTGGCACTCGTAATACGCTAAATATGGATATCGACCCTGCGACTGGTAAGTACATCATCGGCGCACCGATTACTAGCGACTATAAGTTTGAAGCAGAAGACTCAACTTACCGCATCAAGATTGGCGTACGCTACAACTTCTAATATCTAACACGTAATTAGATAATCTCCCAAAGGCCAGCGAAAGTTGGCCTTTTTTATATTTAATCCAGCTTAAGATTATTTTCCAATTAATTAACCTTTATAAATTCCTGATAGTAAATATAATAGATACAGGACAAGTCATTGCTTCTGAAGAAGCAACCATACTAAATGTTAAAATGAAGGGATTATCAATATGATAAGGGATAAATTATGTTAAAACGTAAAGCTTTTATCGGCTTTGTAGTCACGATGTTAGGCATAGCTATTGATTTTTTAATCATCTCTCTATCCAATCATTCACTAAAAAGCAGCGCATTTGAAATATCCATGCTCTACATGATCTATATGACTATAATATCATGTACAGAAAACCGTACGAGATAACATTCGGCGGTACTTTACTATATAGAGCTTGTTCTAAGCGAGTGATCAAGCTCTTTTTCATCTACTGCGGACTGTAACAATTTCAGTAGTTGTACGAACTTTTCTTTCTGCTCATCGCTAAAACAACTAAGTAGCTCAGTTTCCCATGCCAATGCAAGCGGCGTTAACGTTTGATAAAGCACTCTTCCTTGCTCTGTCACTGCAATAGTTTTTGCACGTTTATCACTTGGACTCACTAACATCTCAATCAACTCTCGGTCTTGTAACTGCTTAATTGCTCTTGAAACGGTTGATTTATCCATGCTTGCCAGTTCACAAATATGCTTTGCGGTACTCCCCTTCTTCTGTATTGCATGAGATAACACACGCCATTGTGGCTGCGTTAATTCTCCCTTTTGTTCATAGACGTGCGCAAAGTCGTTGCTCACTTTTGTTGACAGTGAAACCAGTTGATACGGCAAAAATTCGTTTATATTCAGCAGTTTTTCATTATTTTTAGACATTATTTCACACTCCCAACTGTCACTATAACTTTACAGAGCGACTAGTTGACAAATATTGAAAATACTCTCACATGAGAGTATCTTACTATAAAACACAAAGGAGTCGAGACACATGAGCCAAGAACTTCAATATTTAACTGGATTTGGTAATCAATTTGAAAGTGAAGCACTGCCGGGCGCTTTACCTATTGGTCAATTTTCACCGCAAAAAGTAAAATACGATCTTTATGCAGAGCAATATAACACCACCGCTTTTACAGCACCTCGTGCTGATAATCGTCGAAATTGGTTCTACCGTATTCGCCCTTCTGTTTTACAAGGTGAATATGAAGCGATGGATAATGGCCTATTGCGCACGGCACCAATAACTGAAGCCATTACCCCCCCTTCCATGTTGCGCTGGAACCCTATCGATATACCACAAGAAAAAACAGATTTTATCGATGGCTTAGTGACGATGGCAGCTAACGGCAGTGCCAATGGCCAAAGCGGGATTGGTATTCATGTTTACGTTGCTAACGCATCAATGGAAGGTCGTTATTTCTATAATGCGGATGGCGAGTTGTTATTCGTCCCGCAGCAAGGTGAACTCATTTTACACACTGAGTGTGGAAAACTCGCAATTAAACCAGGTGAGATTGCCGTTATCCCTCGAGGTATCAAATTCAGTGTAGAGCTTTTAAGCGATACGGTGCGTGGTTATATTTGTGAAAACTACGGACACCCTTACATATTGCCTGAACGAGGCCCCGTTGGTGCGAATGGCTATACCAACGAACGTGACTTTCAATACCCCGTTGCCGCCTTTGAAGACAAAGAAGGTGATTTTGAACTCGTTGCAAAGTTTAATGGTAATTTGTTCCGCTGTGAGATTGGCCACTCACCGCTTGATGTGGTTGCATGGACAGGTAATAGCGCCCCATACAAATATGATTTAGCACGATTTAACGTAATGAACACCGTAAGCTTTGATCATCCAGATCCGTCAATCTTTACTGTACTGACTTCTCCATCAGGCACACCAGGTGTTGCAAACGTAGACTTTGTGATCTTCCCACCGCGCTGGATGGTGGCAGAAAATACATTCCGTCCGCCTTATTATCACCGTAATATCATGAGTGAGTTTATGGGCTTAATTGAAGGGGTATACGACGCCAAAGAACATGGTTTTGTGCCCGGTGGCATGAGTCTACACAACTGTATGTCTCCACATGGACCAGAAGCGGATGTATTTGAAAAGGCGAGTAATGCAGAGCTTGCACCACAGCGCTATGAAAACACACTCGCGTTTATGTTTGAGTCACGTTACATTATCTCTCCAACTAAGTATGCTTTAGAAGGCAAAGCGCGTCAGCCTAACTATGCTGATTGCTGGAAAGGCATTAAAAAGTACTTTAAAGGAGCATAAAGATTATGTTGAAACTCTATACTTATTTTCGCTCATCTGCAGCCTATCGTGTGCGTATTGCTTTAAATCTTAAAGGATTAGACCACGAGTTAGTCCCAGTAAACCTGCTTAAATCGGAGCAAAGCGGCGAGGCATATTTAAGTAAAAACGGTCAAGGGTTACTACCGGCTCTTGAAACTGAGCATGGCGTTCTTGCACAATCTTTAGCAATATTGGAGTGGCTAGAAGAAACCCAAACAGGCCAAGCATTGCTACCACAAGATCCTTGGCAAAAAGCGCAGGTAAGAAACTTTTGCTACGCCATAGCCTGTGATATCCACCCTATCGATAACCTGCGTGTGCTTAAATATCTCTCAAGTGAGCTAGGTGCATCTGATGAGCAAAAAAATGAGTGGTATCGCCATTGGGTTATCGAAGGCTTTAAAAAGATCGAACCTATGATAGGTGACGGTCAATTTTGCTTTGGCACGGAGCCCACACTCGCAGATGTTTGTTTAGTACCACAAGTGTTTAATGCCCTGCGTTTTAAAGTTGATATGACTGCATTTCCTAAGATCAGTCGAGTGTACGAATATTGTAATACGCTTGATGCGTTTTCTGATGCGGCGCCTGAAAATCAATTAGACGCACAATAAGGCTAGTAAACGATAAGCCAACTAAAAAGAGTGACATGCTAAGCATATCACTCTTTCAATCAAACGAACGTTTGTTATTTCAACGCGCTATAGACATGATCAAAATGGCCAATAAGGTCGTGACCAAGATCAGTCAAATAACCCCCATCGGGGCTGTCAATGACCCCTTTTTCAAATAGCCGCATCGCGGCACCTTGTATACCTTCAGGCGCGCTGCTATGAATTTTTATCCCCTGATGCAAACTATGTCTTGGAAATCTAGCTAGTAAGGTCAACTCATCCAACAATTTTTGGTCTAATGCCATTGTCATTTTTCCTTATTCTTCTATAGTCATCTAACACTCTAGTTCAAAAAACCAAATTTGATGAAGTTTTTAATTTGTTTAATCACTGTTAATTTGATCTCACTGCCTGTTTTGGCGACAACGCCCGCTGATTTGAGGTTATATGGAGAAATACCAAAGCAAGTCTGTTGGTATGAAGGAAAGTCATATAGCGAAGGCGCACTATTGCTACAGTTTGACATGCTGTTTGTCTGTGCAACGAAAAAGTATAACGAAGACAATGGCAAACTTGTGTGGGTAAAGGCTGATGCGTCTGGTGCACCAATTAGACCTGAAATTTCGGATAAAATTAGGGTAAACTAGGCGTAATATCTAAAGTTATATAGAAGTAGAAGATGACAACCCAAGCAAATAACCCCCTTCACGGTATCAAGTTAGAAGAAATTATTGTAAAACTTGAACAGCAGCTAGGCTGGAAAGAAATGGCAGCCGCCGTAGATATCAACTGCTTCAAAGATAATCCAAGCGTTAAATCTAGTCTCAAGTTTTTGCGTCGCACACCTTGGGCAAGAACCAAAGTGGAGCAACTGTATCTAGATACCTTCCACGGCTTTCAGTGGCCAGATATAAAAAAATAACCCGTTTTCTCTAAGTTTATTTGGCTACATAAAGCACGTTGTAAGTTTCCTGAAGCTTATCAAGAATGTGCTTGGGAACATTTTTATTACAGGCTAGATAAAGAGACGTATTAAACTGATCTAATGTATATACCGGCTCAAGTAATTGAGCCGTTTGCTCTTTTGCACTTCGAAACCTAAACTGGGCATCACTTAATACCACCAAATCAACAAAGTCTTTGCGCGTCTTGAGTAGCTCAAAAACCTTATCAAAAGAATTAATCAGGATCAGCTGCTTCCCTTCTTGAAAACCATGTTCCATTAAAAATTGGTGGCTAAAATTGTCTCGGATCACCGCTGTTCGATAAGCTTGCGCATCTTCTAGTTTATTCAGCTTGATTTTGCTTTCACGTAGCGCATAAAAAGAGGTGGTAAAAGTGTCAATGGGAAATACCCAAGTAAACTCATTTTCGCGGATGGTATTTCTGGCTGTTGAAAACACACAGGTATCTTCTTTTCTTAATGCAGCATTATAGGCTGCAGGCCATGAAAGTACGTTGATGGTGTAATCAATGCCAGAGTCATCAAGCACCGCCCTGACTTTATCCGCTGAACGCCCAATTAGTTCTCCTTTTTCATTAAGGTATTGGAAGTCAGGAAAGTTCTCAGTGACTATATTTAGCGTGTAGGCAAGCGCACTGAAACTCATCAGCAAAATACAAAGACCAAAAGAGCGTGCACCCTTCATGAAACTCTCCCCATAGCTACTTGAATAATATAGTCTTAACTTAAAGGTTGAGCAATTTTTAAAGAGATAGAATGGCTTCTTGTAGATGGGAGTTATGGGTAACTTATCGAAGTGAATGAGTGATAGGCAAGGATGCCCCTGCCTATCACAGAGCTACATAATTACTTTAGCTATTGTTGATAGCATCAATCAAAAATGCACTCAGCTTAGCACCTTCTTTAAGCGTGGTTTCTGAGCTCGTTTGTCCAACAAGAGAGCTATCGGTAAATGGGGCAATTTCCATCATGTCTGCACCTGTGATTTTAAACTCACCACGCAGCGCTTGTAGAATTAACATCGCTTCGTCTGGAGTCATACCGCCTGCCTCTGGAGTACCCGTTGCAGAAGCAAACTCTTCATCAAGTGCGTCAATGTCAAAGCTAACATAAAGCTCTTCAACACCGTCAGCCTTTAGCTGTGCAATAACTTCATCTACAATCGCTTGTGCACCACGCTCTCTGATCTCATGAGCCCAATGCTGCTTAACACCGAATGTAGACTCCCAATGAGACTTAGGTTTGCCACTCGAGCGGATCCCAAATTGTACTAAGTGATGGGGTGCAGGTAAAAACTCTAGGATATGCGTACACCAAGAGCCAAAGCATAAATCGATACCTAAGCGCTCAACAAGTAAATCCGTGTGAGCATCAAAATGGATAATCGCTGTTTTTACACCACGAGCACGCTTTGCTTTAAGATACGCTTTTGTTAACGGGTAGCTGATTGAGTGATCACCACCAATGCCAAACACGCCTTTATCTGGGTAATTTTCGTAAAAGCCATCACACACATCTTCTGTAATAGATAATGGTGAGACGTAATACTCACTCTCTGGGTCAGCATAAAGTGCCTTTTGACAATTACTGATCGTGCTCTCGTTTAAATATTTGTCGTGTAGTAAATGTGGAATAACACGCACATCGCCAAGGTCAAACGCGCTCGTTTGCGGCTGTTGCTCAATTAATGTCGAACGCAAAAATAGTGGACCCCAGTTAGCGCCGCGTAAAATACCACCGCCACAATCCGAACTGATCCCAAGAATTGCCGCTTTATGTTCACTTTCGCCCAATTTTTCCAGTGACGCTTTCCATAAAGTATCAACACCTTCTGTTTGTCCATATAGCTTTTGTCTTAGCGCGTCTTTTCTTTCTTTCGCTGTGTTTACTGTAAACACACCATCACCCGGTGGGCATAAACAGTGCTCAAGTTTTTTATGGAATTGTTTTTTGCTCTCAGACATCGCTATCCCCTCTTATATGCATAATCATGCGACCCAGAAAATTCTTCCCTATTGCGCTTTATATTTTGCTTCACACACAAAATACGATTGGCTTGAAATGAGTAAAAACGATAAATTAAAAATAAAAAAACTTATAAATCAAAAGGTTTTCTCGATTTCTAACTTCGTTTTCGGAAGACATTGACTGTTCGTTAGGTCGTTGTTGCAGCACATATAACAGGTTCAAATAGGAAGTCAACCGCAGTACCAACTATGCGCGTTGAGGCTGCGGTTGTTTATTCATAGAGGGTGTTTAGTTATTCGTAGTGACGCGGCACTTTTGTTTTAATTACAGCGATATAGCCATGCCAACTCGCGTACGCAAGTAGTGGCATAATAACGATAAAGCCAGCCGTTCCAGTTGCAAACCCAAGCATCACCAGAAGCACTAAGATCCCACACCACACCACCATAGCGCCGACATTTTCCTTCACCGCATGCATTGAGCTTATTACAGCAGTCATAATATCCACTCGGCGCTCCATCATTATTTGCGGGGTAAACGCTGAGATCGCAAATACACACACCAATAAAATGCCTCCCACTATAGAGCCGAGTGCTAAAAATGCCGAAAGTTGTTCAAACGTTGGATTCGGAACATTTGGATATAATGCATGGATAAGTGCAGCTAGGCGCATCCAAACAATCATAATGACCATCAGTAACACCGCAAACCCCCACTCGCCAGCCGGATTACGGAACATTGACTTAAGGCTGTGTGATAATGTTGGTTTATGGCCCTTTTCCAACTCCCACGCTACATCATACAAGCCAGCAGCGAAAGCAGGCCCGATAAGCGCAAAGGCGACAGCGGCAGGCAGAATTACCAAGTGAGTACCTGATTGGTACACTAACCACATGATAAAAGCAGGTATAAGGGTAAAAATAAGTCCATACACTAGGCTAAGTAATGGCGCATTTGCAATATCTTTAAACGCTAATGCGAGCCAGTGAAACGGCGCCATGGTTGGGACTTTGTTGCACTCAAAGCAACGCGCAAATTCGTTATCTTTATTTATAGAATGTGTAGCAGGCATAACCATTCCTCATTGTTGCTCTCATGTTAAGGTTTAGTGGAACATCGACAATCCTGCAAGCTATCCCGAGCTATAATACCAGCTGTATTAATTCTCTAACCAATTTGAAGGGCAAAATATAATATAAGCTTCGTTAAAAATTTCTCATTAAGAACAACTAAATAGCAAAATTTTTGCCTTGCCTATATGGATTTAGGTACCTTATGTAGTGATTCATTAGCGGTAGCAGCACGCAAGAACGGTACTACTAATACGACTTCCCCACTTAAAAATAATTTACTTACTTCGGTTGCTATAATTTAAACACGTCACGCTTAAATAGGACATCTGTCCTGTACTTGATAGGCATTAACTATAAACATTACGCTTTAATTATAACTAAGGTTTACTATGGAAAAGGTATTTCACTTAGGTCTTACGAAAGCCGACCTACAAGGCGCTTCACTGGCAATTGTTCCGGGTGATCCCGAGCGCTCAAAACGCATTTCCGAATATCTCGATTCTCCA
Organism: Pseudoalteromonas sp. OF7H-1; assembly: GCF_022347825.1. Taxonomy (NCBI): domain Bacteria; kingdom Pseudomonadati; phylum Pseudomonadota; class Gammaproteobacteria; order Alteromonadales; family Pseudoalteromonadaceae; genus Pseudoalteromonas; species Pseudoalteromonas sp. OF7H-1. The sequence goes on along the minus strand of NZ_JAKRFX010000004.1, from coordinate 163,412 downwards.
GTCTGCTTAGCACAAACTCGCGAATTTCATATTTACCTTGGCTTTTTAAATAAAAGTCCTGTGGTAATTTGTTCAACAGGTATAGGCGGCCCATCAACGTCAATCGCAGTTGAAGAATTAGCACAGCTTGGTATCACTACCTTTTTACGCATAGGTACGACTGGCGCTATTCAACCACATATCAATGAAGGTGATATTTTGGTGAGCACGGCATCAGTGCGTTTAGATGGCGCTAGCCAGCATTTTGCGCCTATCGAGTTTCCTGCGGTTTCTGATTTCCACACCACTTCAGCGATGGTACAAGCCTGTGAATCGTTGGGCATTACTCATCACGTTGGGATCACTGCCTCTAGCGATACTTTCTACCCTGGGCAAGAACGTTACGACACATACTCAGGCTACGTCAGAAAGGCGTATCAAGGTTCGTGTGCAGAATGGCAAAAGCTTAATGTGATGAACTATGAGATGGAATCTGCGACATTATTTACCATGTGTGCAGCACTTGGATTGAAGGCAGCTTGTCTTGCGGGCGTCTTGGTAAACAGAACACGCCAAGAAATCCCCAATGTCGACCATCAAGCCGTTGAAAAGAAAGCCGTCACTGCAGTATTAAAAGCTGCTGAACTATTACTTTCGAAATAATAGCGCTAAGCGTAGAGATTGAGTGATTACTCAATCTCTATATGTGTAAGCAAATGCTCAGCATTGTATGCTTTTAAAACTGCTAAGCTTACTTGCAACTGGTTAGCACAGCCCTGTTTTTCTAGCAGAGTGATCCCTACTACATTGACCTCAGATAATACTTTACCCGACATCGCTAATTGACTTAGTGCACTTTGTAATGGCGATAAGCTTGGGTTATAAGCCGCATTTTCAGCATAACGTCCATAAAAGCACTCGCCAGTGCCTAGTTTAATTTCCACTGCACTTTGGTTGTGTGTGTAAGGACAATAAGCGCGCAGATAATGCCGATAAAGCTCCGCACTGATTGATGCAGGCGATGTTTCATTCGCAGCAAGATGTTGCGCTTGAGAAAAGAGTTTTTCACTGTTGCCCAGATCGTCCGGACCAAACGAAGTCGGCAGCAAATCACACAACGAGGTTTTCCCTGTCGGCAATAAAATTTCAAGCTCCTTTGCGGTGCTTAGCTCATTCATAAATTGGCGACAAAATCCGCAGGGCGCGGCATTGATCGTCATTTTAGAGATTTCAGTTGCGCCATTTAACCACGCATTGTTAATTGCCGCTTGCTCAGCATGAACAACCAAAGAAAGCGCCTGATGCGAGAACTCTAAATTTGCGCCTAAAAACGCTTGTTGAGATTTATCATCCCAAGCAATGGCACCAACATAAAATTGTGAAATAGGAGGCGTAGCAAACTCAGCTGCAACTTCAAGTAAAGCAGCCTCAAGCTCAGATCCAGATAAGTGAAAACGGTTTTGATATTGTGCTAGCTGGGAATAACTAAATATTCCACGATGGGCAATGGCGTATTGCGTTAACGCACTTTTTATTGATGGTTCTATCTTTGCCATATTGTTGTCATGTTTATCTATGGCAGGATAGTTTACGCAAGAGTTACAGTCGACTCAACCATTCTCTTGCAGATTTAAAACACTCAAAGTTTTCAGCGCTGATATTAAAACGCTTAATTTTTTGTAGAAAAAGGTCATGCATATAACCTTCAAAACCAACGACGCGCGCGATGTGTAAATTACCGATATTGTGCGCAACTTTTGGCATTATGTTCACAATATCAATCGCAGCAAAGCGGTGTTCAAGTTCACTCACATCCACTAATACTTTGCTACTATTATGCTTTTTTGCATATAGATTGGCTTTCTCGTATGCCGAGACCACATCGTTTGCATTCGCAATGCCTCTGACCTTCATCATAATCAGATCATTACACTCATCAAATGTGACGCTAGTAGAAATTTTGTGCATGTATCGTAGACCCATCAACCGACAATTCTTGAATAAAACAAATAAAACGACTGGTTAAACCAGCCGCGCATTTTAAATCAATGAGAATTACTGTCAATAAATATACTAATAAAAAACCAACCAAAATAAAAAAACCAATCCATTGGGATTGGTTTTGTAGCTGTTATGCTTATAAATGTAAAATTTTACAAAAATAGATTATTCAAATTGTTGCACTAACCTGTGTTGCGCATTCCCGCCGCAATCCCTGTCATCGTGATCATAAGTGCCAGTTCCAAATCGTGATTGGTTTCTTCGCGCACACGCTTTAACAGTTCTATTTGTAACAAGTTTAGAGGATCGGTATACGGATTTCTCAGCCCGATTGATTCTTTGATCCAAGGTTGCTGTGACAACAACGATGACTCTGGCGCAAGGCCGCGAATAAGCTCGATGGCTTGCTGCAAGTTGTCTCTTAATTCATCCCCTAGGCCTATATAGTCATCACTAACTAAACTTGCATCATACATCTCGCTGAGCCAGAGATCAGCTTTACAGAATACCATTTCGAGCATTTCTAAACGGGTTCTAAAAAATGGCCACTTTGCGCTCATTTCTTGCAGCATGTCTTTACCAAACGTTTCTACGGCAGCTTCAAGACCTTCTTTTGCCCCCAGCCAAGCAGGCAACATCAAGCGATTTTGACTCCATGCGAAAATCCAAGGAATAGCTCTCAAACTCTCTACTCCGCCGTTTGGATTACGTTTAGAAGGCCTCGAGCCTAGCGGTAATTTAGACAACTCTTGTTCTGGCGTTGCCATTCTAAAGTAAGGAACAAACTCAGGATTCTCTCGAACAATACTGCGATACTTTTTACAGGAAGCTTCACTAATCGTCTCCATTACCTCTACCCATTTCGGTTCGGGCCTTGGGGGCGGCAACAAATTACTTTGTAAAATCGCACTGGTATAAATAGATAGACTTTGCATCGCGACTTTGGGTAAACCAAATTTAAAGCGGATCATTTCGCCTTGCTCGGTTACTCGCAAACCACTTTTTAGCGACCCAGGAGGCTGAGATCTCAGCGCTTGTGCTGCAGGCGCACCTCCACGACCAATCGTGCCTCCGCGGCCATGGAAAAGCACCAGCTCGATGCCCTTCGCTTCAGCAAGGTTAACCAGCTTTTCCATTGCATCATACTGCGCCCATCCTGCCGCCATCATTCCTGCGTCTTTTGCAGAGTCGGAATAGCCGATCATGACATATTGCTTGGCACCAATCGTGCCTTTATACCAAGTGTTCTCAAATAACCCGCTGATCACTGATTGTGCGTTATTTAAATCATCCAGCGTTTCAAATAGCGGGGCTACCGGTAAGTTGAATTTACATCCGCTTTCTTGGAGTAATAAATGTACGGCGAGAATATCTGAGGCACTTTGCGCCATTGAGATAATGTAAATGCCAAGTGCATTTTGGTCTTGATCCGCAATCGTTGCAAATGTCTCTAGCACCTCTTGAACATTGGAAGAAGGTTGCCAATGACGCGGCAGTAACGGTCGTCTCGAGCTTAGTTCGGTTAATAAGAAAGCTTGCTTGTCTGCTTCTTGCCACTGGGCATAATCGCCAAGACCCAAATAGCGCGTTAATTCAGAAAACACTTCGGTATGTCTGGCGGAATCTTGACGAATATCTAACTTACATAAAGACACGCCAAAGCAGTCAATTCGTCTTAATACATCCAACAATAAACCATCGGCAATATTAGCCATGCGACAATCAACCAACGAGCGATAACACGCCTCTAGTGGCTCTCTTATCTGTGAGACCTGTTTAATCTTGTCCTGATAATGAGAAGGCGTGCCTTTGATTTTATATTCCAATGCTGCAATGGTTTCTTCTACCTCAGCGCGTACTTGCTTTAGCACATGCCGATAAGGTTCATTACTGCCGTCCGCTCGCGCTATAAAGCTTGCGGATGCATTACTCATCGAAAGTTCTGCCCCCAAGATTTCTAGATCACGACGATATAAGTCAAGCGCCATCCAGCGGCCGTGATCAAGCACAGATTGCGTTACATGAGAAGTAACAAACGGGTTGCCGTCTCTATCCCCCCCCATCCAAGAAGTCAGCTGGATAGGACTAAAATTGGCGGGTAGTTGTAAGTTTAATCGCGTTTTCACTTGGGCGTTGAAATACCGAACAAACTTAGGCACGGCTTCCCAAAGACTATTTTCGATAACCGCGAACCCCCACTTTGCTTCATCCAATGGCGTAGGTCGCTTTTCTCTAATATCGCTTGTGTGCCACGCTTGTGAGATCAACTGCTCAATGCGGTCAATGACCTCATCGTAAACAGGATCCTCACCTGAGGTCACCTCAAGCACTTTTAAACATTCGCTCAACTCAACGTGTTTATTGATGATGGTTCTGCGTGTTACTTCCGTTGGGTGAGCGGTTAGCACCAAATCGATTTTTAGTTTGCTTATTACATCTGCTACTTCATTGAGTGTCAGCGCGCCAGCATCGACTTTACTTTGCAATTCATCAAGCGCCTTATCGACTTCGATCATCACGCCGTCTGGAGAGCCTGATTTTGAAATGGTGTGGAATTGTTCTGCGACATTCGCAAGGTTTAAGAAATGATTAAATGAGCGAGCAACAGGAAGTAGCGCTTCATCGCTTAGGCTACGTAAGGTGTCAATCAGCGCTTGCCTATCTGAATCATTACCGCTCCGCGAGGATTTTGCTAGGTGCCTAATTTCTTCAACTTTGTCTAGCGTCTCTTGACCCTGCGCTTGTTGAATAATTTGCCCTAACATCTGCCCCAAAAGGCTCACATTACTACGTAGGCTTGCGTATTGCTCAGTCATACAATCTCCTTGATGAAAAGATACTCGAACTCCACTATACCGAGAATAAATTGATTTGCGAACGATCTATTTTCAAGACGTTAACGTAATAACATGACAAAGATAAGTATTATTCGAGTGAGCGAATGATTGTATTTTACGATGGTAACTGTCCGCTGTGTGTAGGGGAAATGAATGAACTTAAACGTTTCGACCAACACAATAAAATTGACTTAGTGAACATTCACGATAATCGCTTCTCTACCGAGTTTCCTGAGATAGAGCATGAAGCGGCTATGGCTAAACTCCACGGTTATGATAGCCAAGGCAAGCTAATTTTAGGACTAGATGTTACCGCAGCGGCTTGGGGTCAAGTTGGCAAACATCGCTGGATAAAATTACTGAGATTACCCATCATCCGAACAATTGCAGACGGCGTTTACTTGTTTTTTGCAAGGCACAGAATGAAAATTTCTAAACTTCTGGCCCCAAATCAGTGCTGTATACAAAATAGTGGAGATTGCAATCGTGACTAACGTCGCCATCATAGTGATTGGTGCAAGTTCAGCGATCGCTGATGCCTTTATACAAGCGCAAACCGAACAAAGTCCCGACGTAAAAATGATCACGGTGTCTAGGCAAGCTAAAACGGCTCTACATGCCAATAACCTGCATTTTCAGTGTGATTATTCTAAAGCACAAATTCAACAAGTTGTGAGCCGTATTCTCGAGCAAGAGTTAACGATTATAAGCGTCACCATTTTTAATGGCTTACTCCATGACGAGTTTGATACATTCCCAGAGAAAAAGCTTGAAGACATTGATCTTGAATACAGCATGGCGCTGTTTAATATCAATACCATGATCCCCATGCTTTGGTTGCAAGCTTTACTGCCAGCCTTAAAAGGTAAGCAGCCATGCGTAGTTACGGCACTCTCTGCCCGGATTGGAAGTATCAGTGACAACCGGATGGGCGGCTGGTACAGCTATCGCAGTTCAAAGGCTGCACTTAATATGATGTTTAAATCCGCGGCTGTCGAGCTTGCGCGTCGGGCAAAAAATATTAAGCTCATTTTGTTCCATCCAGGCACGACTGACACGCCACTTTCAAAACCCTTTCAAGCCAATGTCCCGGATGAAAAACTCTTTACGCCGGAATTTGTGGCACATCAACTTAGCGGCATCATCGCAAATAGCCACCCAGATGGCACGGTGAGCTATGTTGACTGGCAAAATAAATTAATAGAATGGTGAACACATCATGAAATACTTCTCAAGTGACGATATTAAAACCTTAGACGAGCGTTATCGCGCATTGATGATAAATTCACTGTCGGGTTTCAAAAGCGCTAACTTAATTGGAACAGTTGATGAAACAGGTCAAGAAAACTTGTCTATCGTCAGCTCCGTTTTCCACCTCGGTGCCAACCCGGCACTCGTAGGTGTGATTTTTAGGCCTCATAGCGTACCTAGGCACACACTGGAAAACATCTTAGCGACTGAAAAATACACCATTAATCAAGTCAATGTTCAAATTTATATGGCAGCCCATCAAACCTCAGCCAGATATGAAAAGCACCAATCAGAATTTGAACAAACAGGATTAACCGCCGAGTATTTAAATGCTTTTCCAGCTCCTTTCGTCAAGGAAAGCAGACTAAAATACGGGCTTACACTCAAAGATCATCAAACCATCAAGCTCAACGACACCGAGCTGGTAATAGGCGAAATTGAGTCGCTTCACGTTGAAGAAAGCGCTTTGCTCGAAGACGGCTATATTGATATCGAGGCACTCGATAGTATTGCTATTTCCAGTTTAGATGGTTACCACAGTACCAAACGTATTAATCGTTTGGAGTATGCAAAACCAAACAAGCCAACCAGAATTAAGCTACTTGGCTGAGCCCCTCTACAAGGATTCCAAGAGCTCAAGTAACTCTTCGAGCTCTTCTTTGAAGTGCTTCTTTTGTTTGTCGCTCATGGTGTCTTTGAGTTTAACAGCAAGATTTGCATACTCTTTTATTCGCCTTGCTTGAATATCTAGGATGCGCTCAGGCAGTGCTGTGGGCGTAGTAACTATCGCTTGCTGCAACAGCTCAAGTGAAACTTGCTCAGTGCCGCTTAGTAACATGGCTTGTTTAAACTGGCTAAATCGTCTTTGTTCATGTGCACGCCAAACCTGACGCGCAAACTCGCCTTGCTCATAATATTCGTTAATAAGCTCCTTTTGTTTATCACTCAAATCACCAAGCCAACGCTCATAGCGGTTAAATTGGTCTCCTTCCTCCCAGTCATCGTCCAACATTTCTTTTTCTATGTTGGCTATCAGCATTTCTCGCTGTTCACGGTTAAGCGAATTTAGGTGTGTTTCTAACTTGGAATATACGGCTTCAACGACGGAATACCAATAGTTTCTTGTGGTATACACCATATGCACCACGTCACTCTCGGTCATGGTTTGCCAGTGCTTCAACAATGATTGGATATGAGATTTGTATTTTGGTAGCTCTGACTGTCGATGCCAAGCAACCAAAGATTCTACATCAGCCTCCAGCTTTTCCTCTTGCTCATCCGTCAGCTCAACATAATCGGAAATATAATAACTCGCTAACCATCCTAAGTTGTTATAGGCCAATCTTTGACTACATCCAGCCAAACACAGTAAACATAGCGCCAGTGCTATTAATTTCTTCATCCCATTGCCTCAATTTTTGTTTTTATGACCTTATATTAACGCAGTATCTGCCATTTTAGATTTGTATTTTGTAAATCTGTGTTTCTGGCATTAGAATAACTAACAACATAGTTAGCATAGCTACCTTAAGGAGGTCTATGATGTTAGGCAGGATTTCAAAAGCATGTATCGCCATTGCACTATTAAGCCAAGCACCTTTGGCAACAGCTGGATTGGAAGAAGGCATAGATGCACTCAATGCTGGCAGGTTCGAAGAAGCACTACAAGAATTCAATTATTTAGCTGAAATGAACTACGCCCCGGGCATTTATCAACTCGGTGTAATGTATGAAGGCGGCTACGGTGTCGTCAAAAATCCACGTAAAGCGGCAGAGTTATTTCAACAAGCCGTTAAACTTGGTGAAGCCGACGCAATGTTTGCGCTAGCAGTCATGTATGACGAAGGTCGCGGCGTTAAAAAGGACCGCTCAAAATATGTTGAGCTAATGACCAGAGCGGCAAACAAAAACATGCCAGCTGCGCAATTTAACGTAGCGCTGATGTATGCAAACGGTGACGGTGTACCGCAAAGTTACCGCCACGCACTTAACTGGTATGAAAAAGCCGCCGCAAACAACTACACCTTAGCCATGTTTAATTTAGCACTCATGTATTTTCAGGGCTTAGGAGTCGAGAAAAGTATTGAACGCTCGTACGTATGGAATACGTTAGCGGAGTTTAATGGTTATGCTGAAGCGACAAAGAGCCGAGTGCTCGACGAGAAACAGCTTTCTCCTTCACAAATCGAACAAGCAAAAGAACTCGCTAATAGTATTTACGAGCGAATTCAAGCCGGTAAATACGTAGCAGAAACACGTACTAAATAATCTAAGCTTAGATTAAGAAAAGTGTTAAACAATAGAGGTCTCCTGCGAGGCCTTTGTTATTTTTCCTTATTAAGATTGGGTCAGTATCGTCACACCTAGGTAACAGTCATGCTCATTGTTAACTGCGGCAATCTTTTTACATTGTTGAACCCGCTAACACTAAGGTAAACTAGCACTTCATCCATAATGAGCTGTGAAAATGAATCGCAAAAAGAAAATTTACGAAACCTTAAAGAAAAAAGACAAGCGTGCTAATGCTAAACTCCACAAAAGCAACAAACCGCGCTACATCTCAAAAGCAGAGCGTGAAAAAATCGCAGCACAGCAAAACAGTGAGGAGTTAAATAGCGAAAACAATGAACATTAATTGCCCGAGTTTTGTGTCAGCTCGTCATTAACTGCTTTAATTTCAATCACTTTTTAACTATGATTCTGCATTCTTGCCTACCTCAATCAATCTTCCAACGTTAGATGAGGATCTCTGCTATCAAATTAAAATTGATTTGCTGGTTTGCACAGTGAAAATTCACACGTGTTAGATGTCACTACTCCCATGACTCTGAGTCTTTGCAAACAAGGTGGATAATCGATGCAGGGCTTGACACCCAGAATGCCTGAAATCCTTCAGGTAACGGTTCGATTTCATCGCAGCGTACGACGCCAGCAGCTTTGAGGTGCTCTGACGCTGCCGCAATATCATTGGTAACAATCTCGAGCCATGTTTCGGCTTGGCTGATACCAGGTACGCTGTCGAGCCAGAGATTATTGGAGCCAAACTCAAAACCAACGGATGGAGCATGCTCTGTTATTTCTTTGAGGCCGATGACATCTCTGTAGAACTGAAGTGTTGCGTCGTACTGATGAGGCGGCAGCTTCATGGCGATATTACGACCAGCTGTGAACTTAACCTTAGTATTCATGTGAACTCCTTCCTGACTGAAACTGTAATCCTGTATCGTGTTAGCCTGAATATTGGGCTGAGCCAGCACTCTCTCTAGCATCAGCTTTTTTATCTGTTGATATAGTGAAGTCCCATAAAAATAACCACTGATATTTCAAGCTAAGTCTTATCTTTAAGTATATTGGATCTCTATATGTAATGGCGCTTTGCTCAACACATTAACGCTACTTTTTCCTCAAAAAGAGCCACTCTAAAGGCTTTGTAAGCAGCTTCGAATGGCTAAGCAGCATCTTATTACGCCATTTAGTATTATTGGATTGGAGAATGGGCTTTTTATGGCTAAAGGTATAAAAGCCCTCTTCCCCATGATATTGACCCATACCAGAGTGACCTAGGCCACCAAAGGGTAAAGACTCAACAACCACGTGCACTATGGTTTCATTGATCGCTAAAGTCCCCGTTGCGAGCTCCTTTGACACTTTATTCATGGAAACTTGAGACTGTGTAAACAAATAACTCGCAAGCGGTGTGGTGTCCTCCCTAATATAGCTAATCGCATCATTTAAGTTGGAAATTTTTAGGATAGGCAAAATCGTTCCGAATAACTCCTCTTGCATCACCCTCATGCTTTTGTTGACCTGGGTGATGATATGCAGAGGAAGCTGACGATTGTCGCGTGCTGGCTCAGCTTGCCACACATCCGCGCCTTTACTTTTGGCATCAATAATAATGTCGTTTAAGCGCTGAAATTGTCTGTCGTTAATAATTGAAGTTTGGTTTTTTACACCTACTTTTGTTTTATATGTTTTTTCGTAGTGCTGTTTCAGCTCAGCAATAAATGCGTCGTATTTTTCTTCGTGCACTAACACATAATCTGGTGCAACACAGATTTGACCTGAATTAGAGAGCTTACCCATTAACACACTCATCGCAGCGGCGCTGATATCAGCGTCATCAAGCACTATAACAGGTGATTTCCCCCCTAACTCTAAGGTGACCGGTGTGAGATTTTTAGCCGCAGCCGCCATCACCTTTTTGCCAACTGCTGTTGAACCTGTAAATAGCAAGTGATCAAAAGGCTGCTCAGTAAAAGTCGCGGCAATATCAGGTCCACCTTCAATGACGCACACTTCATTGTTCAATCCTTTAAAAATGGCTCTTATCACCGCATTCACCTTGGGAGTGAACTCGCTCAACTTGAGCATGACTTTGTTTCCAGCAGCGAGGGCAGTAATAACGGGAACAATCGCTAGCTGAATAGGATAATTCCATGGGGCTATCACGCCCACGACTCCTTTTGGCACAATCTCAATTTTTGCCTTAGATGGTAGCCACTGCGCACCAGGTGAACGATGCTGCACTTTGCTCCATTTGCGCAGGTGCTTCGCGATATAATCAATCGAATTGATGCAAGGCATGATGTCTGCAATCACGGTATCGAATCGACTCCGAGTACCAAAATCCTGATCTGCCGCCTCGACTAATTGATCTTGCCGCTGCAACATACGTGATTTTATTTCAGTTAATAGACGTAAACGCTTTTCAAGCGCGGGGTAAGGATCTTGGTTAAAGCGACTTTTTAACTGGGTAAATGTGGCTATTAGGGTGCTGGTATTATCTTCAATCATTATCAGGTCCTGCTAATGTCTAATTTGAATATAGCAAGGAAAAAACAACGGGTCTATCTTCAAAAAACTAGGTTTTACTATAGAGGCAGGCTGCGTATGACCGAGTTGCCTTTCGATGGACACAGCCTGTGGAGAATGGCAACTTTAAAACCCTAGTATGCTCCTTGCCAAAGTCAAGGTTACAATTGTAATTAACCCTATCGCGACTATATTCAAAACAAACCCTGCTCGGATCATGTCTTTAATTTTGATCTCACCCGAGCCAAATACGATGGCATTTGGTGGTGTTGCAACAGGCATCATAAAGGCGCAACTGGCCGCGATTGCAGCAGGAATAACCCAAGCTAAAGGTGAACCCGTGATTGATTCAGCGACAGGACCAAGTAAAGGTAAAAAGCCTGCAGCCGTTGCGGTATTGCTGGTAATTTCCGTTAAGAACGTAATAAGTGCTGCAACAACTAGTACTCCAAGCACTAAGCCCATGGCATCCGCGCCCGCAAGTAAGTTAGCGATGTAATCGGCAAGTCCTGAAGATTTGATCTGTGCCGCTAGTGATAAACCACCGCCAAATAATAGCAAAATACCCCAAGGCACCTTAGCTGCGCTTTCCCAATCTAAAATACGTTCGTCACTTCCCGACTTGGCTGGAAGAACAAATAGTAACAGTGCAGCGGCAATTGCAATGCCAGTATCTGACAATTTAAGACCCGTAACATCGCCAATTAGCGGTCTAAAGATCCAGCATACTGCCGCTAAAATAAATACCGCAAAAACCCCTTTCTCCGCACGAGACATTTCACCGAGTGCTTTTAATTGGGAAGTAAATAACGACTTAGTATCAACATTAATTTCTTCTTTATCGACCTTGTAAGTCACTTTGGTCAACCAGAACCAAGCAAATGTCAGCATTACCAAAGACAAAGGCACACCAATCATCATCCAAGTGGCAAAACCAATCTCAATTTGATAACTGTCGGATAAGTATGCAGCCATTAACGCATTTGGTGGCGTACCAATTAAAGTTGCAATGCCTCCAATACTGGCTCCATAAGCGATAGAAAGTAATAGCGCTTTAGCAAAGCTTTGGCTATCTCCACCCTGCTCTTTTACCAAGTGAATAACCGAAAGTGCAATCGGTAACATCATGACCGCCGTTGCCGTGTTTGACATCCACATAGATAAAAATGCTGTCACGCCCATCATCGCTAAGATCTGTATACTCGGTTTATTGCCTGCGAACAACATGGTATTCAGCGCGATGCGTTTATGCAGCCCCCACCTTTCCATGGCGATTGAGAGCAAAAATCCACCCAGAAATAGATAAATCAAAGGATGCGCAAACGGTGCAGCGACGGCTTTAATAGATGCAATCCCGACTAGAGGCGAAATAACCAAGGGTAATAACGAAGCCGCCGGAATAGGCACAGCTTCGGTTATCCACCAAGAAGCTAGCCAAAACGCTAAGCCTGCGGTTCTCCAAGCCTCAACCGACATGCCCGATGGAGGTTCAACCAAACAGATCAGTAACATTACCAAGGGACCAAGCCACAGAAACAGCTGCGTTTTTATCGTTTTTTTATTCTCTTCTGTCATTATCTTGAACCTTTAAAACTTATATTTTAAGCCAACAGCGATGCTAGTATCGTCTTGTGTTTCAAGGTCGAGCTGCGTTGCCATCACATACAAGTTAGTTTGTTTATCAAAAATATAGTCTGTACCTAGCGTCCACTGAGTCGCATCTTCACTGTGGCGTAATCCGCTTGAGTCTTTGGCAAACTGTAGCTTCGGACGCCAATTATCATCGAGTTGGTAACTTGCGCTTAGCACATAACCATTACCTGATTTGTCTTTCGCTAGATTTTCACTGTCTTGGATGATGGCACCAAGTTGTAGCTTTTGCCACTTGTAAGCCAACGCGATACGCGTAGCAACCAAATTACCAATACTGTCGGTATGACTCAGAGCAACATAGTAATCTTTATTTTTTAATGCTCGGTCACCATAAATTGCGGTAGCTGCAAACCCAGTTTCGTCGTTGCTCGCGTCGTCTTTAGGTGTGTAGGTCAGAGAAAAAGAAAAGTCGTTCCATTTAGGTGAAGAATAGGTAATTGAATCACCAACTCTGTCTTGGCCTGCTAGCACTTGGGCAATATCACTTTGGGTTTCGTTAAATTGATCGATTTTACCTTCACTGAATTTAAAACGCGTGTCGTTTCTGCCCACTAAAACCGTACCAAATTTACCTTCAAGGCCAACATAGGTGTTTCTTGCTGAAAATGGCTCGGTGGTATCGTCGTGTTCAAAACCTTTAACTTGTACTTCATATTTGTAGACGAGTTTTAGATCGCTTGATAAGCCGTGAGTGCCTTTTACACCAATTCTTGAAAATGGTGCGTCAATTTGTGTGCCCTCTTTGGTATAACGCATCACACCTTTGTCTGTGTTGGCAATTTGAACTTCTGCTTTACCATAAATGCTGTAGTCTGCGGCTAACGCAGAGGCTGATAGCGTTGCACTGGCAACTGCCAAGGCCACTAAAGATTTACTTGCTGTCATAACTTGTCTCATTTTTTGATTATTGTCGCTTAAGACAACGCAATTCTGAGACCAGAGTTTATTTTTTAATATAAATCAGATGGATAAATAAAAATCTAAGATTAACACCAGCTAAAATGTGCGGATTTCCACACACTTAAATCTATATTGTGTCACTAAATTCACCCATCGTCGTTGGTGAACATAGTGCGATTTAAACCATACTTACTCATCTTGTCGTACAAGGTTTTTCTCGGCACTTTTAATAAATTCATCGCATCTTTTATACTACCTTGGCTTTGTGCCAGCGCTTCTTCAATTAACGATTGTTCGTAGTAGCTCACCTTCTCAGCCAAACTCAACGTTTCATCAGACAAATTGCTTTGCATGTTGTTACTCGCAGTCATCGCACCACCGAGTAAAATATGGCGCTCGGCGTGGTTTCTCAGCTCTCGCACGTTTCCAGGCCAATCTTGCGCCAGTAGCTGTGCCTCTAATTCAGGGCTAATTGGCTGCATAGGTTTATGGAAGCGAGTAGCAGCAATGGAGCTAAAGTGTTTATATAACAGCGGAATATCAGCTTTTCTGGAACGAAGTGATGGGATCTTCACTTTGACGAGGTTAAGTCGATAAAATAAATCCGAACGGAATTTACCTTGTGCGACTAAGGTTTGTAAATCCACTTTGGTCGCTGCAACCACTCTAATGTCCAGTGCTATCGCAGTGTTGCTGCCAACAGGCGTCACACTTCTTTCTTCTAAAACGCGCAGCAGCTTCACTTGTAAAGCCGCAGACATGGCTTCGATTTCATCCAAAAAAACCGTACCACCTTGGGCAAAAGAAAATTTTCCCTCGCGAGACTCTTTAGCCCCCGTAAATGCACCACTTTTGGCACCAAATAATTCACTTTCAATCAGCTCTTCAGGAATTGCACCGCAATTGATAGCAACGAAGTTATGGTTTGAGCGCTCGCTATGGTCGTGTAAGTATCGTGCCACCAATTCCTTTCCTGTACCGGTTTCACCTTCAATCAATACGTCAGCTGGGGTATCAATCACAGCATCAAGCAAATGCAGCATTTGCTGCATTTGTTTTGTCTCACCTAAGATCCGCACGCCCGGCGCAGACTTTTTCTTAACTTGCGCTTTTAGCTCTCGGTTTTCCATCACCAACCGGCGTTTATCAAGCGCCCTTTCTATGCAGTCAAGTAGCGGCTCTGACACAGGCTTTTCAAAAAAGTCGTAAGCCCCTTTTTGGATAGCTTTTACCGCCACTTCAACATCCGCAAAGCCGGTTAGAAATACCACAGGTAACTCAGAATCAAACTGCATCACCTGCTCTAAAAATTGAATACCATTGACCTCGGGCATATTGATGTCACAAAGCACAACACCGCCAAACTGACGAGAAAGCTTTTTTAATGCAGGCGTTGCACTGGAGAAACACTGCACAGAGTACCCTTCTATTTCAAATAGTTGCTTTAGTGCATCTCGTATACTTTGTTCATCATCAATGATTAATAGTGTTTTCTCTTCAGTCATGTTGCGGATTCTTTGTGTGTAAACTAATTAAAAACTCGGCACCACCTTGCGGATGATTATGGGCACTGAGTTTGCCATGAAACGATTCAATGATCTGCTTTGAAATGGATAACCCTAAGCCCAAGCCATTACCTGACTTAGTGGTGTAAAACGGTTCAAATATGTTAGATAAAGCGTGCTGTTTTATCCCTTCGCCCGAGTCAATAATCGACAGCTGGATCTTGCCTTCATGCTCCACGGCGCGAATATAAATACATTTATTATCTTGCTCAACAATGGCTTGGCAGGCATTGCTAATAATATTCACCAGTACTTGCTCAAACTTAAATGGATCGACCCAGATATTGCACGCAAGCCCCTCACTTTGAATTGCTACACCGTAGCGTTTGAGTTCAGGCCCAACTATAACTAAGGCGTTATCTACTGAGTGTTTAAGGTTGGCCACCAGCATCTTATTATCATGATGCTGACTAAATGACTTTAGCTGAGCCACAATTTTATGCACTCGAGTGATCAAAGATTGGATCAGGACCATGTTTTCGACTACTTTGCTCACTTCTCCCTTTTGAGCCAACCGTTTGGCGCTGGCAACATACGCACTCATGGCACTAAGTGGTTGATTGATTTCATGGTTAATACTGGCACTGAGCTGCCCTATGGTTGCCAACTTGGCAGCGCGAATAAGTGCATCTTGCGCCTGCTCGAGCGCTTGCTTGCGGCTGGCAACCTCAGCCTCTAAACTCCGCTGACTGAAAAGCAGTTGTCTGTATCCTGTCAGTTTACTCAACGTGTACTCGACAACAACAAAGAGTAAAATCAATACCAGTGCGGTTACCCCAAGCCGCGGCCACTGTGCCGCTTTGATAGGCGCAACTTCATGTAGCAAATAAAGTGTGTATTGCTTGTTAAGCGGCCTCTTTTGCATCAGCGCGTCGCTACCATGAGATGAAGTTTTCACTTTGGTTGGTGAAAGCACGCGCCAATCAATAGGGAATAGAGATTCGTTTTCAAACTGCCTTGAGGATTCAATTTCTTTGCGCTTTGTTGGGGACAATTCCCCTAACGAGGCTAACCGCCACTGCTCAACATCAGATGCCAGTACAATATGATTGTCATCCACAATTAAGAAATGGCTATCAGTTCCCGTATCAAGCTGGGCTTTATCTGATTCAAATTTACTGGCGTTAACCTTCATCACCACCACGCCCACGAGCGATCCATCTTTGTAGACAGATTTAGCAAAATAGAAGCCACGGGTTTTGGAACGTAAACCGAGCGCAAAAGAGACATGCTCATTGCCCTCGATTGTTTCGTAAAAATAGGGGCGAAAGGCAAAATTGCTGCCTTTATAGCTATGCGGCAAATACCAGTTGCTACTTGCAATCACAGTTCCACTGAGGTCTAGCAGGTAAACGTCTGACGCACCACTGGATATTTGAATGTCCTGTAGATATCTGTCCAGTTCATTGGAGTTTATAGCGGTTGCTTGCTGTAAGCCTGATTGCACCAAATTGCTTAAGCTCAATTGCGTTTGGATAGCTTGATAACGAGTAAATTCAGTCTGGATATAACTATTGAGCTTTTCTAGATTGGTTTTAGTCTGACCAAGGACACTTTCCTCATCCTGTGCCACATTGAACAAGTAGCTTGCCCACAGCCCACAAAATAATAATAAAAGATAAATTAATATCTTAACTGAGAACTTATGTGACACACGCAACTCCTAATTGAACTCATTGAGTCTATCAGAAGCAGAATATCAATTAAATCAAATCTCTTTAAATCAATGTATCACTAAGCGCTAAGACCAGAGATAAACAAGGTTTTATCTCCGATCTTGATTTTAAACGCGTATTAATTCGCGCTAATATTTAGCGTTACATTGCTCGCGGCTTGGTAACCTTGCAGGCCGATATGCCAAGTGCCTGCTTGAGGATTGGAGATTGTACATACCTCATTATTGCCATTTTTGTATGGCCGACATTGGTAGGTGCTGGTATTTGGTTGCGTGCCAAAATTAACATAAAGATCCGCATCTCCCGTGCCTCCCGACGTCGTAATTGTCAGGGTTTGATATCCCGCGGTTAGTGCTTGACTAAAATACTGCCACTGTCCGCTGGCGACAGAAATATTATTGATAGTTTCGTCAATAGGCGTATTGCCACTTGAGGTATCGTATTGTCCTACCAAACTGACCCCCGAAATCGCGTTCCATGCCTCTACCATCACGTAATACGTGCCAGTTTGCACAGCGGAAATATTGCATTGCTCGTTACTAGACGAGTTAGTGCTCTTGCAGTCATGAGTATCCAAAGTAGGTTTGGAGCCATAGCGAACGTAGAGATCGGCGTCACCAGTGCCACCTGAGGTGGTAAAACTTAAATTAGTTGCACCTTGTGGGACTTCCATGGTGAAAAACTGTTGGCTTTTAGAAGCGCCAGAAATGCCCGTTTTAGCCACGCCATTTTCAAGCTCATTGTTTGGCGGTGGCGGAGGTGTATCACCCGCATTTTTACCAAGCTCAGCAACAAACGCCAGCGCGAGTTTTGCAAATTTTTGTGCATGTGTTGAATCAAATTCAGTATCGTTGGTGGTATGAATTTTTCTGTTGATCTCAGACATTCTTGATTCAAATGGCATAGAAGCTGGGAACCCTTGCTGATACCAAGATGCATGGTCAGAACAACCATAACCGCATTGGTCATAGGCATAGCTTAGGTTTGGCAAATAAGTTTCAATTAATTGGCCTAAGAACTGATTCTGTGCGCTGTTTGTATAGTCTGTCATCATCACAATATCCGCACTACTGCCATTGCGGCCAGTCATATCAAATTGTGTCATACCGACTACGTTTTTTCCCTGAGAGCTGTACGACTGCGCGATAGCTTTAGAACCTCGAAGCCCAACTTCTTCTGCCGCAAAGCCCATGATTTGGATTGTCCGCTGAGGCTGATAACCATCTTCAACAATAGCGCTTAGCGCTTCAGTAAGCACAGCGATCCCAGAGGCATTATCATCCGCACCCGGCGCAAGCCCACTCGAGTTAGATTGGTTAATTGAATCAAGGTGCCCGCCGATAATAACGATTTCATCGCTCAGTTCGCTACCTGGAATGGTGACAATCACTGAAGACTGAGCCCAAGAGTGGCTAAAATATTCAACACTAATATCTGAGCGACTTGCTGCAATATCGCTCCATGTTTGCTTGACCCATGCAGCGGCATCAACACCCGTTTGCGAGGTATAATAGCGGTTATAAAAATTGGTTAGTGAGTTGACGCTGCTGTCCAAGTTCACTGTACTGACTTTTGAGATTAAGCTGTTAACCCGTGTGGGGTTATCAATGCTGTAGTTAACCAGCGCCGCACTTGGGTTTATGCTTTCTAACTGTGCAAGATAGCTTTGCGCCTGCTCTAAAGAGTCGTGGGCGACAAAACCACCACAGCGATGATATTCGTCGTGCATAAATGCACTCAGGTGTGAATGTAAGTTTGCAGGTACTTTTAACGCTTTAACTTCGCTGTTTGGTAAAGAAAGCTGTTCGAAGTGAGTACCGCGAATAGAATTATGGACTTGGAAATGCTGACTAGACTTCGCATCCATCGTCACCCAAACCTCTTCAGACGCTTCAGAAAAGCCACTCAAACAGGCAACGCTCAGTAGCATAGGTGTAGTTAATTTCATTGTTGTATCCTCAACTCATTTGAATAACAACATGATTTAAGCGCTGAGCAAAATAAAAAGATTATTCAAATGAGGTAAATTTATGACTTTTTTATTAATAAAGAAAGGGAGCTTGCGCTCCCTATAAACTGTTACTTAGTTCGCTTTGATATTCAGTGTTACACCGCTTGCTGCGCTATAGCCACGTAAATCAATATACCAAGTACCTTGTTGTGGGTTTGCAATCGTACAAGTCTCGTTGTTACCGTTTTTATAAGGACGACACTGATAGCTCGACGTTGTTGATTGAGAACCAAAGTTTACATATAGATCCGCATCACCTGAACCACCTGAAATGCTCACTTCAAGGTTGCTGTAGCTAGCATTTAGATCTTGTGTGAAGCGTGTCCAACTGCCAGATGCAACATTGATATTAGACTCAGTGCGATCGATTGGTTGAGTTCCACCTGTTGAGCTATATGTACCAGTCAAAGTTACGCCCGAAATCTGATTCCACGCTTCGACCATCACGTAGTACTTACCAGCTTGAATGTTATTAATATCGCAGCTTTCGTTGCTTGTAGACGTTGTGCTATTGCAGTCATAAGTGTTTAGCGTCGGACGAGAGCCATACTTGACATAAAGGTCCGCATCACCACTACCACCAGAAGTGCTGAAGTTTAGGCTAGTCGCATCAGCTGGCACATCAAGGGTAAAAAACATTTGCTCTTTTGCCACGCCACTGATCCCAGTACGAGGCTGACCGCTCGTTAACTCTTCATCGCCACCAGGAGGTGGTGGTGGATTAGTATCACAGCTACTACCCGTGCTTAAGTTAGAGTTAACGCCAACCGCTGCTAACGCTGCTTGTACATCACCAGGTTCATAACCTAGGTCACATGCCGCATCCATTACACCGTTACCTGCAGTATCCCAGTCGGTGTTCGCAGTCCAGTACATTTGGTTAGCTTTTGCCATTACGATAAAGGCTTTTTTTGTATCCCAACCTGCCGTAGTGGCCAGATTGTAGAAGGCTTTGTTGAACACCCCTGAAGTGTGGTGAACGTCCATGCTAGACGTATAGTTAGACTGATGATCGATTGAGCGACCGTCTTGTGTTGGATCATTCATATAACGCAATGCGCCACTGCCTTTGAAGATGTCTTGGCCAACTAGCCAATCATTGCTGCCTTTCATATAAAATTCAGCAGCCTCACCAGCCATATCAGAAAACGCTTCGTTCAAGCCACCTGATTTATAACGGTATACTAGACCTGAGTTTTGCTCAGTGAAGCCATGACTTACTTCGTGAGCAGATACATCAAGACTTACCAACGGATAGAATGTATTCGCACCATCACCGAACGTCATCGCGCTGCCATCCCAAAACGCATTTTCATAATTGCTGCTGTAGTGAACACGCATTTGTAATTGGAAAGACAAAGGTGCCGCACCAAGCCAATCGTTGTACATATTAAATACTACATTGCCAAAATAATGGGCGTCGTTCAGCGGTGAGTATGCACCGTTAATTTCTTTAACGGTATTTTCTGGGCACGTAAAGCTATGTGCAGTCGAGCCGCTGCTACCGTGATTTAAGTTAATTGTCTTAACGTTCGCATTCGTCATGGTACAATTACTGCCCGACTGCGCTACGTCTAGATGACCATAATCAGTACCATACTGGTAACGACCGGTCTTTTGGTTACCACCTGGGCCTGTCGCATTTGCATGCTGCAAGTTGTTGAAGCTTTCTAACACTTCGCCTGTGTTTGCATCAATGATCAAATATGGACGCTTAGGCTCATCACCATAAGTAACGAAAGTGACTTCATACACTAAACGTGCCGTTGAATTGCCATCAAGCCAGATCGCTAGGCGAGATTTTTCATTATGTTTTTTAAGCTTTTTGTCTGCACTAAGCGACTGTTTTTCAAACTGACTCAATGCCATTTTGGCATTTAGCTTGGGTTTTACCGAACCGATGTCAGCCGCGATGTTATAAACCGCCGCACCGTGAGCTTTTTTAAGCGCACCGGCATCGTCAAACGTTAAAATGACCGAATCACCAATCACTGGTAATCCTTGGTACATTTGTTGAAAACGCTTAGTTACTTCACCTTTTTTACTATTGAAGCTTTTAAGCTCCTTTAGTTGGCTCGCATTTTCTAAGCCAATCAGCACTTCTGGCTGTGTACTCAACACAGTTTGAGAAGCTGATTTAAGCATAGTATTAATGTCAGCTTGCTGGTTTAGGTATTGTTTTGTTGCAGCTTGAGCACTGAGCGAAGTAAACGCAATCGCACACGCCGTAGCCATAGTTACTGTAGATAATTTCACGAATTACACTCCTAGTATTGTTGTTTTATTGTCCTTTTCATCATTGCCTCACAAGAAGCATTGGATGAAATGTGACTGTTTTCTCCTTCAACTGCAGAAGACATGGCAAGCCTATTAGCACTTGCCACGCCTTATTAGACTAGGCAGCAAATCAAATAAATAAACCCCAAAGTTAACATTTTAATAATATTTAATTTACTTTAAATATTTATGCAATGCTTTCATGCGCTTGTTTAAAAAATAGACTCAAGCTTAATATCTTGAATTAAGTAACAAAACACATCTTTGTAAATTTTTTGATACGATATGAGTAAATATGCCAATTTCTTCCCTAAACTAACTTTACAATCATTATGTTGTATCAAAACATGTAGTAACTACTCGGTAATTCTTTCTTGTTTGTGCTTCATTTGTTCAACTCCACAACATCTAGAGTTTAAAATTATTAATAAAATTCAATATATTAGAAATCTTACTCTCTCGGTATAACACTTGCAGTTTGAATAATTACAAGCTGCAACGAAATTAGGAGGAGTAATGGATACTTTTGAAATATTATCCTACGCAGATCATAGAGTTGGGGCCGTTCTAACAGGGAAAGCAGCCGCAGAAGAATTGCAAAATGAATTGTTAAATAGCCACCTTGTTCAACATGAGCATCTACAACTGGTTAATCCGTATGACAAAGGTGCTGACAAAAAACTTGAGCCTAAAAGCGAAAGTCGCCTTGCCAAGAACATGCTTAATTGGCATTTGTACCTTGGCAGCATGGGGGTGATATTAGGCTTTCTCGTCGCGGGGCTATTGGTAAGTTATGGACCGGCTTTCACTCAAGCTAATCCTTATTTAACGTTTATCGCTTTATTAAGCCCCGGCTTATTTTTAGGGCTATTTGCCTCAGGCCTTATTTCTTTGCGTCCAGACAAAGATGCGTTTAATCAGGCGGTGATGAATAAAATCGCAGAGGGCAAGTGGCTGCTTATCATTAAAACGAATAATGAGGCGCATCGTAGCAAACTCATGTCGTTTTTTAAAAACAGCACCAAAGCAGACGTTTTAAGCTAGATAAGAGGTAATCTACATGGAAATTTTTAATGCAATAAAGCAAGATCATGATCATCAACGCGCCCTATTGAATATGTTGGCAGAAACGTCTGGTGATTCAAAGGTCCGCGAAAAGTACTATAAAGAGTTGAAGGACGCGCTAGAGGCGCATGCCATCGCAGAAGAAAGGTACTTTTATGCCCCATTAATGGACAGCGATATGACGATCGAAGACTCTCGCCATGGTATCGCGGAGCATCATGAGATTGATGAGCTAATTGAGGCACTGGATAATACGGAGTTTTCCGACCCTAGTTGGCTAACTAAATTGAAAAAGCTCAAAGACAAAGTTGAGCATCACTTGGCCGACGAAGAGCAAGCGTTTTTCCAGCGTGCGGGTAAGGTACTTGATAAAAGTGAAAAGTCGAAACTTGCAGATGAGTATCAAAAAGAGATGGAAGAGCAGTTATAGTTTCCTATGCCCACACCATGTTGTGGGCATTTACTTTGCTGGATGTTGGTAACCCTATACCATCACAACAATTTACCAATTAAGACCAGTCCAAGCATGAGCAATAGTCCATTCATCATCAGCAAAAATTGCTTTTTAGGTAAGCGTTTCGCAAGGTGCACACCGAGTCTATTACCTAGCAACGCTAAAGGTGTAAAACAAATAGCAAGCAGCACATGTTGCCACTGTAACAACCCAGTTGCAGAGAAGGTCGCCAACTTAATCACATTCATCAGCGCAAATAGTACCGCAACCGTCGCGATATAAGCCGTTGGCTCCAATTTTCGAGCGTTAAAATACACCATGAGTGGTGGGCCGCCAGCATGAATTAAGGTCGTGGAGATACCAGCTGCGGTAGAGGTGCTCGCGGCCAGTAACCTTAAGTGCCCAACACTTTCAGGTGTATTTTTAATCAGTAAGCTTTTAAGCGCAAATACTATACTCATCGCTGCAATCACAACCGTCAGCCAAAACTCACTGACACCTTGAAGAAAAAGCGTTGCTAAGGCTATCCCGACTAGTGTACCTGGCAATAGCCGCTTTAATTCCGACACATTCCATAAGCGCCAATAGCTCTTCAGGCTAAAAACATCCGCGACGATAAGTAGCGGAAGCATCAACGCAATGGCATCCCTTGGGTTCAACACCATCATCAAAATTGGAACAGAAAACGCCCCTAAGGCGCCTGCAAAGCCAGACTTTGAAATACCACTTAGCAGAACGACCAGGGCAATTACTGCAAGTTGAATTGGTTCAGTCATTCTTAAATTCCTTTAATTCTAGGCGCTGAATTTAATACCAATTTGCTTAGTTAAGTAATAAAAACCACAGCGCTTCAACATCTGTTACTGCCTTAACCTGCATGTTGTCACCAGCAATCAGACCGATACCATCTCCTTGCTGAAATGCCTCACCATCAAGCGTCGCTTCACCGCCAACAATGTGCAAATAGGCTTTTTGCGCGTGCGCATTCAGCTCAATCTGTTGACCTTGATGTAGCTGCAAGCGGTGTATTTCAGCTTCAGCATTGATACTCAGAGTACCCTGTGCGCCTGTAGGCGTAACAATCGGCGTAAGTGCACTACTTTGTTTAATTTGAATTTGTTCATAACTCGGCGTTATGCCTTTAAGCTTTGGCTCTATCCAAATTTGTAAAAAATGTGCAGGCGCTGCCTTTGAAGCATTGTATTCTGAATGAAGAATGCCACTGCCTGCGCTCATTCTCTGAACTTCACCTGCCACCACGGTAAACTGATTACCCATACTATCTTGATGTGCTAATTCACCGTCAATGACATAGGAAATAATTTCCATATCTCGGTGACCATGAGTATCAAAGCCATGACCACCAAGTACTGTGTCATCATTGATCACCCTAAGATTACCAAATCCCATGTGGGCGGGATCATAATATCGACCAAATGAGAAACTATGTTGGCTTTGCAACCAGCCAAAATCTGCTTTACCTCTATCTTGTGCTTTTCGAATATATCGCATGTTTCGCTCCAAACGCATGTTGATGACCTTAGTCTATTACCTGTTTGAAACGAATAAAATTTGATAATTTAACATCAATCATTCTATTCCATAGAATGTTCTAGCTGCATACACTGATATCTTAACTCACCAATAAAAGCGCGCGCGGCGGGTCCAAGCCTGTCACCATCTTTAAAAATAAGATGAAGCTGTGCTTTACGCTGACTATGTTGCGCTAGTGGTAGTGGTTTCAAGACGCCAGAGTCTAGTTGCGTTTTGATAGCCGGAATAGGTAACCAAGCAAATCCTAAGCCTTGCGCTATCATATCTATCGAGGTTGTCATATGGCTCACTGTCCAACGTTGATGCGCCCCCAACCAACCTTCATCTTTTTTACGTGAGATTGCAGAGTCTCTCACTACGATTTGGCGATGGGATTTTAAGTCTTCGAATGTAAGCGCGCGACCAAATTGATGTAATGCGTGATTGGGATTTGCCACTGCAACAAACTCGATTTGGCACAACTCTTCACTGAACCCGCCTTGTAAAGTAACCGGAGAAATAGCGATATCTACGTCAGTATTTTGTAAAAGTTCAGATGCACCAGTCAATACTGACTCAACCAACTCGACACGCAATAAAGGATATTGTGCAGATGTATTTTCTAGCACCTTATAGAGTAACTGCTGTGGGAAAATTTCATCGACCGCTATGCGCAGTTGACTCTCAACTCCCTCACCCAGCGTCTGCCCTACCGCTTCCACTTTTGCCGCTTCTTCCAAGAGATAATTGGCACGGCGCAGCATCATTTCACCCGCTTCGGTTAACAGAGTTCTTCGCCCTTCGACTCTAAAAAGCTTAACACCAAGGCCTTCCTCAATTTTATGGACCGCAGTGTGGATACTTGACTGGCTTTTATGTACTTCTTTAGCAGCTTGATTAAAGCCACCATATTCAACAACGGCTCTAAACATTCGCCATTGCTCTAGTGTCACTCTCAACATACTGATTTAACCTAATATTTATACGTTATTGTTCAATGGCTGGTGGTTTATCTTCACAATTTTCACCATGGCAGGTATTAAGATCTTCTTGCGCTTTTTCGTCCGCCTGAAGTACCTGTTTAAGGTCAGCCATACGCTGACGAATCGCAATACCATAGCTTTCATCGTCTCCCCACACATCGGCAAGCATATGCATAGATTCAACATCGTGTTTGGTAAAGAGGTAGCCCGCTCGTGCGACATCTTCTTCGCTATGGCCCAATAACTTAAGCGCCTGCTCACCTAGCTTCACAGCAGAGACAAAAGTTTCTCGCTCAAACGCAGTGACACCCAATTTTATCAGTTGGTAGGCATGGCGACGGTCGGTTGCACGAACTACAAGCTTTAGATCAGGGAAGTGTTGCTGCGCCAACCTGACGATTTCGAGGGTTTTATCTGGTTCATCAATCGCTACGACCAGCATTTGCGCTTCGTGAGCCCCTGCGGCTTCGAGCAAATCTAATCGTGCACCATCGCCATAAAATACTTGATTGCCAAAGCGACGGAGTAATTCAATTTGGCTTGGGCTGTGATCCAAGATCGATAAATGATAGCCCTGCGCATGGAGCAAGCGCCCTATCACTTGGCCAAAACGCCCGTAGCCGACCACAATAACGTTTTGTGTCGCTTCCATCGTCTCTAAGCTATCTTGTTCTTGAGTAGTATTGGCCTGACGTTCAACTATTTTGTCGTAAAGAATAAAAATAAGGGGCGATCCGAGCATAGATACCGCAACAACCAGTGTGACTAACGCAACTTGATCTGGAGTTAAGATTGCTAAACTGCCAGTAACAGAAAGTAGTACAAACGCGAACTCTCCGCCTTGACACAGGGCTGCAGTAAATAACCATGTCGCTCGCTTATGCAGTGAAAACGCCGTTGCCAACAAATATAAAATAACCGCCTTTAACCCCATTAACAGCACCACTGACGCTAAAATAAATAACCATTTTTGTGCCAATAAGGAAAAGTCGATTGATGCGCCGACTGTCATGAAAAAGAGGCCAAGAAGTAACCCTTTAAACGGTTCAATATCGGCTTCTAATTCATGGCGAAATTCACTTTCCGCGAGAACAACACCCGCGAGAAATGTTCCAAGCGCTGGGGATAAACCAATGCTTTGCATCAATAACGCGGTTGCGATAACGATAAATAGCGCCACCACGGTAAATAGCTCGCGCATTCGAGTGCTGGCAATATACCTAAATAACGGCGCGGCGACATAATGCCCAGCAGCGATAATAGCCAAAATCACAAAAACAGAGATAATCACTTGGAGATAAGTCGGAAAAGCATGTAACAAATTGCCGTGACCATCACTCACAGCCAAATCACTAAATGCTAACAACGGCATAATCGCGAGAATGGGGATCACGGCTATATCTTGAAATAACAACACTGAAAACGCATTTTGACCGCCAGATTGTTTAATCAAGCCTTTTTCATTTAAGGTTTGCAGTGCAATGGCGGTAGAAGACAGTGCCAACATTAACGCAATGGCTAATGATTGCTGCCACAAAAAGCCAAGCGCTAAATCAATCGCGAAATAGAGTACAGCCGTTGTTATAACCACTTGTAAGCCACCGAGACCAACTATAGAGCGGCGCATCGTCCAGAGCCTTTTGGGTTGTAACTCAAGCCCGACTAAGAATAGCATCATCACCACACCAAACTCGGCAAAGTGCATGACGTCAGTTTGCTCCCCCACAAGATGAAGAAGATGAGGACCAATTAGGATCCCTGCCAATAAATATCCAAGCACAGAGCCAAGCCCTAGCCGTTTAGCGATTGGCACCGCCAATATCGCAGCAGCCAAATAGATAGTCGCAAGCAGTAACATAATAAAGACACCTGTTGTTGTTATCGTCTTTATTATGTTCAGGGTAAGTGCATTTATCCAGTCTTCGTTCTAAAAAACAAAATATAAGTGACTAAAATCCAGCAATTAATCTTGTAAATCCGAATATATTGTAGGATGGCAGATCTGCATCAAAATACTTGGATCTGGCACCGCTGCAAAGCCGAATTTTTCATATAGAGTATGCGCATCAAAAGTTGCCAGCATAAAGCGCCTTAAGCCTTGTAGCTCTGGATGTTCAACCACGGCTTGAACAATCGCTTTGCCTACCCCTTTACCTCTGGCACTTTCCTCAACTATCACGTCGGCAAGATAGGCAAAGGTGGCATAGTCAGTTATCACGCGACAAAAACCCTGAAACTCACCTTCATCGTCCAAATACATGAAGCTCAGGCTATTTTGAATGGCCTTTTCCAGCAATACTTTAGGCATTTGTTTTGCCCAATAAGAATTAGAGATCAGCGCATGGATAGTATCAAGATGGCGTAAAATTAGAGGAGTATCAGTGGTTATCATTATTGTCCCAGTTAACGGCAAGAATAGAGCTAAAAATTAAGCGATTTTTAGCAAGAAGCAAAGTGAAATTTTCACAGTCATAAATCTTTCATTATTGCGTCACCCTTCCGTCAATAAAGCGGTGTAACCTCTTTTTACGAAGACTCCCCTTGATTGATTTAGAGTTGTTGGCAGTGTTGACTCAGTTAACACTGCTTTTTTTTGCTTGATATCAAAACATAAAAAACGGCGCTCTAAGCGCCGTAATTAACCAAGCTTTTGAATAACTAACCTAAGTTTATTTGATAGGTTGGTGGTTGGTTAAGTTTATTACCCAGTCTGGATAACCCTTTCCACCACGCAAATCCAAACAACAACATCGCTATAATCCAAAGCGAAGCACTCGTTGGCGAGGTGCTTAACTGACTAGCTTGGTAAACTAAAGTCGCCATGATATAAGCAATTGAGGTCGTCCAGCCAATAACAAGCCACATCCACTTACCGCCAGATTCACGTTTAATTGCACCTAATACCGCTACACAAGGGGTGTAAAGTAAGATAAAGACAAGATAACTAAATGCACCGATTTGACCATTAAATTTCGCGGCCATTGCAGTAAGTAGCGCAGTGCCACTTTCAGCGCCTGACTCTAATTCGTTAAGTCCTAATGGATCACCAAGGTTTGCGATAAGATCTTTACTATTGTCTACTATGGTCATCAACGCTTCTTTTAACGAAGCCAACAATGAAAACTCTCCACCTTCTTCTTCGGCACCGGTATAAAGCGCATCTAAAGTACCGACGATGGCTTCTTTGGCAAACATACCAGTCACAACACCAACCGTAGCAGGCCAGTTTTCCTCTTTTAACCCTATTGGCTCAAAGATTGGCGTGACCACTTGTGCAGCCTTCGCCAAAAGTGACTTATCTGTATTCTCATTGCCAAACGAACCGTCGGTACCAATCGAGTTTAATGCACTGAGTAAAATAACTACCATAACAATTGTTTTGCCAGCACGTTTGATAAAGCCGCTCAGACGCTGCCAAGTGGTAATGAATATATTGCGCCAAATTGGCATATGATACGCTGGCATCTCGGTAAATGAGGGTAATTTTTGCGTTTTGAATACTTGCTTTCTAAATAAAAAGCCAGAACCTACCGCAACCAATATGCCAAGCAAATACAGACCAAAAACAACATTGGCTCCGTTCGTTGGAAAGAAAGCCGCTGCAAATAACGCATATACCGTCAAACGTGCGCCGCAGGACATAAATGGCGCCATAATAATCGTCAGTAATCGATCGGACTCTCGACCCATCGTTCTTGACGCCATAACCGCAGGCACATTACAGCCGAATCCAACGATCAAAGGGACAAAAGCATTGCCAGGTAGACCAATGGATGACATCAAACGGTCAATAACAAACGCGGCCCGAGAAAGATAACCACTATCTTCCAAAATGGATAAGCACAGATACAGCACCGCAATAACAGGGATGAAGGTCGCCACTAATTGAATACCCGCACCAAAACCATCAGCCAATAACACACCCAGCCATTGAGGTGCGCCAATATCTGCTAGCAAGATTTTTACACCATCGATGAGTAAGGCGCCCACGGCGATGTCAAAAAAGTCGATAAATACAGCACCAACATTCACCGCAATGGTAAACATTAAATACATCATGGCTAAGAAAATAGGCACGCCAAGCCAGCGGTTGAGCACGATTTTATCAAGCGTTTCTGTTGTATCTGCACGTTTTGGCGTAATGATACTTACGCCATCAGCCAATTTTTTCACTACTTGGTGACGAGCAACCGCTTTTTCGAGGGGATCGCTGCCGGCACTTTCGGTGTTTGCCGTCACAGGTGCTTTTGGAAAACGCGTGATCTGTGCGAGTTGTTCCAACAACGCTTCTTGCCCTGTACCTTTAGCACCGTGGAATGGCACTACAGGTAACCCTAACTGTTCAGAGAGTCTTTTTAAATCTAACGTTCTCCCACGCTGTGTTGCGACATCAACCATATTTGCAACAACAAGAATAGGCTTGCCTAATTCTTTCAGCTGGGAAGTTAATACGAGGTTTCGCTGTAAGTTAGCGGCATCCACGATGTTAATGATGACATCGGCTTCATTTTGCTTTAGGAAGTCACACGCGATTTGCTCATCTTGGCTTGGCTCAATTTGTTCCATGCTATAGAGCCCGGGCAAATCTACCAATTCTACGTTTGTGTTTTCTAAAGCAAAATAGCCGAATTTTTTCTCGACAGTTACCCCTGGCCAATTCCCTACTTTTTGTTTAGAGCCGGTCAGGCGGTTAAATAATGTGGTTTTCCCGCAGTTCGGGTTGCCCACTAACGCAATTTTCATACGTGAGCCCTTAATAACTTATAAAACTTCAATTTCAACGAACTGTGCGTCGGCCTTACGCACACTCACAAAGGTGTCACCAATTTTCACTTGCATCGGGCATCCAAGTGGGGCGACGTTAATGACTTCTATTTGCTCACCAGGAATAATTCCAAGTGCCATTATTCGACTCAGTAACGCAGTATCTGGATGGGTAAGAGAAGTGATGGTCGCTGCGTTATTTTTGGAAAGTTTATCTAATGTCATTGATTATGAGAACAATTTGCAATAAAAGTATGGCGCATCATACCTCATTGACTATTTTCTTTAAACTAGATTGCGACAATAATCTATTATTGCTTGTTATTTAAGGTGTTTACTAGTTAAGATGGACTAAACCATTGCCATATGCCTGACTGTATTAAGGGGTCCTGCCAATGAGTAACGACAAAAAAAAATGGACGCTCAAAAGCATTGCGGCGGAATTAGGCGTGTCAAATGCAACGGTATCGAATGCTTTTAACAGACCAGATCAACTCTCTAAATCCAAACGAGAAGAAATTTTAAAAGCCTGTAATGAATTGGGTTATTTTGGGCCTAACAAGGCAGCCCAATCGCTGCGTAAGGGCTCGTTTAACATTGTCGCGCTGGTACTACCCGATAGCGTTGAATATATGGTATCAGATCCCGTTGCGAGTAGCTTTATGCGAGGAGTTGCAAGCGTTTTAGAAGCTCAGCATATTAACCTACTCTTGTTCTCAGGCACCGCAGATAATGTCGGAGACATTGTCGATTTCGTCGACGGCTTAATTTGTTATGGCCGCCCGCGTAATCCCAAGTTAATTGAGCATCTTGCGAATGTTAGCAAACAGGTTGTGACGGTTGACTTTGATTTGCCCGCGCATGCCAGTATTAATATCGACAACCAACAAGCCGCCTTTGATGTAGCGAGTAAAGCACTGAACGACGATAGTGATGTTGCTATTTTTGGTTTGAGATTATTAGACACTGATTTGCTATGCCGTGTATACGAGCAAAACCTAACAGACATACAGACCTCTATTGCACATCAGCGTTATAGCGGATATCTCAAAGCTATTGGAGAGCGTGGATTAACACTTGGTGAAGACAGAGTGTGGAATATTCCTGAAAGCAGCGAAAGGTTTGCAAATATCGCCGCAAAAGAACTACTTAACCTCTCACCAAGGCCTAATACCGTACTGTGTATGAGTGATTTAATTGCACTACCGCTGTTAAGAGAAGCCAAAAAACTTGGTGTAAAGATACCACAGGAGCTTAAAGTCGTTGGTTTTGATGGCGTTGATGAAGCGCTACGCTTTAGCCCTAGCCTAACTACCATTCATCAAAATAGTGAAGAAAAAGGCCGAGAAGCAGCCAAACTCTTCTTAGATAAAAGTGATGATAAAGTTATGCTTGGCTATACCTTAAAAATGGGGCAGAGCTGTTAATTGCCCCCTATCAATTAGACTCGCCTGGGTAATCTGCAGGAAATGATCCCTGCCAACAACAACATCACACTTGATACCACTAAACAAGCCACCAAACCATACTCCAAAAAGATCCAACCTGATAGCACAGTACCGAGTAATCGCCCGATAGCGTTCGCCATATAATAGAAGCCCACATCAAGTGACACTCCATCACTATCGGCCAAACTCACAATAAGATAGCTGTGAAGAGATGAATTGATAGCAAACACAAAACCAAAGAGCAAAAGTCCACCTACTACGGCTAAGCTTGTCCAGAGCTGCGCTTGAAGTGAGATAGCAATCAACAGCGGAATAGCTGCCAAATACAACGCCCATCCGCTGACTTTACTTGGTGTTGATGCAAACGTATCACGACTAATAAATCTAGGAGTTGTTGATTGCACGATGCCATAACCGATGACCCAAGTAGCCATAAAGCCACCAACCCACCAATGATCCCAACCGAACTGCTGCGATAAAAAGACAGGAAGCGCAACCACAAACCAAACATCCCGTGCGGCAAATAAAAACAATCGCGCGGCAGATAGCATATTAATTGCTCGGCTTTTTGAAAATACATCGCTAAATTTGGGTTTGCTTTTAGCCTTGCCTAAATCGCTTTTTAAGCTGATAACGCTAAACAACCACACTAATAGCAACATGATTGCCATCGACCACATCGCGCCGGTAAAGCCAAGTAAGGTAAGCAACAACCCGCCAAGAAAAAATCCGACGCCTTTTAGCGCATTCTTTGAGCCGGTAAGTATTGCCACCCACTTAAACAAGGTCCCTTCTTCACCCGATTTTACGATGGCCTTTATTGCACTTTTGGCACTCATTTTATTGAGATCTTTGGCAATACCTGAGAGCGCCTGTGCTGCCATAACATAAGGCACGGTAAGCCAGTGCGTTGGTACTACTAACATCAATAATGCTACTATTTGTATGCCTAACCCAATATTCATGGTGCGGTTTAAGCCAATGCGTGCGCCAAGCCACCCTCCAATTAAATTGGTGACAACACCAAAAATTTCATAGAAGAGAAATAGCATGGCAATTTCAAGCGGGTTATAACCCAATTGGTGAAAGTAAAGCACCACCAACATTCTGAGCGCACCATCCGTTAAGGTAAACGCCCAATAGTTGCCTGTCACAATGAGGTACTGCTTGATATCTTGAGGTATATTACGCAGCTGCATGATATCTTATTCGCCTAACGACAATCCCACTTTACGTACTAATTCCGCGGTACGATTTGCATAGCCCCACTCGTTGTCATACCACACGTACAACTTAACCTGAGTACCATTAACTACCATTGTAGATAACGCATCGACGATACTAGAGCGAGGATCCGTTTTATAGTCAATAGAAACTAGTGGTCTTGATTCATAACCTAAAATTCCGTTAAGCTCAGTAGCAGCAGCTTGCGCCATCCAGTGGTTAATCTCTTCCACTGTAGTTGGCCGCTCGACCTCGAACACGCAGTCTGTTAATGAAGCATTCGCCAACGGAACACGAACAGCGTGACCATTTAGCTTGCCTTTTAATTCTGGAAAGATATGGGTAATAGCAGTCGCTGAACCTGTTGTTGTCGGAATTAAACTCATGCCACAGGCCCGCGCGCGGCGTAAATCCTTATGTGGCGCATCCAAAATGGTTTGCGTGTTGGTGATGTCATGAATAGTCGTCATCGAACCGTGCTTTATGCCAATGTTTTGTTGCAATACTTTTACGACTGGCGCTAAGCAATTTGTGGTACAAGAAGCGGCCGTAACGATTTGGTGGGGAATGTCGTCGTATAGATGGTCATTCACTCCCATCACAATATTTAATACCCCTTCTTCTTTTACCGGTGCCGTAACAACAACGCGCTTAACGCCTTGATCTAAATACTGTTGCAGTAAAGCTTTGGTTTTCATTTTGCCGGATGCTTCGATCACGACGTCACATTGAGACCAGTCAGTTTGCGCAATCTCTTTGTTTTGAGTCACCGACAACACAGTTTCACCTACTTGGATCTGTTCACCTTGAAAAGACACACTGTGATGCCATTTACCATGGACAGAATCAAACTCTAGCAAGTGCGCTAGGGTTTCTGCATTGCCCGCAGGATCGTTAATTTGTACAAACTCGATTTCAGGCCAGTCAAAGCTAGCGCGAAGCGCCAAACGCCCCATTCGACCAAAACCATTGATCCCTACTTTAATCGTCATAAGAACTCCAAATCTAATTATTAGTTACAGCAAGTTGCCATGCGTGTTGGCCGTTCGCCCATCGCATTTAGCCTCACTAACTCAGCTTTTATATAATCTGGTTGATGCATAACCGTGGCGTTTATCACCGCCTTCATCCATAGCGGTAGCGTTGGGTTTATAGAATAAAATACCCATTGTTTTTGCTTGCGATCACATAGAATTCCAGCCTTCTTCAGCTGCGCTAAATGCCGTGACACCTTGGGTTGGCTATCTTGTTCAAGCGCCGCCATTAGCTCGCAAACACATAGCTCACCTTCCACCGTCAACATGGCAAGCGTTTTTAAGCGGATCTCATCCGCTAGGGATTTATAAAATTGCAAGGGTGTAAGTAGCGTATGTTGTGACTTACCTTCGCGTAGTAGGGAAATAACTTGTTCATTGATGTCAAACAAGGTTTGCTCATAAGCGCTACTGCAACTTCGCTCAGCTGGACTCGCAATATCCCACGCAAGGACATGTTCTCCTTGCAGTTTACCTTCGCATTCAGATTGCACTTCAGAGCATAAAGTTACCACCACATCAAAGTGTTCGTCCTTATACTCATTGAGGTGTTTACTGTACAGATTGTCCGTATTAATCCCTAAACGGCGTAGCATTGAAAGCGTAGTCGCATTCACCGTGCTTGGCTTAGTGCCTGCACTATAGGCATGAACATCCGAACCGCCATGAAAGTTAGCTAGCGCCTGTGCTAAAATTGACCGCGTTGAGTTTCCAGAACAAAGAAAAAGTATCTTCATCATCGCATAACAAATTAATTATATAACTTTATTGTTATATAGTTAACCCGCTATGTCAATTACGCTTTGTTGGTATTTATCTATACATAGCAGCTCACCTAAGATTGCGAGCCGCTACCAAGGATAATCGATGTTGAGGTACTTAAAGCGCGCTTTCTACGCGCAACTTTGGCTCCTAGCTATGGTTAGGAAAGCAGCGATTGAATGTTATAGCTCTGCTCTGTGGCGTTTTCAGAAGTTTTAATCATGGCTTCATCTTTTGCGAGATCAACTCGCAACTCCGCTTTTGCATTATAGCCCTCCCAAGTTATAACCAGATTTGAGCCTTGGCATGTTAATGCAAAATTGCCATCAAATGCGCAGCAAGTATTACGCAGTTTAATTAGTGTTTGCAGACCCTTCACCACAGGTTTATCGAGTGCGGCTTCCACCATCGCGACATCCAAATAAGGGCGGTTGATATCGCGTCCAACATTACTTTTTTCTAGGAGTGCTATGTCATTTTCCATCGCCAATAGACCACCGTAATAAACTTGTGGTACTCCAGGGCAAAAGAACTGAATTGCTCTTGCTACCAAATAATAAAAATCATGCTTCCCTAAGGCTTCATAATAACTGCAATTGACTTGATACAAGTCGACATTGCTCGCTGCAGCGCCGGTTGCCTTGCGACTTTGGCCTTTACTGTTGCTATGGATCTGCTCAACCAAAGCATCAATTTGATTGGCATCGAGTAACCCTGGTTTATCCCCTTCAGGCCCCGCGTCAATAATGCCGATTCCGTCATGAGTATCCAGCACGGTTAGACAATTACGTGGCGCAATGTCCAACCACTTGGCTAAAGCCGAGAAATCTTTATTGAATAAACTGTGTAAAATAAGCGGAGGGAGCGCAAAGTCATAAACACGGTCGACTTTGCTGGCAACCTCTACTTGAGTTTTGTAATAACTGTGAATTTCGGCAATGGTTTCCATACCAAGCTCATTGGCGCGCTTAGATAATTGATTGATAAAAGCAAAGGCCTCATCAGTCATAAAACAGCTGGTATTTGCGCGTTTGATTGCATATCCTGCGGCATCTAGTCGAATAATTTTCACTCCACTGTCTGCAAACAATGTTAAGACTTTTTCTAAATAAGCGCGCCCCGCTTCTGACTCAACATTAATATCAATTTGGTTATCAGTAAAAGTGGTCCAAAAATCCACAACTTCGCCACTCGCTAACGCCTTTTTAGAAAAGCAACTTCCCGGCCTCGGACGATAAATTGCTTGCGCTTGTGCTTGCGTGATGCCATTAGGAAAGACATCTTCTTCTTTTAAAAACATCGACCAAAACTGTGACTCTTGTCCATGAGCCAACACATCTGCAAATTCTGCTGACTCTCCTGATACATGGTTAACGATAAGATCTGCCATTACCTCACAGTGCTCGGCAATCAACTTAATATGTTGCCAATCACCCAATCGTTCGTCGACCTTGGCATGATCAATCGGGTCAAAACCTGCGTCACTACCATCAATTGGATAGTAAAAAGGCAAAATGTGGACACCACCAAATAGTCCAGCTAACGGGCCCGTTAGTAACGTATTTAATTGTGCAAGGCCGCCGCCAGACAGGCGATCAGCATACGTGATCAACTGAACTTGGTTTTTCATAATTTACTCATTAAAAAAGTTGAGACTTAATCGATTAAGTTATATCTTTAATCATGAACAAACAATAATCAAGTTTTATCGTAGCGTTCTACTAAAAATAATTCGCTTAATGCAGATTAGTATTACACTCAGTCTTATGTAAAGAAGTAGACCAGCTACATAACAAAGCCCTTCAAGAGGTGAACAATGAGCAGCAAGTCGAATCACACTCAGCTCAACACGTTGCGCTGGTTAACTTATATGATGTTTTTGATGTTTGCGATGACATCAGACGCCGTTGGCGTGATCATTCCAACACTGATCAGCGAATATCAACTTAGCATGACCCAGGCCAGCGCCTTTCACTATGCGCCAATGATTTTAATTGCCTTTAGCGGCTTATGTTTAGGGTTTTTGGCAGATAAAATAGGCCGTAAGCTCACGGTGTTAATCGGCCTCATACTATTTTCATCCGCATGTTTTCTGTTCGCACTGGGTGAAACTTTCACCATGTTTTTAATGCTTTTATGTGTTATTGGATTAGCCATTGGCCTATTTAAAACAGGTGCCCTCGCCCTTCTAGGTGACATTTCTGACGGCGCACAAGAACATACTCAAACCATGAATAAAGTCGAAGGCTTCTTTGCCATCGGCGCGATAATTGGCCCTGCAATTGTCAGTTATCTATTGATACAGGGGGTGAGTTGGACCTATCTTTATGTGCTTGCTGGTGGGCTGTGCTTAATACTCAGTATCGTGACTTTAAGCACTGAGTTTCCCAAGTTTAATACCGCTCATGCACAAAACAATGCAGGCCTATCTCATACAGCAGCCATGCTCAAGAACAAATATGCACTTGGCTTTTCCCTCGCCATAGCACTCTACGTTGCAACTGAAGTCGCAATTTATGTCTGGATGCCCACTTTATTACAGGATTACCAAGGTGATTTAACTTGGCTTGCAACTTATGCGCTCACCATCTTTTTTATTTTGCGTGCAATAGGTCGCTTTATGGCTGTATGGTTACTCGCTAAGTATCGTTGGCAAAGCGTAATGCTAACGCTGAGCTTTGCTATATTTGTATGCTATTTTTTAACTTATCTTTATGGTGTTAATGCCGCTATCTATACGCTCCCGCTAAGTGGTTTATTTATGTCTATGATTTACCCAACATTAAACTCAAAAGGGATCTCTTGTTTTGACAAAGCTCAGCATGGCTCTGTTGCTGGTGTGATGTTGTTCTTCACCGCGCTTTCTGCTGCGCTAGCACCACTTCTGATGGGCATGGTGAGCGATTACTTTGGCCATGTTAGCTATGGCTTTGTACTTGCGACTGGGTTTGCATTTTTACTCTTTGCGGCCATGTTGTACAACTGGTTAAAGGACCCTGCCCGCTTACCATTGAGCAAAAACGCTAAGTTGCAGCGAGTGTAACCCCTCCAACCACAAATTTTTCACGGGTTAAAATTCATAAAAACCAAAGCATTAAAATTTTGTTTGAATTATTGATTAATTTTTAATTGCAACCAAATTAAATTGTGCTAAAAATGAACTTAATCGATTAAGTTCATTTTTAATAGACCGCACGAGTTTGACAACGATAACAAGAGGCAAATGATGACAACAATCAAAACCACCCTATTTACACTCAGCGCACTCACGCTTGCAATCTCTCACTCGGCGGCCGCTGAAGGAAAAGCACACACAAAACCTGCCGAAGGCTTCGAGAAAATAGTCGTAACGGGTGTTCCAAAGCGAACAACCATTATGGAATCGAGTGTTTCTGTTAGCAGCATAGGGCTGGAGCAAATCTCTGTTGCAACCCCCAGAACTACCGCTGAAGCATTCAAACTAATTCCTGGTGTAAGGTCAGAATCAACCGGTGGTGAAGGTAATGCAAATATCGCTGTACGTGGTCTTCCTGTCGCATCCGGTGGTGCTAAATTTTTGCAGCTACAAGAAGATGGCTTGCCTATTTTGCAGTTTGGTGACATTGCTTTTGGTAACGCCGATATTTTTATGCGCCTTGATAATACCGTGGAGTCAATCGAGTCTATTCGTGGTGGCTCGGCTTCGACTGCCGCCAGCGACGCTCCCGGAGGCATTATTAACTTGATTTCAAAAACGGGTGAAAATGAGTCAGGCAGTGTTGCCACCACGTTTGGTTTAGATTATGACGAGTTTAGAACTGATTTTGAGTATGGGAGTTATTTAACTGACGACATAAAATTTCATATTGGTGGCTTTGTGCGCCAAGGTGAAGGCCCACGTGACACCGGCTATACCGCAAATAAAGGCGGCCAACTCAAAGCCAATATCACCAAGGAATTTGAAAGTGGCTACGTTCGTTTGTATGTAAAACACCTTGATGATAAGACAGCAGGCTACCTTCCTATGCCTATGTATTCTAATGGCGACTCCATCAGCGGCTTTGATGTACTGTCAGATACACCCCACTCTGTTTATTTCACCGCCACGCAAGGCTTAGGTGATAACAATCAAATTCGTCGAGGGGATATGCGAGACGGAATGCACCCTGTTGTTGATAGTATCGGCTTTGAAGCAAATTTCAAACTAGGTAATGACTGGCAAATCGAAAACAGGTCCAGAAAGTCGAGTATCTCAGGCTCATTTATGTCGCCTTTCCCTGCTGAGGTCGCTAATAGCCAAGCAATTGCAGAGAGCATAGCCGGTACCGGTGCAACACTCACCTTTGCCAACGGACCAAAAGCGGATCAAGCGTTCAATCAAGCACTACTAATGCGCGTTCATACCTTCGAAGTGGAAATGAATGATTTCGACAACATCATGAATGACCTAAAGCTCACCAAATCATTTGGTACTGACACGTCACTCACCTTCGGTTATTTCATGTCATCGCAAAATATCAATATGTCTTGGTTATGGAATTCATACTTGCTCGAGGTTAAAGGAGATAACGCAGCGCTTGTCAACGTGGCCGCTGCGGATGGCACAGCATATTCTGAAAACGGATTATATGCCTATGGTACGCCCTATTGGGGAAATTGCTGTCAGCGCAACTACGATACTGAATACGATACTCGTGCCCCATATATCGCCTTTTCAACAAAGCTCGGCGATATTTCAGTTGATGCGAGTGTGCGTCATGATTCAGGTAAAGCGACAGGTACATTTGCAGGTGCTGTAACATCTCGTGTAGATATCAACCGTGATGGCACTATATCAAAGCCGGAGGAGCAAGTTGCAGCCATCGATCTCGCTAACCCCAATGTAGTTAATTACGATTGGAGCTACACAAGCTACTCTGTCGGCGCAAACTACCAAATGACCTCAAGCAGCGCCATATTCGGCAGATTCAGTGAGGGCGGTCGTGCAAATGCAGACAGACTATTGTTCGGTAAAGTGAATATTGATGGCAGTGTTGCTGATGAAGATGCTGTGGATGAAGTGACACAATATGAATTTGGTATCAAACAAAAGTTTGAACAAGGCCGTCTATTTGCAACTTTATTTTACGCCGAAACAGAAGAGCAAAACTTTGAGGCAACCAGCCAAAAGTTCTTTGACAGGCAATACGAAGCACAAGGTATTGAACTTGAAGGTGTCTATTTTATTGGCTCCTTCGACTTACGAGGTAGCTTAACTTGGACCGATGCTGAAATCGCAAAAGATGCACTCACTCCCGAAGTCGAGGGTAACACGCCAAGACGGCAAGCTGACTTTGTTTATTCCTTATTGGGTAAATATAACTTCGATCAAGGTGCTATCGGTTTAAGCCTAATCGGCACCACTGACGCGTACGCACAAGACAACAACGAGTTAAAATTTGACGGTTACACTCAGGTCAACGCGTTTGCAAGTTATGATCTGACTGAACGCTTCAATATCGCGTTAAACGTAAACAATCTCTTTGATACCACTGGATTAACAGAAGCCGAGGAAGGCGTAATTCCAACTAACAATATTATTCGCGCTCGCAGTATTAACGGCAGAACTACGTCTGTCACTTTAAAGTACCGTTTCTAATTGGGGGTAGTAGTTATGCAATTAACATGTTTTGGCGAGATGCTTATCGATTTGTTACCTACCGGCGACGGTAGCCTTAACCCTATTGCTGGCGGTGCTCCAGCGAATGTGGCGGTAGGCTTTGCTAAACTTGGTGGCAGTGCTCGGTTTGTGGGAGGCTTCGCTGAAGATCCCTTTTCGCTGCAATTAAAATCAACCTTGGCGTTATATGCTGTTGGAACAGAATATTGTGTATCCATAAGTGGAGCGCAAACCGCCTTGGCCATCGTCCACCTAGACGCTCAAGGAGAACGAAGCTTTTCGTTTTACCGCGACAATACCGCTGATATCGCAATCCGCCCAAAAGACTTTGAGCATTTGCAATGGCCAGATCACGGGATATTTCATTTTTGCTCAAACACGCTTACCGATGCAGAAGTTACAAGTACCACCATGGTGTTATTAAAGTCTGCTGCGGCTCATAATCAATTAATTTCATTTGATGTTAACCTGCGCTTGAATCTATGGCAGGACTTATCTTGCTTATCCGAACGTATAGAGGCTTGCTACCCCTATGTCGACATATTAAAAATGAGTAAAGATGAGCTGAGATATCTCGCTGAAGAAAAGAACATGAGAGAAGCTAGCTATTTAGATTGGTTACTTAGTGTCGGCGTACAAGCGGTGATCTCAAGCGATGGGCCAAATCCTTGCAGTGTATTAACAGCTAAAGACTTTTATTCCGTCGCCTCTCCTACTATTGATGCGGTTGATACAACCGGCGCTGGGGATAGCTTAATGGCAGGGTTTCTATTTCAACTCAGCCAACACGGGATCTCAAAAGATACACTAGTGCAAAACTTCCCAACCGTAAAAAAGGCACTTAGCTTTGCTGTGAAATGCGGTGCGTTTACTTGTGAACACAAAGGTGTCATGCCCTTTATGCCAACGCGTATAGATGTGTCTGAACGGTTTTCTTCCTTCAACCCTGAGGCTTTGTTAGGTTAATACCTAAAGCGGGAAAAGGCTTTCCCGCT
The DNA here is from genome assembly GCF_022347825.1 of Pseudoalteromonas sp. OF7H-1. Lineage (NCBI taxonomy): Bacteria > Pseudomonadati > Pseudomonadota > Gammaproteobacteria > Alteromonadales > Pseudoalteromonadaceae > Pseudoalteromonas > Pseudoalteromonas sp. OF7H-1. The sequence continues at coordinate 122,547 of NZ_JAKRFX010000004.1, read as the reverse complement.
ATTTTATTATAAAAGTCGAGGCTTAAAACCCTGTTTCATAGTCAATATGAGCAGAGTTTGTCGTCTCGTATGTACCATCAGTATAAAGAATAGTTGCAGTCGCATTGTACTGACGATAAGCACGAATGGTCATGTTACACGTAGTACCACCGCTGCAGCTCGCATCACCATTCCAAATTACTTTACTAATCGCTTTAGTGGCATTTGCGATATAGAATTTACCAGAAGTTGAATTACCGAAAGAAAAATCAATTCCTGAACAAAAGCTAGTATTGTTACCCCACACATTACCGCCTGATTTCACGTTCAAAGAGCATTTTAAATCTGCCGCTTGCGAACTAAAAGACAGACCACCTAGTACAACCAATACCGAAGCAATTAATGTTGATTTCATTATTATTTCCTTTAATTAAGAATGAGTTAAGTAATTTTTAGTGACCAGTTTCATACGAGATACGTGATACATTCGTTTCTTCGTATGTGCCATCTTTGTATAAGATAGTCGCCGTTGCTGTATGTGTTTGATACGCATAAACCGTGAGTGCACATTCAACACCACCAGAACAGCTAGCATCACCATTCCAAATCACTTTATTAATCGGTTTGCTGATATTCGTTAAGTAAAACTTACCAGTTGTCGAGTTGCCAAATGAGAAGTCCATACCAAAGCAGGTTTGTCCGTTACCAATGACGTTACCACCTCTTTTCACTTGTAGGTCGCAATTCAACTCAGTTGCGCCAGCGCTGCAGGTACCAACTAATGCAATAGCTGCAAGTATCTTAGTTATTTTTTGTTTCATCTTGCTATCCTTATATTTGTTATATTAACAACCAAGAAACCTTGGTTAAAAATAAAGCTACACAATAAAAATAAAAAATTCAATTGTTTTAACCCATAAAAAACATAAAATTCACAAGAGGTTCAGAATGCACTAAATCTAGCAAGTTCATGGAAATTGATATAAACGGTGAAGGGACAAGCTATAGCGAGTATCGAAATAATAGACTAAATAAAAAAAGGCCGCAGCGGCGGCCAAACACATCATGGGTAAAACAATGAAGGGATGTAAGTGTGAATACACGGGTCATTCTATGTGAATAATCATAAATTAAAATCACATTATAATGATTGTTATCATCGCTTTTATCGAATGGTCTATTTCTGCTACGCTCGTGATACAATCGCGAGATTAAAAACTACAACAAATTGTCTATGCCATTACTTTGGATTGTTACTTTACTTTGGGCGTTCTCGTTCTCTTTGATTGGAGTCTATTTGGCAGGCCAAGTCGATGCTTGGTTTAGCGCTTTATCTAGAACCTTGCTAGCAGCAATTGTGTTTATTCCATTTTTGAGATTGAGTTCAGTGAATAAAGAGTTGATAATCAAGCTGATGGCAATCGGTGCAGTACAGATTGGTCTGATGTATGGCTTTTACTATCACTCTTTTTTATACCTAAGCGTACCTGAAGTGTTGCTATTCACAGTGATGACACCCATCTATATTACTGCACTCAATGACTTACTAAACCGCTCATTCAATGCCACTTTTTTGCTGTCTGCGCTCATAGCTATCATTGGTGCAATCACCATTAGATTTACTGAGCTTACTAGCGACTACCTTTTTGGCTTGCTACTAGTGCAAGGGGCAAACCTTTGCTTTGCAATAGGCCAAGTAAGTTACAAACGCTTAAGTAACCACTACCAACTGATACACCATCAAAGTTTCGGTTTTTTCTTTATTGGTGCGTCCCTCGTGCTCGCCATTGGATTTATGTTATTCGGTAATCCCCAACAACTCCCAAGTACCAATCTACAATGGGGAATACTGATTTATTTAGGCTTGATTGCTTCAGGCGTCGGGTATTATGTCTGGAACTTGGGACTGACCCGCGTCTCGGTGGGTGAACTCGCGGTAATGAACAATGTGTTGATCCCAGCTGGGATCATTGTCAATTTGCTGATTTGGAACCGAGAAGCTGACCTCGTTCGCCTTGGTATTGGCAGTGTCATTATTTTTGCGGCATTGCTCTATAGTAAAAGCGGTGCAAAAGTATAACCCTTTTTAACTTATTTACCGGGTTCGACAGAGTCAAACTCCATTTGTGAATTGAAACACGCCAACGCTTCGATATCTTGATATGGCTCTGTTGACCAACATGCTTTCCTAAAGCGCTCATACACTTCACGAAAAGGTGTACAAATTAGCTCAGATTCATCCATCATAATACAGCTAAAGTCTTCAGACTTTATTACAATATAGAGATACTCTCTTCCGCCTTCTTCGGCAAAAAATACGGAATCCCAAAAGTAGCCTTTCTGTCGCATTTCTTCTCTCGGAAACGCGATATTATCCTGCATATAAGCAAGTAATTCATCCACTTGAGGACGAGTATTCAAATTTAATTTTATCTTTAGCAGTTTTGTTTCCATGGAATAAGATTAACACCTCCAACCTTTAACCATTTTGGTACTGAGCATACTTTCCTTCATTTTTTATTCCTATTTCCCACTTATCATTTTCGTAGTAACGACTATACCTAATTCCCTCAAACGGGCCCAACTATAAAATTAGTAAAATGTAACAAGCTGTTTTGCCTAAGATAACCATTAACGCCCATGAGCCAGATCTCTGGAGTTAGGTGTTTGACGAAAATTTCGTTAATATCTAAAGAAAAATAAAGTAAAAATATGATGACAAGAATCGTACAACTATTCCCTCTTTGGGCCATTATTTGCTCAGTAACCGCTTATCTTTTTCCGACTCTATTTAGCGCGTTTAAAGGCAGTATTATTCCGTTATTAATGTTGATCATGCTGACAATGGGCTTAACCCTCACTACAAAAGACTTTTTACGCGTGCTCGACAACAAAAAAGCCATTTGCGTTAGTGTGCTACTTCAATTTACTGTGATGCCGAGTGTTGCTTACTTGATTGCAACCACAATGAGCTTAGAAACTGACCTATTAATTGGTATGATTTTAGTTGGCACGGTTGCTGGCGGCACGGCAAGTAACGTTTTGTGTTATCTCGCCAAAGGAGATGTCGCGTTATCGATTTCTATGACCGCGATTAGTACTTTACTCGGCGTATTCTTAACGCCACTACTAACCACATTGATGATAGGCCAGGTGGTTGATATTCAGTTTTCTGATATGTTGACGAGCCTGCTAAAAATTGTGCTACTTCCAGTGGCTGTGGGCGTTGCTTTCAATACCTTGTTTGCCAAACCACTAGCGCACTCTATTTTCAAAACAACTCCGATACTGCCTTTACTTTCAATGCTTTCAATCGTTTTTATCATTGCGGTGATCGTTGCTCTTAATCAACCTAAACTTGAAAGCATCGGGCTCGTTATGCTGGTTGCAGTGATCCTGCACAATACTACAGGGCTACTTTTGGGCTATTTCATTCCGAAACGGCTGGGTTTTGACGAAAAAGTATGTCGCACCATGGCCTTTGAGGTGGGTATGCAAAACTCGGGGCTTGCTGTTGCGCTTGCCATGAAGTTTTTTACTCCTACAGCGGCCGTAGCAGGTACCCTATTTTCTATTTGGCATAATGTCAGCGGCTCAATATTAGCAGGAATATGGAGACAAAGCGCCACCAGCTCATCTGATAACAATAAAGCCTAATATCAAAGGTTAGGCTTTTTGTAATTGCTTATAAAAGTGAATTTTGCAATCCGATGAGCCGTTGATTTGTTCACATTTTACAATCTGGTAATCGCGGCTTATTAACATCAATAGCATGTTTTTGAATAGGTTTCTCGACTTTACTCTAATGGCGCTATAGCCTTGCGCTTTACACCAAGTTTCTTGCATCACCAACAACTGCTTGGCAATACCTTTGCCGCGATATTCGGGGATGACCGCGCCTAACCAGCTATAAAATTCGTTGTTTGGCAGTTCGTGACCTAGCTTATACCCAACGGGTTTGCCTTGCGCGTACACCACCAGCAATAAATGTTGCTTATCTCGCAGTTTGTCTACGACTTCCTCACCCTTTCTTGGCGTGGCAAACTCCGGAATTTGGTTTTCTATCGCAAGGAGGTCATCTATCGAGCCGACTTTATATTCTAGATTCATATTAATGTCTGTGTAATTGAAAAGGTATCGCCAACAGTCACTTCGGCATATGCGCCGTTAATCAGCGTTAAATTCGGCGCTTGATGGCCTATATCCACATCGTATAGCACGGGGAAATCGCAACCAGTAAAGGCGTTTTGCAATGCATCTAGGTGCGTCCAGTCGCTATCTTTTGCCAGCGGCTCTGGATTTCGACCAATCAAAACTCCAGCGACTTTCGAGAACCAACCTCGTAATTTAATACTTTGCAGCGCACGATAGTATGCCGCTGGCGGCATTTCGCCGTTTTCAAAGTATAAAATTATTGATTCATTGGGATATACCTGTAAAAAAGCGTCCAGATCAAAATATTCCGTACCAGCCAATAACATATGAATATCCAAACAGCCGCCTAATAATCGACCAGCAAACTGCTGACGATGATTGCCATTGGCCAAAATACGCCATTGAGTCCTCGCGGATAAGTTAAATCCAGCATCGGGAAAATCAACAAAATTGAGTGGCTCAGCTTCAAAATGTGTCGAGGGAAACTGCGTAAAAGAGTCATTAGGCGCGCGCCTCAAATGGTTAAAAAGTCCAACCGTTAATGCGTCTTGTTGATGGACATTTAATTGCATAAGGTTAGTTGCATGCACACTTGCCCAGCCTAGTTTGCAAGTCACTGCGCTCAGCAAAGTGCTGACATCAGAGAAACCGATGAGCCATTTTGGCGGAGCATGCGCCAACTTTTCCCAATCAAGCAATGTCAGTAAATCCATTGCAATTGCACCGCCCCATGGCGGCATAATCGCGTCTATTGTGTCATCGAGTAAGTATCCCATAAGCTCATTCGCACGGGTTTTGACATCCGCGCTAACGTAGTTGTGGTTATCTCGCAGGCATTCACCAACCACGAGTTCAAAACCTTGTTGCGCGAGATAACCCAAAGCGTTGTCTAATCTCTCGTGCATAGTAGCAGGTACGCCCGCTGAGAATGCCGTGATCGCAATTTTACTGCCCGCTTTCAACGGTTTGGGATACTTCATCATGATTTCCGTTATTTTTTTGCTTATCCTACCTGAATTTCCGCTTTTGCATACTTTAAATTCTCCCGTTTCGGGCGAGCGATCAAGTATAGAAAGGTTAACGGCCCCAAGCGTCCAATCAGCATTAAAAAGATGATTACCGCTTCACCGGGTTCAGACAATGAGCCAGTGATCCCTCGAGATAAGCCAACCGTGCCTAATGCAGACACCGCTTCAAATGTGATATCCGTTAAATTTGCCTGCTCGGTGATCGTTAAAATAAGGGTTGCGAGCATCACGGTAAAAAAGTACACCACGGTGAGACTAAGCGCCTTAAATACCGTTTCAGGCGAGATCTGTCTGTGTCCGATAGCGACTTGATCTCTGCGTCTCAAATAAGCGTAGGTTGCCATTAATAGCACCACAACCGTGGTTATTTTAAGACCACTGGCGGTACTCATAGAGCCGCCCCCTATTATCATTAACCAAATGGTCAGCACGGTACTTTCGTCATTCACCAGCGCAAAGTCGATACTGTTAAAGCCCGCTGTCCGTGGCGTTACCGCTTGCATCCAGGCAGTGATCACTTGCTCAGATAACGGCAAATTTCCAAGGGTCTCTGGGTTATTTGCTTCAAAAAGCCAAAATAAGCTAAATGCCAGCACATTTAACACCGCTGTTGCTATCAAGACTAACTTAGTGGCAGATCCAAACCGGCTCCAACGGCGTCTTTTTACTATATCCATCAACACCACAAATCCAAGTCCGCCAATCACAAATAACCCTGATATCACAAGATTAACGACCCAATCACCACGAAAACTGGTTAGGCTGTCATCATGCAATGCAAATCCGGCATTGTTAAAAGCCGAAATAGTGTAGAAGAAGCTTTGCATTATCGCATCACCAAGCGGTAGCGTTTGATACCAATGGGCAAGCAAAATGGTAAACCCTATCGATTCGATGATCAGTGCATAAACTAACACGCATTTGGCTGTATCAACCAACTGATCAAATCGAGCTATGCCAAAGCTTTCTTTTGCGATCAGTTGTTTGCTAATGTCCATTTGCTGCCCCATCCCCCGCAGCACCACAACCGTAATGGTCATAAACCCCAGTCCACCGATTTGAATAAGACTGGCAATAACGAGATGGCCAAAGGTCGTAAAATCATTTGGCGTACTCAATACCGCAAGTCCTGTCACCGTTACCGCGGAAGTTGCAGTAAATAACGCTTGCATCACTTTGATGTCTTGGGTGTGTGCTATCGGTAGCAACAACAAAATAGTACCTAAAGCTATCAGCCCGCAAAACCCAATAAACAGAACTGCAGGGGGGCTTAACCTCAGCGGCTTTTTGTGGGCTTTGGGCTTGCTATTTGGATAGGGGTAATAGTGGGGACTCCATGTTTTCATTACGCCCCCAGTTTTAACGCGATAGAATTTAACGCTTTTAACTGACCGTTGAGGATCACTTTATCATCTTCGTTGATCAAAAATGACTCAGCCGGATTGGTATAACACGCTTTGCCGCGCTGCACTAACACAGCCTTGATTTCGCCCTTTGCACGCTTTAATAGCGTCGCCAAAGACTGTCCGCAGCTTAATTTATTCACGATGACTTCCACCATATAAAAGCCATGCCCCAACTGCATATATTGATTCACCATAGGGTAATTCAGTGTTTGTGCAACCTTGATCCCCATTTCTTCTTCAGGGTGGATCACACGTGTTACGCCTAAACGAGATAAAATTGTATGATGCGCTTCTGAGCTGGCCTTAACCCAAATTTGCTCGACGCCCAAGTTCTTTAGCGACAGTACACATAAAATGCTCGCTTCTAGGTTTTCACCTATGGCGACCAATACCGCTTTGCTTCTCGTAATATCTAGTTGGCGTAATGCCGTTTCATCGGTCGCATCCAAAGAGGTGGCATAATCAATATGCTCAACAACTTGGTTCACCACACGTTCGCGACTATCTACTCCTATCACTTTGTTTCCAAGCCGCTTTAATTCCAAACAAGCCGCAAAACCAAATCGACCTAAACCAATAACTACAAATTGTGCCATAACAACCTCTATATACCCCGTTATGAGAAATGCTTATTGAGCGGTAAAAGTAAAAACCGATAACCAACCCCGGGCTCAGTTTCTATGATTTTTGGTGTAGCAGCATCGTCACTGAGTTTCTTACGTAACTGGCTGACCACAATCCGTAAATAGTGACTATCTTCCACATGGCTTTCGCCCCAAATTTGCTTTAATAAGGTTTGCTGACTGACTAACTCTTGTGCTCTTTGTGCAAGCATACTAAGTAGTGCAAATTCCTTTTTCGACAGTGCTAATGGTGCGTTATCCATAATGACTTGATGCTTTTGTAAATCTATCATCAATTTGCCGTAGTCAATGGCAAGCAAGCGTTTGTTCGGTACTAAATCTCGTAATAGCACTTTGACGCGCACCACCAGCTCTTTGATGCTAAAAGGCTTCGTCAGGTAGTCGTTTGCGCCGCCCTCCAGCAGTTTAATCTTCTCGGCCTCTTGATCTCGTGCAGTTAAGATCAATACAGGTAGCTTGCTGGTTTCTCGGATCTTCTTCAAAATGCTATACCCATCAAAATCTGGTAGCCCAAGATCTAAGATAACTAAGTCTGGCAGCTCACCTTTTAACACCGACATGGCTTCCTTTCCAGTGCTGGCTTCCACATAATTCAGCCCTTCAGCTTTTAATGCTAAGCGGATAAAACGACGGATCTCTTCTTCATCGTCAATCAATAAAATGGTGTGAGTCATCAATGCGCCTCCTCTTTTGGCAAACTAACTTCCATTGTGCAGCCTTGCGTCGTGGGCAAAATGCGAATATCACCGCCATGCGCACGAATAATACCTCTCGCCACACTCAACCCTAAGCCACTGCCACCGTCTTTGCTGGCGCTTTGTCGAAACGAACTAAAGGCGGTAAAGACTTCTTTTTGCCGAGCAACGGGGATCCCAGGGCCGTTATCCTGAATAAATATCAACAACGCTTGCTGCGTTTCTCCAAAGGAAATCTCAACCCGCTCTCCATCGGGACTAAAGGTGACTGCATTTTCAATTAAGTTAAACAGGGCTTGTTCAATGAGTGCAGCTTGTATCGTGAGAATTGGACTCATATTCTGTGGCATTCTCGAGACGCATGGCGCGCCTAGCCGCAAAATCACGTTATCGATCAAGACATCAATAGACGTAGGTTGCTTCAACAGCGAAAGCTCATCCCCTTGATGCTGTAACTTGGTGGCTTGCAGAATATTTTCGATATAGCGAAACAAACGGTGGCTTTCTGACCGTGCCGATCCCAACAGCTCATTTTGCTCGTCTTGGTCTAACTTATCACGATAGGTTTCTAACGTTTCGAGCGCGCCCATCACCGCAGCGAGCGGTGTGCGTAGATCATGAGAAACCGACAACAAGATATTGGAGCGCACATTCGCAACTAAAAGCTGCTGCTTTTGCTCTTTGATATAGCTCGATAAATAGCTGGTAGCTAATGCCACCGCGATAAATACCACTAAATTGACCACGTCCTCGGTGTTATTCATATGAAGCGTGTATCTGGGCTCCGTGATAAAAAAGTTGAACACTAGACTGCTAACAATCGCCACTCCCAGCGCCATCCAACGTTTTGCGATGAGCGAAACAACAACAACCCCCAACTGCAATACCAACAATACACTGATCGCCGAATGCAACAGCGAGTCTAAGGCAACAGCAAAGGCGCTGGTTAACAGCAAAACCAGAAAACTAACGAGATACTCGTTCTTGGCAATAAATCCATTCTCGGAAAACATAGTGACTCCAACTTGCGCTATGTCTTTATTCTATCCTTGTCGAAATTCCGTTGCCGTATAATTTGCGTAAAATTTACTTAGCTTTAGGCTATTTAGCACAAGAGCCTGTTTATCTATCAAGTTTGTTTTTGCATGTTGATGATAAAAAGGCTAAGCGCATATCTGATAAAGCCATTGTGATACGCTGGCACAAGCTGTTCAAAAGCAACTGGATAACTTAGAAATTCATTGAAGAATGGCCGAGAGCGAGTACTGACCACTTATTGTAAAACACTCAAAAAACGACGGCGCACAAACCTAGCAATTGTGAACGTTTGCTGGCTGGACCAAATAAAGGCTTTAGCAATAATGCCTCAAGCTGCGCTAACCTAGCCTCTCCCATGCCGTGCGCGATAAGCTGATTTTGACGTCGAGAAATACGTAAACGCCAATAACTCGCTTATTTTAGAAACACTTTTGATATGAGTGATGAACACTTTTTTGTAATTCTAAGTCGAAACTGCCGTAACTATGGTGAATAGATAATTTTGGGTGTCTGTATTGTTTCCAATTTTATCCGCCTTCAAGCTATTTGTTAGCCGACACTATTAAACTGCATGATCATCAACTGCTTTTTGAAGAAGAGTAGCTAACTCAAAAATGAACTCCATGTCTTCAAAGTTCGATTCATAGCTTAATTCTCTTGAAGTAAGTCCTCTATGCGCAATTTGATGCCGAGATAATAAGATTCCATCAAGCCTTTCCTTTGCTTGAACACGTGAAAAATCTTCAGTATCCCAACAAGTCGTAACTTTCGTTAATCCGAAAGTATCTTTAAGTAATTGGTCAATATTTTTTGTATTGGGAGTGTTAAACCTTTTCAGTTTATTTTCAACATTCTGAGCAAGTAAATCGTCTAAAGGATAAGGCCCGCTATAGGACTTGATGTCCGTAAATTTTCGACGCACGAGAGACTCAACAAAATCTTGCCAATACGCAACCAAATGAAACACGTAAGTTTGGTTTAGATATCTAATTTTGCTGTCAAACTTGCGTGTTGTTTCGATGTTCAAATCATTTTGAATATGCTGTACGTACTTTAACCTCACTAACTGGCGGCTAAACATTTGTAACGGAGACTTTCTTAAATCAACTTTCATTGAAAACCTGCAGAATGCAATAGCGGCTAACACCTTAATAAACGGCGGAAAATAGCTGGCTAAACTAAGCGAAGAATGAGCGCCAGCCAAGCTTTAAGCGTCCCATCCATAATTACCTTGTTAGAGAGTTCTACACCTTTTCTTTTTTATTTTCTAGCAAGTTTTCACTTTGCCTTTTATACGTAAGTGAGTTTACAGTTGTATTGTATTTTGCTCTCATTTCTTCAGCTATAGACTTGTGTACTTCATCTAACTCAATGTCCATATCTTCTACTGTTTTTTCAAATCCTTTTTTCATTTGTTTGACGACGGGAAGAGAGTCTAACGTTGCCCACATTGTATTTTTGATGAAACCACCTAAAAACTCCCAGCTAGCCATAACAGAAAAATATGAACCAGACTTATTCTGTTTTAATAATGCTAATAATTATTGTAAGCCTGTTACTGTCTTAATGCTATCAATTTCACCGCTAGCTATCATTTTTTCAAGGGTATCAATTAAAATATCAAAGAGTTCAGGAAGTTTACTAGCGCTCTTGAATCGCTCATAAATTTCATCGAAGTTATACGAATCATTTGTTGGTTCATGATCTAATGTCCATTTATGGTTATGAATTTGATGATTCAATTCAATCAATTTATCTATTAGAACTTTATTACCATTGTTATGCTTTGCGTGGTTGGCTACATACCAATTTAATCTGCTCTTTAAATCTATTAACCAATGTGGAGTATCACTTTCAGATAAAAATGAAGAGAGCGTGTTTGCAGAATCTAATGCGACTTCATTAGCTGTTACTTTTTCTTCTTTATTTTCTGAAACTAATGAAATATAAAGTTTATCAATATTAGTGATTAAATCTTTATGTCTTTCCTTAACTACACGCATAAAGAAATTAACACTTTCATTTTGACTCATAAATATCCTTTCTTAATGCTCTCTAACGCCCGGCTCACCGAGCAAATTTTTGATGGCGACTTTTTTGCAAAGCAAAAAGGGTGACAGCGGAAATTTGTCCGGTGCAGCCGTTTATTACATGGATTTTACGGATTGTTTGCACGGTCTACTCCCGATTCAAACTCCAACATTGCGCTACTAAATGCCCAAATTTCCTTGCCATTACCATCTAAAGCTCCAGACCGCGGGACTTTGAAAGACTGTTTTCTTACCCATCGCCCCAGTCGCCCCCACCACTTTTTTGCAGCGTCTGGTGCAGGACGACCTATTTTTGCGTAATGATTTCCAATCCATTCGAACGAGGACATTCCTACTTTGCCTTCAACCTTAAGTCGAGCATTGAGCCAAAATATTGCAGGATGACCAGCACCAAAATATGGCTGTCTTGGGTTCGCCCCTGCGCGCTCTTCTTGCCACCCTTCAAATGGATTAGCTATCTCGCCATCAGCCTCGTCGTGATTTTTTGCTAGCAAGGGAAGCGGCCCTGCTTCCGAATGAAAAAGGCAGTAACGACCCGGTTCGTTTATTTCAAAATCACTAAATGCCTGCCAATGCCCCTCTCCAACAGACTTAATGAGTGAAATATCTTTCTCGTAACGAAGGAAGTCAGACAAGCTCTTTAAATCTTCTTCTACTAAATACATTGGCAACCAAGCCATGACTTACTCCATGTAACGCCGCAAAAAAACGGCAAAAAATAGTTGGCTAAAATTTGTGAGGCACGAGCAAAGCCAACTGTTTTTTGTCCGCACTTTTAATTTGCTTTGTTATGTGCAACTTTCACTATACTTAGCAGCCTCAGGAATACCACAAGAAGGTAGTTCTTTAACTGCTTCGCCTAACTCTTCAGGTGAAGGAGTTTTGGCTTTAAGCCAATCAAAGTTAAACACCTTTTGTTGCTCTTTAGAAACATCAGCGGCAGCTATAAAACCAGTACCAGGCTCTCCACTTTTGTTAACAACGAGAACAGTCAAAGCAGGTAGATTATGCATTAAACAGTATGACTGAATTGGCTCTAATAATTGCGCAAGAGCAAACCTTGGTACACCAATTAGATTGCCGACAATATCATAAGTCAACACTTGTCTGTTCGTTGCTGCAAAACTCAATACTGGCCAAATTTGTGCGGCCCTTTCATGTGCTTTCATTAGAGATATCCTTAATTTAGACGATGCTACAGACTCATACTTGCACATAACGCCGCCATCAACTGCGGAGCAATGTGGCCCGTTTTTGCTGTGTTTTTAGCAAAAAAAGGGCGACGTTGTGGAGTCGGTTGGATGGCTTTGTTATGTGTTTGAAACCGATTCACTTTGAGACATCATTTTCTTGATTAGACTGACTATTTTTCAAGCCCAAGTTACCAACCTTATACTGAACAACTAAAAAGGGAATAATAAAAGGAAGAAAAGTGTTAAACATCGAGTTATTACCGTACACAAACAAGTATATTGCTAATGCCTCAATTGGCCCTGCAACTAAGAAAAAGGTCTGAATCCCGGGCTTACGTTTACTATCCCTTTCAAGGAAAGCTATGAGCACGGCGACAAAAATAGACGTAAAAGTTAGAAATAAATTGCCTCCCCCAGTAGAACCCTTTGATTTTCCCTCCGCAGGTTGAGACAAGCCCTCATTTCCAGAACACGACACACTTTCTTCTTTTTTCAATAACAACCCCCACCTCAAAATATCCCTAAGTATTGAAAAGAAATTTCTTGTAGAGTGAGGGTACTCCGCTAGCCATGTACTTTTGATGTACTTTTTCCCTGCAAAAATTGCTAAGAACAGAAAAGCCAAAATGACGGAAACAGATTCGACGACCAAACCCACAACAACAGCCACCAAATAAATGCTAGAAAAAAACAGTGTGAGTGGAAACCGAATCACACCAATAAGAAAGTTAATCACTATAATCCTCCATAATCAATTTACGCCGCCCCATCACACATAACGCTTTGCTAAGCGGCAATAAAATAGCTGGCTAAAATTAACGAGGAACGAGCAAAAGCCAGCTGTTTTTTGTCCGTTTAAGCAACTTGTTATGGGGCTGAATAATTAAAAACTTTTTTAAGGCAGTTATGGCGTTCCATTCGATTACTTTTCTGGCGAGTACCTTCTTTAGAAAGTGATTTATATTTATATATTTCACTAAGTATGTTAGAGAAATAACGCTCTAAAAGTTCATCATTTTCGTAATTATCGATAAAGCTACGATAATTATTCATTTGTTCAACCGTTAAAGTTCCACCATCAAGTGTAAGCTCAAAAATAGTTGTAAAAAGGGTATAAAAGTGAACTTGCCGTTTGAGTATTTTTCTTCTTTCACTATTGCCATCAATAAGATTATCTACATTAGATATTATCAATTGAAACTTTGAAATATCTTCATCTTTTGATGGATATTCATTGTTATATAAATCATATATTTTATTTAAATTTGTATTGCCGATATCTTCTTGAATACCTTCTTTCATGAATACAAGTAATGTACTAATGAAAGCAACATCTCTCATTCTTCTTCTATCAGCAATACCAAATATTAAATTTTGATCCCAGAAAGGTAACTCAGCTAGTTGAGATGAGACATTCATAAATTCCCCCTCAAATTCAGCATTTCGAAGCTCTTGGGGATTTAGGGTCATGTTATTGCTATTTAGTCGTAAGAACATATTAACAATGTCATTTCTATGAACGTTGTTTCTTACAATACGTACAGAGAAGACGTATGACCAAATAGCCTTCTTATCTTCAACATCTAAATCTTTAAAAAATCTGTCTTGGATATCAGAAAATTTACTTCCTTGGCTATCTAATGAACTAGCTTTAAGTTTATAAGTATTAGATATATATTGAAATATTGCTCCACACCGTTGCTGCCCATCAATTATTGAGTATTTGGTATCACCGGTATTTTCATCTGTTCCAGTATTCCATAGGTATATTTCAGGAACTGGGTAGCCTATGAGAATAGATTCTATTAATTTTATTTGATTATTTAATGTCCATACATAATTTCTTTGGAATGAATTATCTACCTCAAGTAACCCTTTTTGATCAAGATCAGACAACCACTTAGCCGTTTGAGGCTGTATGTCTATAGATTCAATTAGTTTCATTTAAACCACCTTTCAATTTTGATATCCCTCTCATGTGGTAATCTTGAACTGATTCCCAATCAGAGTAAATTCTATAGTTAACTTCATGCTGAATTTTAAACTTCAATTGCAATTCAGCTTTAAAAGTCAAAACTTTTCTTTGCCATTCCTCTAAAACGCTTTTACCGTAAGTAGGATCAGTATCTTTTAAACTGACAAACCCATTAAAAACGTTTGAGCATTTATATTGGTAGCCAGCTAAATGGCGCTCTAAAGCGACTTCACGATATGCATTCCATATATTATGGAACATTTTGTTTGATACTATGATTAAATCAAAATCAGAGTCATCACCGAATACTTTAAAATTTTTTGTTGGTGAAAAACTGAATTTTGTTTTAGCACTTCCTACAATAGAAATGTTGTTGAAAGGAACATCTAGCTTTCTTGAAATGAACTTCTTAAATTCATCATAGCTAGTTTCAGAGTTATCACTAAAATTTTGAAAATACCAAACGTTTTGCCCAATTAAATATTGGTAATAAATGTCAAGTTCACTATTTTCTAAAATAAAGTTTACTACTTCTTGTTTTTCCATAAACACCTAAATTTTTTGAATGCAGCTAAAGCCCCATAACAATTTAATATCGACCCAATGGGTCGTTTATCTACCGAGTCATGGGTCATTTTTCTCATTGTACCAGTTTTATCACAATAACTAACTTGTTGCTACAGATATATTTTTCATCATTATGAAAAGGATGAAAACGACCCAGTGGGTCGTTTTCTTGACTATAGGAGAAGTACGCCAACACTGTATATAAATACAGTTTATTTTTAGAGCTAATTCAATGAGAACTCGTTCACCATTTCTAAACCACATCGCAGAGTTTATGCTGACTAAGCAATATTCGCTCAGAACAGTTGATACATATCTTAAGTGGATTTCTTCCTATATTCATTTTCATGATAAGCGTCACCCAGCTTCAATGGGCGATAACGAGGTTGTCGAATATCTCGACTACCTTGTGCTTAAACGTAATGTGTCGCCTAAAACACAAGCGACAGCGTTAAATGCATTATCTTTTCTGTATAAGCAAATAATTAAACAGGATTTGTGCCCCAATCTAACGTTTATCAGAAGCAAGCGCCAATCTAAGTTGCCAATTGTTATGACCCCCGAGGAGGTTAAACGTCTCATGTCGTTTTTAAGTAAACGATATTATTTAATTTCAGGCTTAATGTATGGTAGCGGCTTACGTGTAATGGAAGCTGTTCAACTACGAGTTCAGGACATTGACTTTGACTACAAGTGCATTCGGATCTGGAATGGAAAAGGGAATAAACATCGGGTGGTTACTCTCGCCACAGAACTTATACCTTTGCTAAGAAATCAAATTGCTCAGGCTGATGAATACTTAAAATTAGATTCCCAGAATGAACGATATGCAGGTGTTTGGGTGCCAAACGCACTAGCAAGAAAATATCCTAGCGCCAATAAGTCAATTGCTTGGCAGTATCTATTTCCCTCATATAAGTTAAGTGCTGATCCTGAAACTGGGGAGATCCGCCGACATCATTTTCATCAAACAGGAGTACGTAAAGCGGTTAAAGAGGCAGCCAAAAAAGCACAAATAACAAAACCTATAACGCCCCACACTTTTCGCCACTCTTTTGCTACACACCTGTTACAAAGTGAGGCAGGTATTAGAACAGTACAAGCTCAGTTAGGCCATTCAGACGTTAAAACCACTCAGATTTATACCCATGTTTTACAGCAAGGCGCAAACGGTGTTGTAAGCCCTTTGAGCAAAATTTTCTAGCTTGTTTTGGGGCATAAACGAGTTAGTGGAACGTGCGCTTTGTGGAACAAAAGTAACGTTGACGACCATCTTTTGTTCCACAAAGCGCATGTCAGGTAAAGTCTAGCCCCGTTCTTTTTAAACGGTGGGATTCGGGTATGGGCTACTACATTTTATACCTGGTAAAAAGTGCAAATCCCAGCAAACAATAATGATCACGGTAATCAAGTCGTGCCAGTTACAGGCATATCCGAATCAAAGCCAACACTGGTAAATAGGCTATCTAATTCAAGCTCAAAATCTTTGCGATTTACATCCAACGCTTTTAATGTTGTTCCACCAAGTAACGCCTCTTGGCCCTTCTCTAGGCGTGCATGTAAACTTGCAATTACCGCACGAATGCGATCTCTATCTTGCTGCGCCAATGCTTTTTGACTTTCAGTTTCATGGTCAAGCTTTGCTAACATTTCCAGCCGCTCGGAGAGCTCCTTGTACGCTAAAAAATCTAACTCTAAATTTTTAAACAGTAATTGCTGCGCTTGCTCTTTACTACTGATATCAACCTTTACAGGCCCTGTCATCATATCAGCCAACAACGCTCGGAGCTTTTCGTAAGCAGCCTCATCATGAGAGGCGATGCTTGTAAGGTCGAATAGTACTTCATGATCCGCAAATTGGAACTGCAGTAACGCTTTACTTTTGTCATGTTGCGACGTTTCGCTAGACGAGCCACTGCTCATGGCATTCATAAAGTTTTGTTTAAAGGTGTGAGCACGACCCCCACCTGCAGTATGGTGGTTGTCATTTGCTGTAAGCTGATTATGAGCGCTCGGGATAACTAATTTCTCTCGCTCTACAGGTGAAAAGTTCAGTGAAGTAGGCTCAATCAGCGATACTTGATGTCCAGTTAAAAACGTTGGCATTAGGCAAGTCTAAAAAACAATCTCGGTGCTAGACCTTTGCAAGCATTATTCCAAATAAATATTTTCAACAATCAGCCGATGAATTGATATCAATAGCCACTGAACACGGAAATATTTCATTTTCTTTAATAACTCATACAGCTTCATGGGCAATTCATTGCCGCTTAGGTACGTTAGGTTGCCCTATTTGAAGGCTAAATGGCAACAAGCCTACTGCTGAACAAATTGCAAAGCCCGTACTTAAAAAAGAAACACCGCATTAGCAACGAAAGCGGAATTTGGTATAAACCTTGCTGTACAAATATCAACCACCCAATGGATGTGCTTAATCATGAAATTGACGAAGGAAGAATTACAATTCATTAACCGAACCCTAGCCGATAATCGCGTTGCAGGCTCGCTATTGCCGGAAGCTAGGGATCAAAAACAGCAAACTCACAGTGAGATTAAAAAGTTACTTGCGAGTATTTCAAATAGTTCTCAGTTTAGTCTCGTTGCCAAAAATGCCAACGAGCAGGTCGAGTTTCCACTTAGCGACCTATCGGCATTGATGGAGATTTTAGACAACAACTTAGAAGCACCTAATATCGTGGAAGCCGCTAACTCTAGTGCACCGCGAAGCTGGCGTACCTGCCCATCAACGCCGGTCAGATTTAGATTGTCCCCTCAAATGATGCCGTTTAACATGGTCTCCATATCCCAATCCGGTGGACTGATTAATACTTTTCCCTACCAAGCAAATGCAATCCAAATTAATGTGATCAGTCGGATCGCTAAATTATATCTCGCTGACCCTATTCCACTGTTTGCAAACGTCCACTCAATAAAAGTGGCAAGCCCATTGGAGCTCGCCGTATCCTTTGCAATGAATAAAACCGATAACGAAAAACTCAAAGCATTTATTCTTCATAACTACATACAGCGCAAGGGGTTAGATTAGCGCCTGTTGACCTTTGCTGTTTGACTTTTGTTCCTCTGAGTGGATTTTGGTCGCGGTGCTCTACTTGCCGCCTAGCAATCTAAGCAAAAGTTGAGCAACAAGCTACAAGGATTGGTAAATCACTCGCATGGCGAGCAGTAAAAAGGCACAGCCCAGTATTTTATCAATCACAGCACGCTTGGCCGTTAAATCGAATTTATCTCTTGCTGAAGCACTCAAAATTGAGACAATAAAATACCATAACGCATCTATCGTTAGCACGGTGATACACATGATAAAACCTACTGTTAAAGTCATCTTTTCTGGGTCGATAAACTGCGAAAAGAGCGCAACGAAGAAAATAGCTAACTTTGGATTCAAAAACGCAATTGCAAAACCATCCTGCGCAGCTTTGGCATACGACGTTGCTGCTTGAGACTGTGATACCGCTAACCCTTGGCTCTTACTCATTAAGATTTTTATCCCCATCCATGCCAAGTAGGCTGCACCACCGTAAACCAAAAATTGGTATACAATCGGAAATTGATGAATAAGCCCTGACAACCCTAAGATTGCTAGGCTGGCATAAATTCCAACTCCCAAACCATGCGCAAGGCTTGCGACAATGCCGTGTTTGGCACTATGAAATAGGCTATAACGCAAGACAACCGCTAAACTTGGGCCTGGCGACATCGCACCAAAAGCACAAATAGCAGCAAGACTTAACCAGGCTGTAAGCTCCATAATTTTTCCGTAGAGAATTGCAAAACGAGTAGGATAACAGATTTGAAAAAATAGATGACACTTTGTAAGTAAAAAGGAGCTACCAGCCCCTTTCTACGTGTTTTTTATACGGACTGCGTTTGTAATTCACATTCTGTTTTATGCTGACCAATAAACCAAATGCTATTGGCTTCGCCATTGTAAGCCCTATGCTTTGTCTTATCTGCCATTCGCCAAAAAATAACACCTAGGATCATAGCGGTTAACTCCAAACTAATAGAAGACCAAGCTGTCGCTGGCCAGATACCAAGACTTGGGATTACAAACGCAATGACTGAAGTCAGTGGCAACGAGAAACACAAAATGGCAATCGCCCTTTGTGACCAAATTGCCGTTTTACTCATACCGATAACAAATGCCGCAATCAAGGTAAACCCAAAACACAGATAATAGACCCACATATACACAACATTGATGTTCATTGTGGTCAACGCAGTCCATTTTGTTAGGGCAAACGCCGCGGCTACCCCCAATAATGAGCCCATTGCCACGCCAATAGTCAATTTACCCATCACTCGGCTTGATTTTGATTGCTCTGGCTGTTTTTGCTTACGGCGCTTCTCAAGCCACAATAAGTTACCGGTATAAAACAGCACTGCACCTAAAATCCCCATAATAAAATAAGCCCAGCGTCCAAATTCACCACCGTAACTCCCAAAGTGAAGACCGAATAACGTGGTAACCACTGCACCCCAGATACCTTGATCGCCGTTCATGACGCTGCTTGTAGAAATCTCAAACGTATAAGGATTCATAAACACGAAGTCAGTTTTAGGTCCGCGCATTAAGTGCTCATCGCTTACGAGTTGTATAGAAGCTGAAGGTCCTTTGCTATTTAAGCGACTGAGGGTAATTTCTTTAATTTGATGTTCAGGTGCATAAGCACGTGCCTTTTCCATGACTTCTTCAATGCTAGGTAAGTTCTCAACTTTAAACTCAACCGCTGACGGCGCTTCACGCCCAAATAGTGGTTTATCACCGTAAAGTTTACCTAGACCATCGTATAAGAAATCATGAAATGCGAATACAATCACCGTAATCGCGATAATAATGTGAAACGGTAGGCTGGTGATCCCAATTAAGTTATGCGTGTCTAACCAAAAACGGCTAGCCCCTTTTTTGTCTCTTAATGCAAAGAAGCTCTTCACTAGGGTTGGCAATAAGAAGATCACCCCTGATACCAATGCTACGAAATACAAGATTGCAGCTATTCCAAGTACATAAACTCCAGCTTGGTCGTGACCGATTTCACCCGCAATACCTGCGCTGCGGTGAAGGTAATCAACCAATGACGACAGCTCATTGATATAGCTGGTATGGGCTTCAAGCTCACCGGACTCATTCAAGGTACCATGCCATAGCTGCTTATCTAAGCTTAACCCTCTCGCATTACCTTGCTGGTACCACGTAATGGGAGATTGTCCTTCCTCAAAACTGACTCTAATCCCATTTTGTGACTCTGGATATTGCACAAAAGCACGTCGGAGCAACTCATCGTACTGGGTGGTTTCTACTTGCGACAATTGATGAGATGGGGGAGTCGCCCATTTATCGATACTGCTCGCAAACATCGTAATAGCACCGGCAAAGAATCCGATAAACAGCAGCAATCCTGTGGTGATCCCCGTCCAAGTATGAACGCTCTGGTAAATCCTTAAAATATCAGCGCGGATCTTCATGCCATCCCTCTTACAAAATACAATAATACATACACAACGATATTCGCCCCACCTAACCAAAGTACTGCTTGCTTATAATTTTTAAACATAAATACAAAGCTTAAAATTAACAGCCAAATCGGTGAAACCATCCACATATTGAACTGGGTGCGCCAACTCTGCTTCTCGACACTTATAGTTTGGGTTAGGCCGTCGCTACCAAGCCAAGCGAAAAGGCCAACTAGACCAAAACTCAGCGCTAGGCCTAAAATAATGCCTGCCAGCGATTTACCTAGCCAATCGGATTGAACCTTTTCAGCTTGTGACAACCGGCTCATTGTGATTTCCTAAAAAGTATTAAAATGGTGAGGGGAATAAGCGCAGTAAGCACCATGACACCGATAAGCCAACTAAATACGACCGCTGCACCTGAAAAAATTTGTATTGTAAAAATGAATGTAATTGCCAGAAGAATGTAGCCAGCAGATCTGGCATTGTTTGGCAGAGGTCGCTTTAACAAGCGCTGATGCTTGTTTGTGCAGTAAATTAACGTAATTGCAAGGCTCAGAAGAGCGACAAAAAACACACTTAACAAGGTAAAACTCCGTTTTACAATTAGATTGAGGATTAAGGTGAGGTTAAGATTATAGCGAATGTTTTATTTTCAGCAACACAAAATACAATTGATATGATAATCATTTTTATTACATAAAAAATTATAGTGAATATCCTGATACTTCTGTGTGCAAAGGCATGTTAATAGCAGCCACATTGAATTGATTTTTGTATAAACATGAAACGCCCATAATATGTTCTTTTGTTGCGCTTTTTCCAATCTATCATTACGCTTAGAGAAGGTAATTTAGGATAAACGCACCGATGCACATTGTTCTCTTATTGCTACTCGCCCTACTTGGTACCAACGCGCTGGCAAAAACGGATAGTCGTGCGGTACATATTTGCTTTGAACGGTGGTGGCCTTATAGCTTTGTTAATGAGCAAAAACAAGTTCGAGGCATAGAGGTTGATATAATTAAATCAGCACTTATTGGCACTCCCTATCGAGTGACATTTCATGAACTTCCTTATCGTCGCTGTTTAGCAGGCGTTGCCGATGGTACATTTGATTTTACCTTACATGTAGATGAGGCCGATGGTTTTCCAATTATTGATGTGTCATTCACCACCTGGCTGCTCTCTCTTGCGGTAAAACAAGGCCGCTTCAGCAACCCTGATGACTTTTATCAACTTACCGCCCCAAGAGTCATGATCTCAGAGGATTACAGCTACCCGGAAGCGGCCGTACAAGGGCTGAAAAAAATCAACGCCGCCATTGTCAGACGTTCGTTTTATGAGCAAAACCATGACGACGGCAAAAAGTTTTTTAGCGTACTCAACAACAACAGAGTTGATGCCATTTTAGTCGATAAAGTGTGGGCTTTAGAGATGATCCGCCGCCATCAACTTGAAGTCACTTTTCTACCACGTCCCTTTCATGCTGAGCAGCAATTTATGGGATACAACATCGCTAACCAAGCGATGGCGAAGCGTATTGAGGCGCTCTTAGAAAAAGTTCCGGATAAAACAATTAAAGCTATTGAGATTAAATACTTAGGCGATGATCTTTAACTTCTAATGCAATAATTTCATGTTCAAATAACAAACAAATAACTACACTGTGATTATCTAGTCCTACACTTATAATATCCGTTTATCCATTTGCCTGGCACTCGAAGGAGCTCATATGAAATCCTTATTTTCTTGGCTCACCGCATTCTTATCTTTGATTGTTCTTGGCGCTTGTGGTTATTTGTTTTGGCTAACAAGTGAGCAAGAAGAAATACACAGTGTAGAAAAAATAGCAAGCAGCGAAAGTAACCCTATTCTTGAGTTTTATCCGCATATTTCAAAAGTTACAAGACCCGTTGATACCTTCGTATTTCCGATTGCAATAGGAGGTATTGGTCCTGACACTAACCTATACTCTGGCCCTAACCAATATCCTTTTTACTGTATGACCCTGGACTCAGGCCTTGGTCAGCCAGAGATAGACAACCACTCGGGACTCGGCGTGCCGGTGATGGATGAGCAATCAAACCAAGTACTTGGTTTTAGTAAAGATTGCATGGCAAAAACGCGGTTACGCTACTTTGAAATAACCTCTGACAATCAAATCAAGCCGTTAGACAAGGGAAATAAAACGATAGACACAAACTTACTGTTGCGCGTAGAGCAAGGCACCATTAATCGCTTCATTTACACCATAGTAATGCCAATCACAGTTGACGAAATGGGTGATAGACAGGCAAAGTCTCAATGGAATAACCGACTTATCTACCAATTTAATGGTGGTTCTGGGATTGGCTTTAGACAAGGCAGGCAAAAACCGGAGCGTGTGATAGATAGACAGCTTGAGCAGTTAAAGCTTGGCTACGCAGTCATAAGCTCTAGTGGCAATAAAACCAGCTACACCTACAACATGTTACTAGCCGAAGACACCGCAAGGCGGGTGAAAAAGCAATTCACGAGTTTGTACGGAGAGCCGCTCTATACGGTCGGAATTGGCGGCTCCGGCGGTGGACTCGCACAATATTTGATTGCACAAAATAGCCAAGGGATCTTAGATGGCCTTATTCCACTTTATAGTTACCCTGATATGATCACCCAAACCACTTACGCGTTAGATTGTGATTTACTAAATAACTACTTTACTTTTAGAGCTAATGACAGAAAAGCATGGCGTGATTGGACCCGCCGCCGTCATATTGAAGGCATGAATGCAATTAACGACTTTCCGCAAAGAGCTGGTTTTTTGCAACCACTCAACCAATTAATGTCAGGATTTGTGCCCTCCTTTCCTGATGGCAATAGTGAATGTATTAATGGCTACTTTGGATTATCTACTTTTATTAATAACCCGAGGCAAGGGTTTTTAAGAGCCTTTTTTGAGGATGAGGTAGTAGAGAGAACAAACTGGAGTTACTGGCAGGACATGGCCAACGTATTTGGCACAGACCAATCAGGCTTAGGGTTAAGCACTTGGGATAACGAAGGCGTTCAATACGGGCTCGAAGCATTAAAGGCTCAGCAGATCACAATGGCTGAATTTATTGATCTCAACAAAAAAATAGGCGGATGGAAGCCCCAAAACCAAATGCAACAAGAAGAAATTGTATTACCGTTTGGCCACAAAGTACCTATTTGGCTCACTCTTTGGGGCAATCATAATATCACCACGCCAGATGATAATGGTATAGCACCAAGGCACAGCGGCAGCCTTGCGGCGATGGAAAAAGCGTATCGCTCTGGACAGGTATTTATTGGCAAAGTTGATATTCCCATCATTGACGCCAGACATTATCTTGAGAATGAGCTAGATATGCATCATATGTCGGCTTCATTTTATACTCGATTGCGAATGTCCGCCGCAGATTCAAACCCAGAGAATCAAGTGATTTGGGTCGCACATCAAGCGTTTAATCCAACTCAGCTCGCATTTGAAAAAATGGATGAGTGGTTACTCAACCTCAAAGCACAGCCAAATTTATCCGTTGCAGACGCAAAACCGAAGACACTTGCTGATACGTGTTTCGACGAACAAGGTCAAGTCATCGACAGCGGCAAAGCGGTGTTTAATGGTATCTGGAATAATCATCAGCAAGGAACCTGTACTGCCAGATATCCGATGTTTTCTACCAGCAGAATTCAAGCCGGTGCAAACTGGGCTGGTGATATCTTTAAGTGTCATAAAATATCGATTGAAGAGGCGCTTGCCAAAGGGGTTTACGGGGATGTAGATATCTCAACACAACTCACCACACTTAAACAAATTTATCCACAAGGCGTATGCGATTATAGTCAGTCCGATATGGGTAGACCGCAAGATCTTGATTGACCATGAAAATGTCGCAGCTCAGACTTAGACCTCGCAGGAGAAAAACGGATTAGAATTAAGTGATGCAAGCATTATTTTCGTACGGCACATTGCAACAGGAGCAAGTGCAACTAGATACGTTCGGCAGAAGATTAGAAGGCGAAAAAGCGGTACTTTGTGGATTTAAAGTTGGCCAAGTAAAAATAACGGATCCTGCTGTTATTATCAGTAGCCAAAAAGATATTCACCCCATTCTAATCGCGACAGGTAATGTAGAGGATGAAGTCGAGGGCACTGTATTTTTAATCACTGAAGCTGAATTAGCTCATGCAGATGAGTACGAAGTGGATGACTATCAACGTATTTCAGCAACTGCTGTTTCTGGACAACAATACTGGATTTATTTATGTAGCAAACCAAAAAACAATTCTCGTAGAAAGTCTATAAAATGATAGAGCTTTCCTAGCTCTATCATTAGCTACTACATATATAAACTACTCACACGCCTTACCGCAGTTACTTATTGTGACTTGTTTCTGGCCCATATAGCTCGCAACGCCATATACTCGATTAAACGCAATCGCGCCGATAAACTGCCCATCATATAAAATACCTGGAGTCCAATCACTGCTATGCCAGCTACCGCTTGTTAGCGCGTATTTATTTATACGATTCGCACCGTTGGCAGCAACACTGAAGTTACCTCCCCAAGAAGAATTTATAGTCGGAGTACTCTGGTACACTCCAATTTGAGCAAAATGTTTGCCATAGCCATTTGCATCACGCTTTAAATCAATATAAATATTCATACCTGTAACCAAGTTAGCGATAGTCTCTTCAATATCGATATTTAACGCTCGTTCAGCACTGCTGATATTTGCAGATACGCGCCTATCCGCTAAAACTTTCTGCATTCCAAACAATGCCCCTGGCTGCTCTAGCTCACTGAACTTTCTTAAATTACTTTTGATCAAATCATCAACTTTCGCTTTTGCGTAATCACTTGCAAAGTAATCAACAAATATACTTACGCCTGGTATGGAAAATAATCCCGTTGAGCAACTTGCATCAACCTTTCGATTGTAGTTAATCGCAAGGTCTTCCAAAGCCCCTGTATAGTAATTATATGTTGCGGTAGGAGCTAAGTTATTTAAACGTGCCGTCACAGTTACGCTGGGGCAAAGGATATCAATGCCGGAAAATTTGACCTTGGCATATAAGTTTATATTCTTGAGCGTCAACTTTACTTTGTAGTTAGTTGTTCCCGAAAAGGTTACTGACACTCGCTTGGCATCAACGTCTATCGCATAAATACTTTTCACTTTACTCATGCCTGCAATATCACGACGCATACCCGATTCAGTTTCTAGCTCAAAGCTCCTCAGATCAGAAAACAAATTGTCGGCTACTGAGCCAATATTTATTGAGCGAGCAGACTCCACCGGTGAGGGCAGGCCGCTTGGTTTTGATAACTTAAGTGTTGTCTCTCCGGCATTAACACTTAGTGTGGTAATACCAATCAAAATCAAACCAACAAGTTTACAGGTGTCTTTCACGTTCACTTTCCTTATTATGAGTTGAATGAACCCATAATATGTACAAATAATGTAACAGAGAAATGATGTGTTTATGTCGTTACTATTAACGCAACTGAGCTGTTTTACATCCCGATACTGAATTAAGCCAACTCATTTGATTTAAGTCGTATCATTTGCAGCCTCATCCTTTTTACGTACACAATTGCGACATAGTATATCGGCGTTTACTAGAGACATGGACGTCTCCTTTACATAATTTCTTTTAGATATCCACTTACGTAGTGCTTCATGCATTTAAAAAGCAAATTGTTATAAATTGTTATAAATTGTTAAACCCTATTCTAGAAACATTAAAATAGCGCTACACTCTTTTTGCACATATTGAAGAAAAGGAAATATTCGTGAAACGAGCCAGCGTTTTATCGAGCTGCATTGCTTTAGCATCACTAATTGGTTGTTCAACTGAATCAACACAATCAGATGTAGTAAAAACAGAAGGGATTTGGGCGGATATTCGTGTTACTTCAAATGGTGAAGGCTCCCGAGTTGTTACTGAGTTCAATTTAAATAGTAGTTCTGGTGCGAACGTCATCCTTTCTGATGGTGATAGTGTTAGAGCAACACTCGGTAATGAAAGGAAGATATTGGTAAAAGATCACGACCTATTCGATGTCGATTATCAAGGTTACTTTACAGCAACTGCAAAAAATTCTGAGCTAACACTTGAGTTCATTCGTGATAAAGAGAATGAAAAATTAACCTCTAGAGTGAAACTTCCTGCACCAATAAAACTTTACGCTCCAGTTTCTGAACAATTTAACCGTAATGATGACATTTTGGTCGAGTGGAGAGAGGAAAGCGACATCAATACCAAGCTTTTTCTCGAATTTAAATCGTTTTGTACAAAGACGACTGGCGACTCAAGCCTTATAAGCTTCGAATCTGAAATATTAGAGTCTGGTGGGCAATATAAAATTCTATTGAGTGAATTAACAGGCTTTGATGATGACGCACTGGATAAAACAAAGCCATGCGACACGACTGTAACATTGTTCCGTACCCGAAAAGGCGCTATCGATACCAAATTTAAATCCGGCAGTCGAATAAATGCCATTCAGGAAAAACAATCTGAAAAGTTCCAAATTACTCTTAACTAGTTAATTTCAATAACTTTCCCCCCTCTTCTAAAAGTTATTTTAAAAAACTAATTAAGAGTAAACATAGCCCAAAGCTCTCGCAAGAGAGCTTTTTCTTTAATGTTTATCCCATCCCTCATATGTACTTTCCAATTGTACTTTCCGATTAAAAGCAGATGAAGATTTCCAATAAGTTATTGAAGAAGCTTGCCTCGCATCAAAATGTCTCCATCATAAAACACACTGGCACCGGGTGGCGTCCAATATAAAAAGGCCTCAACATGTAGTTGAGGCCTTTTTAATGCTAAAACTTGTAGTTAAACTTAAAAACGATAGCTCAAATTCAGTGCTAAGTCGTTTACATCATTTGCAGAAATGAAATAGTGGCTAAAATCTACTCCTAATGTCAAAGCTTCACTGAGTTGATAATGAACACCACCGCCTATGTAACCGCTAGTACCGCTGTCTTCGTAACGAGTGGAAAATCGACCATCCCGAACGCTGTTAATCTTGTAATCCCAATTAAACGCACCCAAGAACATTTTACCAACAAACTTATCTGCAAATGATTTTGAGTAGTTGAATTGTAATGCAGGACCTTCAGGCAAAACCGGGGCAACTCGCGCCAAAGCCATTTGGCTTTGCTCAGGATCTGTACTCAAGCCTGTAAACTCTACGCTTCCCTGACCAAGGTCAATGTAGCGAAGTCCTACTTGCCAATTAGGGACTAATTCATAAAACGCCCCTATTGACCAACTACTGCTGTCTTCATCTAAGTTGACGATGTTTAAGTCTGAAGCGTTAATTTCACTATCTGCTGTAGATTGTCCGAGCGTTGCCTCCACTTGCCAATTGCTCGCCTGTGCTTGTGTGCTTAATAAACAACTCGTACTCACCAATGCAAAAGCGGGTAAAAGTGATTTTTTACGGCGCAGTACCAGCGCGCTGATTAATAGTAACAACATGCCTCCCATAGTCCCTGAGGACTTATTAGTTATGGATGTAACTTGTTTAACTGATACCGTGACGCTTACCTGGCCCTCAGCCATAGCGCCAAACTCATCTTTAACAACATAGTTAATTGTATCAACACCTTCAAACCCAACTTTTGGTGTGTAACTCAGCGTACCATCAATATTAATGGCCACTGTACCTTGGCTTGCAGTTGCAGAAACAATGCTTAACATTCCACCTTCAGGGTCACTATCATTTGCAAGTACATCGATAATGATTTGCGCACCATTTGAGGTTGCGGTGTCATTCGACACTTGCGGTGGTTGATTGGCGATAATAGAAACTGTCGCAGTACTATTGCTTGATCCGCCCTGTCCATCAGTCACACTATATTGAATAGTCGCATTGCCTATATATGCAGCTGGTGGCGTATAGTTCAATTGATTATTTTCGATACTAACAACACCGAAATCGACACTCGCACCCGTTATGGTAAGTGTATCATTGTCACTGTCCGTATCGTTTTCGAGCACATCAATTATAATTGTTTGACCAGAGACAATTGTCACACTATCAGCGTTAGCGACAGGTTGTGCGTTATTTGAGATTGGTACTGCGATTCCACCAGGGTCGACAATACTGCCATTGGCAATACCATCATCATCATTTGGACCCCCATCAACAATACGTAGTTGCACACACCAATCACCATCGCTAAGGCCTGCGGTCCATTCGTTGGCTCCTGGAGGAGGACAGAAACCTGGCTCACCTTGAGTTGAGAGCAACTCGTTACCTTCTCCAATCACAAAGTCTTGCCACTCACCGCCAATTAATTTGCGATAAACCGCATTAAGTGGAATAGGTTTGCGTTGTGGTAAAACGATACTATATACATCACCGGGTTGTGGTAACCCCGTCGCAATAAAGTCGAACAAACCACCTGCATTATTGGCATTTGGATCTGAAGGCAGCTCTGTTTCCAACAGCTGTAGACCACCCGTATTATTTTGTGGCACAGTGGCGCCTTTACGCAAACATACACCTGGGTCACCTTCAACCAAGAACTGGCTAGATTCTAACGCTTGTTCTTGCACCACATTACAATCAGTGATCGCATCCATGAAATCAGGAATACCATCTTCATCCTCATCGGCATAGCCTTCTTGATCATCCGGAATTAAATCACCGTCACTATCCTCTCCGGTCAACGGTGCTAAAGAGTCAACAACTTCTATAAAGACATTGCGAGATGTTGACAGACTTGGTATCGCATTATCTTCAGCCGTAACCCTTACTTTATAAATACCCGCCGGGACATTGGCAGGGTTAAATTCAAAGATAAATGGATCATTCGATGTATTGACTAACGCCGCATCCGGCTGCCAGCTCACACTCACAAGATCATTCGGGTTAGGATCAGCGACTAAAGCTTCTATGGTAACCACTTCATTAGAGGCGGTAATTAAGCTACGCTCTTCACCACTTTGCTGCACAACTGCCGATAAACTTGGTGCCACATTCTGCTCAACAATTGTTACTGTTGAAGTAGATTTCGCGCCTCTGTTTACTGAGTCACTCAGGGAGATCACAATGGTTTCGTTATCTTCGCTTATACCATCAGCAAATATATTAAAGCTGATGTTAGCACTCGTGCCCGAGTTTATTACTACTTCACCCGACTGTAAGTCATGATCACTGCTATCCGCTGAGCCCGAAACGGTATAAGGTACGGTTACTGGGTAACTTGGTGCAGGGCCATTTAGATACACCTTAACGGAGTGACTGCGATCTTCTGCAACTCGACTATCTTTTTGCAGTGACACCAGAGGGTTGACGTTAAGACTCTGACTCGCAGTGGCTTGTTGTCCTTGACTATCCGTTGCCTGCCAATAAACGATGTGTTTACCAGGCGCAAAGATAGGAATTCCTCTGACTAAAGATACCGGTAGTGGGTTCCCTGAGCTATCTGATGCGACCGCAGTACCAAGATCCACTTTGGTGAATAAGCCTGTTGCGTTCACGGTTAAGTCACTCGGTGCAGTAATGGATGGCGCATTGCCCGTGCCCGTACCATTAATCGTGATACTAGCATTTGCCTTTGCCCTCGCTTTACTATCATCTTCAATCAAATAAGTAACGACTATTGGTACTTGTGCGTTTTGCACAGCTTGGTAAGTCAAGGTGTTATTGGCTATGAACGCAGAGCCAATTGAGGCTTTAGCGCCGATAATTCTGAGCGTTCCGCCATCTGGGTCACTGTCATTGCTTAATACAGGAAGCACATACTGATTAGAAGCCACAGCATCAAAGGCAAAGCTGTCATCAACAGCAATAGGTGCATCATTTACGGACGTTACCGTCATCGCAACAGAAGCCGTATTTGACTTAAATTCACCGTCTGACACGGTGTAAGTAAATACATCAGAGCCATTAAAGTTCGGCAATGGTGTATAGCTAAACACAGTACCTTGAATTTGAACTACCCCATTTTGTGGCTGCGACACTAACTCCATGGTCAATGCATCACCGTCTGGATCGTTCACCTCTGCTGAGAAGCTTGTCGTGCCATCTTCAAGTACCGTTCTTTGCATGTTGTTTGCTACAGGCGCGGCGTTAACCGGCTCAACGTCAATCTCAAATGCCGGTAAGCTTGCTTGTAATGCACCATCACTGACACTGACGATGATATTACTGTAAGTGCCCACATCATCTCTAGTCGGCGTACCTGCTAAATTACCTGAGGAAGTATCGAAGCTTGCCCAAGCTGGTAGGTTGGTCACAGAGAACGTCAATGCTTGAGAATCCACATCGGATGCTGTCGGCGTAAAGCTGTATGCTTCGTCTTGTTTGACAGTAGTTGATGGTGTACCTGAGATAATTGGTGCGTCATTCACAGCATTCACCACTATGCTAAACGCAGGCAAAGATGCTTCAGCTTGGCCATCCGACACCGTAATTACGATGCCGCTATATGTACCGTCTTGTCCTTCACTTGGCGTGCCAGTGATCGCGCCTGTTGTATCGTTGAAACTTGCCCATACTGGCAGGTTCGCCACACTGAATGTTAAGCTATCACCGTCGGTATCCGATGCCGAAGGAGTAAAGTTGTATGCAACATCTTCATTGACAGACGTCGCTGGAACTCCAGAAATAACCGGCGCATCATTTACTGATGTCACTGTAATATTGACTGTCGCTGCATTCGACACTAAACCTTCGGCATCTTGTACCGTATAAGTAAAGCTGTCATTTCCGAAGAAATTAGCATTCGGCGTATAAACAATATTACCTGTCGTTAGTATTTGCAGCGAACCGCCTTGAGGCTGGCTAACAATTGCAACACTTGCGGCATTGAGCTGACTATCTACGTCCGTGTCATTACCCAATACGTTGATTTCTATGTTGCCATCCTCAAGTAATTGAGCCGTGTTGTTAACAGCAACTGGCGCATCATTAACGGCTGTGATATTAACGGTAACCGTTGCAGGGTCAGAACGCAGCCCTTCACTATCTTCGATGGTGTAAGTGAAGGTCAATGTACCATTTTGATCTTGTTTTGGTGTGATAGCGAGCACACCATCAGAACCAACCGTAACGGTAGCGAGATCGTAGTTGCCTGCACCATCGCCTTTATCTTCAAGCGCAACATCCGAACCATCAAAACCTTGATCCTCAACATCAGAGTCATTTGCAAGAATTGCCAATGTCGTTGCAGTATCTTCGTTTGTTGTTACCGTGTCATTTCCTGCCACAGGTCGGTCGTTTACAGCACCAATATTAACGGAAATCGTGGCAATATTTGACTTACCACCTTCACTGTCAAGAATCGAGTAAGTAAAGCTATCACTCCCCGTCTCATTGGCATTTGGCGTATAAGTAATGGTGCCATTATTCAAGTCTATTGCCGCTTGACCTTTACTTGGCTGAGACTCAAGTGCAATAGCCCCTGTTGGGTTGGTATCTTCGACATCCGTTGCATTTGTCCTAATCGCCAATGCAGATGTTGGCGTGTCTTCATCGATATTCGGTGTAAAGTTAGCCGCGACTGGTAAGTCATTTACCGGCGTTATAGTAATACTAACCGTTGCCTCATTTGATTCAGCCTGAGTCGAATCTTTAACCGTATAAGTAAATGAATCCGAACCATTGGCATTGGCAGTTGGTGTAAAGGTCACTACTCCATTATTAACGCTTAACTGCCCCTTAGTCGGCTGAGTTTTAATCGTAACCGATGAAGCAACCATATTGTTTTCAGGGTCACTATCATTGGTAAGCACATTCACCGAGTTAGAAGCATCTTCAAGCGTAGTCAGCGTATCGTTTACAGCGGTTGGTGCATCTTCAATTGCATTCATATTGATTGTTACGGTGTACACCGGCGAGCTGGCATTAGCGCTGTCTTCAACATGATAGGTGAAGCTATCGGTATGATTTTCACTCCCCCCATGAACATAGCTAAAACTACCGTCGGTGTTGAGAGTTAACGTACCGTATTGCGGATCTGTGTCTTTCACTATCGTTAGACTGTCGTTGGAATCAAGATCATCGTCACTCGCAAGCGACAGTAGACCATTATTAAAGTCCCGCGTTAGTGTTGCGCCTTCATCTATAGTGAAGCTAGTACTTTGCCCAGTTGGTGCATCATTGGTATTAACAACTTCAATATTAAATGCGGTGAGTGTATCGCTATCCGTACCATCGCTCACCGAAATTTCAATATTAGAAGTCGTGCCAACATGAGAGTCATCTGGAGTACCTGAAAGTTTACCAGTTTGCGTATCAAACGTTGCCCAACTTGGCTTATTCGTAATGCTAAAGGTATGAGTATCGCCAGTGTCAGAGTCAGTCAAGGTCGGCGTGAAGTCATATTCACTATCTTCATTGACGCTCGTTGCCGGTGTACCAGAAAGCACCGGCGCAACGTTATACTTTTTAGTGACTGTGTCAGTTACTGCACTCGATTCATTCCCAGCGTTATCAGTTACAGTAACAGATAACGTCAATGTTCCTTCGTTTAATGAGGTGACATTAATTCCAGTCTCTTGGTGGGTAGTACCCGTTATAGATACTGCACTTGAGCTAGTTACTGAACTGCTACCGTCTGAGATTTCATAAGTAAAACTACCCGCTGATTCCAAGCCCGTTAATGTGAAGCTAAATGCAGTTTCATTACCTGCATTGATTAAATCTTGGTCAATCGCAGCTGAAATCCCACTTGGTGCGGAGTTGTCTAGCGTGACTGTCGTGCTCGCTGCGCTTGAGGTATTGCCTGCAGCATCACTTTGCGATGCCGTTACCGTCAACGTGCCATTGTTAAACGTGCTAACATCAAATTCTGAGCCACTTATTGTCCATTCGCCGGAACTATCAGCAGTGACAGTACGATCCAAACTATTCGCACCATCATTGATAGTGACAACTACGCTATTTCCAGCTTCCGCTCCCGTTCCTACTATCAAAACATCATCATCTTCTGACGCATTTATTAAATCATCGCCTTCTATAGGCGTTGTGATCGCAGGTGCTGAAGGTGCTGAGTTATCCAAAGTGATCGTGGTGCTAGCTGCACTTGAGGTATTACCTGCTGCGTCACTTTGAGTAGCTGAGACCGTCAATGTGCCATTGTTAAACGTACTGACATCAAATTCCGAGCCACTTATAGTCCAATCCCCTGAGCTGTTCGCAGTGACCGTTCGATTAAAACTATTTGCACCGTCATGAATAGTAACAGTTACACTATTACCCGCCTCGGCGCCCGTTCCTACAATCAACACATCATTATCTTCCGCCGCATTTACTCGGCCATCACCTTCAATTGGTGTCGTAATTGTCGGTGCAGAAGGTGCTGTATTATCGAGTGTAACAGTCGTACTTGCTGCACCAGATATATTTCCTGCTGAATCTGTTTGCGTCGCCGATACAGTTAATTCGCCATTACTAAATCCACTAACATTGAACTCACTGCCACTGATAGTCCAGTTTCCGCTACCATCGGAAGTCACATTTTGACTCAGCGTTGCTGAACCGTCAGTAATACTCACGCTAACAGTCACGTTAGCATCGGCACCAGAGCCAGCAATCAAGACATCATTGTCTTCAGCGGCATTAATTTGACCATCTCCCTCAATTGGAGTTGTAATACTAGGCACTGAAACACTCGTATCAATGACCATTGATAAGCTATTGCTATTGGCAATATTACCGGCGGTGTCCGTTGATCGCGCTGTGATTGCGTGCGTACCACTGGTCATCGCCGAACTAGGAGTAATAGTCCATGCACCTCCCGCAGCTGTGGCTGAACCAACAACGCCATCAAGATCAGAAATGAGTGTCACTGTGTCGCCCGTAGATGCACTTCCTGTGAATGTGGGCGTTGTATCATTAGTAATGTTATCTGCATTTGAGGAGCCGGTATCACTCCCAGCGGTCAGATCTGGCGTGCTTGGCGCGGTAGGGGCTGTATTATCGATCGTTACGCTTAAAGAACTAGAGCTACTACTTACGTTCGTGCTCGCATCCGTAGCGGTCGCAAAAATCGCATGTGATAACCCAGCAGTCAACGGATCCGTTGTAATTTGCCAATTACCACCCGTTGCTGTGCCAGTACCAATGACCGTGGTACCTCCGCCTACCTGATCACTATATAATTTAACCGTCGCCCCGCTCTCAGCAGTACCACTGAAGGTTGGTGTGGTGTCATTGGTAATATTGTCTGAGCTTGAAGCCCCAGAGTCTGAAGCCGCATCCAAGTCTGGTGTCGATGGCGCATTTGGGGCCACGTCATCGTTGACTGTTATCGTGAATGACTCTTGATAACTTGCGGTTCCATCACTCGTTTGAATACAAATAACATAGTCACCCGGAGATGTTGATGCTTGCGTTTGTAACGTAGCTCCTGAAAATTGGAAACTGCCGTTACCCGTATTTGCGCTACATGTACCACCATCGCTACTGCCAGCCGTAACCAAGCTATAGGTATGACTATCGCCACTTTCCACATCTGTGGTACTGGCTGTCGCCACGGTCGCAGCAGTGCCGGTATTCGATTGATCTATGCTTGTAGCTGTCAATGTAATATCGGTAGGAGCATCATTTACGGGAGTAATAGTAACTGCGGCCTGATTTGTACCAGTACTGTCTACTGTTCCATCATTAAAAGTATAGTTGAGTGTTACTGACGAGCTTGGATCCTCAGAGCTGTTACTGTAGCCAATTGATTGCAACACATTATCAACTAGCGCGGAAGTAGCACTGCTGTTGAAAGTGAGTACGAGTGTGCCTGCAGAGTTAGTGGTAACTGTACCGACTTCTGTACTATTGTAACTCAGCGCGCCTCCCTGAGTCAGTGTACCTAGTAGCCCTGTGTTACTAAAGACATCTTCACTATTAGCACCACCTGAACGTGAGATTGTTAGCGACGCACCATCATAGTTACCGTTCCCACTATTAAGTGCGTCAAGTTCAGTATCTGCAATGGTTACATCACTATCTATAGCAATCGAAGTGCCATTTTCAGTAAAGGTATTACCACCATTGAGGCTTGTAAATACTGGCTCTTCATTAGCAGCTTCAAATGTGATCAATGTGTCACTACCAGAGTCAGCTACGGTATATGCGAGATCACTACTAGGGGAGTTTGTAAGCGATAGTGATACTTCTACGCCTGAAAAATCGGTTGCATCAGTATCAACTTCTAGTGTACTCGAACCGTTAAACCGCACGTTGCTGGTAGATAGCCCCGTAACCCCTGTTATTGTTATCGTGTCACCGACTGCAAGATCGGCAATCGTATCACCATTGAGATCGCTTGCTGCGCCCTCAAAATTGTCATTGCCATCATTACCCGTCATGGTATCTGTACCACCACCTGGACGCAGAGTATCCGCACCACTACCACCAGTCATGGTGTCTGAACCATTCAAATCTGTTGCCGTTATTTCTAGCACATCACTAGAAAAAGCAGAAGCGTCTATGACTAAGTCTGACGTGATTGCACTGCCGCTGGCATTTGTAACCGACACAGTTTGACCGTCGGCATTAAAGTTATCAGTAAGTGTGATCGTTGCTGCGTTATTTGTACCAATTGCAATGCCTTCAACGGCAGAAACCGAGGTGGTTGAGAAATCAAATGTTCCACCATCCATGAGTTTTAATGTCTCACTGCCCGCAGCGCCAGAAATAGCGGTCGCAAAATCGCTCAGGTTGGCAGCATCAATCGCGACAGTTGCACCACTTGATAGACTGAGATTCCCTATATTAAAGAACCCGCCTCCAGTAACGTCCGCACCATCTGATGCTAAAACCAAGTCGGCCACGTCAGAGTCGCCTGTTAAATCACCAGTATAGGTACTACCACCAATGTTAAACGTTACAGCATCATCGTTCGACGTTGCTGAAACATCTGTGGTACCGTTACTGATGGTAATAGTCCTAGTATTGCTAGAATCGTCGCCAACACTATAAACTTCAACCGAAGAGAAAGTCGTGATATCCCCGTCACCAGAAATATTGATAGTTTCTGTTCCAGCCGCTGAAATATTACCAGTAAAGCTTTCATGTTGAGTTGCAGTCATGGAAACAGATGCGCCAGAAGCCAGTGTCAGATTACTAACTGCATTAATACTTGCACCTGTTATATCTGCGCCAGAACTCAAAGATAGCGTATCTGCAGTCGTATTTTCGCCCGTAATAGTACCTGTGTAGGTAAGTGAACCTAAATCGAAGGTAATTGCGTCTGAAGTTGAAGTACCAGTAACAGAATGACTTGCACTGCTAATGGTCACCGTTCTTGAATTGGTTGAATCATCGGATAAGGTATAATTTTCAAGCGCAGAAACCGTTGTAATATCACCATCGCCAGAAATAGTTAGAGAATTAGTGCCATCGCCTGACACCGTGCCTGTAAACGACGACAACTGAGATACTGATATCGTGGCAGATCCATCAGTGGCTACAGAAAGGTTCTCAAAACCACTCACTGTCGCCCCTGCGATACTTCCGCCATTACTGATTGAAAGCGTATCTGTACCACTGCCTCCAGCTAGAGTACCTGTAGCAGTATATGTACCGACATTTATTGTGTCATTACCACTGCTTCCTGTTACGCTTTGCCCCGCAGCCCCGAGCGTAAAGGTGTTAGCCGCTGAAAGTATATAAGTTTCAATCGCACTATTACCAGTTAAACCATCGGCACTATCGCTGATAGTGACGCTCTCAGTTCCCGCAGCGGTCACCGTTGTAAAACTATCATGTTGTGCTTCAGTCATAGTGACTGATGCATTATCGCTTAGAGTTAATGATTCAAAGCCGCTTAGTGATGCCCCGCTAATATTAGCGCCTGAGTCAGCCTGTAACGTATCGGTGCCGGATCCACCAGAAAGCGTACCTGTAGCAGTAAACCCAGCAACATTAACTGTATCGTCGTCACTACTACCAGTGACATTCTGTGATGCTACTGCCATGGTGAAGTTCATTGCAGCACCTAACACATAGGTTTCAATATCGCTATCACCGGTTAGGGTTTGATCTCCATCAGCACTAGATATTGTAAACTGGTTTGTACCTGAACCATTAATGGTAGTAAATGCGTCATGCTGTGTTTCAGTAAGCGTTAAAGAACCGTCATTATCAGGGGTTAATGTCTCGAAATTAGTTAATGACGTAAAGTTAGCTAAATTAGAGCCAGTCACTACAAATAAGGTATCAGTTCCCGCGCCCCCATCCGCAGTTGAACCAGCAATGTGGCTAGTATCAGCAATAGACAGTGTTTCATCGTCACTAGTGAAGGTAATTGCTGGAGATAAATTCGTTCCGCTCGTAGTATCAAAACTAGCTGCGGTACTGCTTGCTGCAGTGACATTACTCACGGAAATAGTAGCTGTGCGAGAGGTACTATTATCTGTGCCATCATTTATCACGACAGTGACAGTTCTTGCGGTTTCGTTGGGCGTACTGGAAGTATTGTTGTAAGTGATTGCCTGTAGGAAGGTTTGCACTTCTGACGCTGAGGCCGTTGCACCAGTTATAGAAATTGTATCTTGTAACGTAATATCTGAAGAGCCCGAAACTCCCGTCAATGCATCTTGGGCAGATGCACTAATATTCAAACCTTCGGATGCACCATCTTGATCGTTCGTGAGACTTACGGTAATGGTTGTTATCGTGTCGCCATCAGTTTCTGTCACAGCAGCATTCGCTGCAATGTTTACCGCACCACCACCTTCAGAGAATGATACACTGCTATCGTCACTACCACTCGTTGAATCTAAATCAACTGCAGGAGCGGTGTTGGCCGTTGAGAAATTAAATGTCGTATCGTCACTGATCCCCGCAAAACTGTTACCTGCGGTGTCATCAACCGCCGTTGAATCAACTCGAATTGAATAATTACGGTTGCCCGTCAGATCACTGGTTGGATTTATATAAATTTTATCGTTTGTAATACCGATGCGGCCCGCACCAGGACTGGTGGTGGTACCATCACTTTCTGTTGCTACATCAAAAACTTCAAAATCACTACTACCGCTGACGTCACGAATCGTAATACTACCGGTTCCCAACACGATAGTTTCACTAAAATCGATCACAATGTCATTGCTACTTACTACACCGGTAGCGTCATCATTTGGCGTCGAATTTGCGCTATCAAACGAAGGCGCTGTGTTATCAATTGTAAAGGCGCTTATCGCCAACGGTGTATTTGCATTACCTGCAGTATCCGTTACAGTAACCGTACAATTACTGTATGTACCAGCAACAAGCGGCGTGCTGTTATCGGTTTGCGTTAACGTAATCGTATTGTTGCCTGTACTGCTAATTGTTGTTGATGTAGACGTGCCACAGCTTCCACCAACAGCAAGTGTGCCAGTTTCATTGGTGGTAAACGTATAGTTTGGCGTTGTATCGTTACCTGGCGTAGTCACAGCGGTTACTTCGCTAACAACTGGCGCAGTCGAGTCAATGCTTACACTCAAGGAACTAGAGCTACTACTGATATTGTTACTGCTGTCGGTTGCTTTTGCACTGATAGCATGCGTTCCCGCACTCAGTGTACTGGTAGTTATTTGCCAATTACCACCAGTTGCAGTGCCTGAACCTATCGCAGTAGTTCCACTGTCTACCTGATCGCTATACAATGTGACTGTTGACCCACTTTCAGCCGTACCACTAAATGTGGGGGTGGTATCACTCGTTGTATTATCTGTATTTGATGAACCCGTATCAGATGCTGCATCTAGATCTGGTGTGGAAGGTGCGCTAGGTGCCACATCGTCGGTAACTGTAATGCTCTGTGTTTTTTGAAAGGTTGTCGTACCATCATTTGTTTGGATACAAATGTTATAAGACCCCGCTGACAGCGAAGATTGAGTCTGTAAGGTACTGCTAGAAAACTGAAAACTGGCATTATCGTCATCACCCGTTGACGTACAGCTGCCGTTAGCACTGGCGCCGTTAGTTACTAGGCTATAAGTGTGGCTATCTCCACCATCTGCGTCAGTGGTTGATGCTGTCCCAACTGTTGCAGACACCCCAGTTGCAGATTGCGCTATTGATGTTGCAGTGAGTGAAATATCGGTAGGTGCAGAGTTAGTAATAGGGGTAACATTGACCGTATTAAAAGCAAATCTCGTATCATAATTGCTCGAAGATTTATTTTGAAACTTAAATACCACTCTGTCGATTGAATCCCACCCAGAGCCACTATACTCAGAGCCTTTAGTCATTGTAAACGTGGTATTAAGCGCACCTCCGGGTACATCAATTGTGGCCGTAACAGAAGCGCTTGAAGTACTGTCATCATACCCTTCAATCGTTACCTGATGAGTTATTGTGCTACTATCTCCCGTCGAGGTATTACGCAAAATAACAAAGGAGTCTAGGCTAAAATTATTACTGTTACTGCTGCTGTAAACAACATAACCAGTCTCTGTCGCGGTTGGAGAAGCATTGACTAGGTTGCTTGAATAGGCGCCTAAACCGTTACTAATCCCCATGCCGCTATCTGCAGTATATGCATTAGGAACCCCTGCATCAAACAAATACTCTATAGCGTTAACCGTAAGGCTCACTTCACTCAAACCCGATGAGCTTGATTGATTAACATAATCTATGGCGTCTGCGTATACAGCAAAACTAGAGCATGCCGCGGTAACAAGACCCAAACCTTGCAACATGCAGGTAATTTTATTCAACTTCATGTTTCACTCCAATTGACATACGTCGGTACGTTTAGCAGTGGTAAATCAAAAAACTCTTTGATTTGTTCTGTTGTAACTCGCCAAGTTTTTCTGGTGTTTCTGAGATGATTAACTTCCAACAAATCAAATCGCTCTTTTAGTAATTAATCAAAGCGCAGATTCGGCCAATTTAATAGCCAAACCTGCCGTGTAGTTAAGTAACTAACTACGAGATGGGTAGATACCATCTAATACAATCTGCCAGTTCACAACTTGCAACGGGTTAATGATGCTAAAGCTCTCTGAAGCGCCAGTATCACTAACTACGACAGAGCCTCCACTAGAACCGCCACCATCAATACTTAATCCCGCTATATCCACTAAAGTGGGGTCTGGTGCAAAACCCGTTTTCTTGTAGTACATTGGGTTCGCGGTACTTTTAGCCAAATAACTTGTTTGGTCTGGTGCTGATGTATTGGCCTCGTCGGTTGCCGCCTGTAAAGAGCCTGTTACTGACGAACCGCCACCAGTAGGCACAAACGCGGCAGCATGCGTATGTTTTGGCAACTGTAACGAGTTCAACGCAATGTTTTCTAAACCAAAGCGCAGACCTAGTCTATAGTCTCTACCTCCTGGCATAACCCCCATACCTACAGGGCTACGACCTCTTAAGTCAGGTATACCAAAGGTAGTGCGAGCGTCACCACCATATAAATCGCCGAGAAGGGAAAATAATGCTGTGTTTTGACTAACTGCCATTAATTGCCCCAAACAAATTGCCCAGTTACGAATGGCAAAACTGCCACCAAACGGTTTCATGGTTCCGATATATGAATCTGCAGACATGTTATTGGTCCTTATTAAGTTTTTACTTACTAATTCGTGACGGTCGGACTTCTATAAATACACTCAGGTGCCACTTATTACTTTTCTCTAATTCTCTGTGGTTTTTGTAACGTTATAAATACTACATTCCTCACTCAGTTTCTTCTTCTCCTGTACTCAAGGGGTTAGCAGAAAAGGAAGGTGGGATAAACAATTCTGGTAAAGCAATTTGTCGTACATGACCTACAGAGGTTTTGCCAAGACAAACAGTTCCAACATCATTTACACCAAGCTGGACAAAGGCTTCTTCGACATCGGACGAAAAACGCCAGTATAATTCTGAAGTTTTATAACGAACCAATACCATTTGTTCGCACTGATCGAATTCATCTGGGTGCTCGCAAAATTTATCGTGGTATTCAGACAATCGCTGCTCACCTAAAAACTGCACCAACAGACTCCCCATTCCTGGAACTGTTAAGATTGCTGACTGTCCACGCTCTACTATTAACTCTCCTTTCCCTTCAAGCTTGCCGATGGTTTGGGCCGATTCAGGGCTAGGCAAGGCGCCATCGTTATATGGATATGTAGCTAGGTCATAGCCATAATTATTGGTAAGTTCTATCTTTATCTTCATTTGTTATCTCGCATCTGAAGTGTTATCCAGAGCACCGCACACATGGAATTACGATAACAGCCCAACTTCTATTTCCTTTCATGCGACTTTGCTCACCATTTTTAATATTATTTTTATCATTAACTTGTTGACTGTGAAGCCAACTTAGCTAGATCAAAGAAAAGCCTGCATCTAGCCCAAAAAGCACAGCAAATCTATAACCATTAAAGAGTCCTTGCTGTGTACCAATAACGTCCAAACACACAGCACCATCCAGCGTTTTAATAACTAAGCCTTCTCTTCGGCTTAGTTGAATAACAGTACCTGCTTGCACACCCTTGATATCACACTCAACCTCACTCGCTTGTAACACTTGAAACATCTCTTCTCTTAGACGAAAGGTGGCACAGCCAACATCTACATTGCCAGCTCGGCACATGTTCACTACTTCTAAAGTAGGCTGTTTACACCAGTTAATAGTCAGCTGCTGCGGTTCGATCATAGGTGCAAAATGCTCAAAGCATGTGTCTTGCTCACGCCAAGTAATAGCTTCTTGCTCTACCAATTGACAAAATGTGTCGAGTAAATGAGGTAAAGTTTGCGATACTTTTTGATTTACTATGCTAATCGTATCGAAAGGATGAATAGCAAGGTCAATATCGATAGCGATATCTCCGCTATCTACTTCTGATGTAACACGGTGCAACGTAAGCTTAGTGGCTTGTTCACCGTTTCTAATTTGCCAATAAAGGGGAAAAGGCCCTCGATATTCAGGTAGAGGACTAGGATGAATATTGACTAGGCTGCCATCAAAATAGCTGATCAACTTTTGTTTTATAATATGTCTAAATAGGTAAATTACACCGCGGTTAACGCCTAGTCTGTCTAAATCCGCGAGAAGGGTCGTATCGTCATACTGGTTATACTTTAAAGTGGGGATCTGCGCTTGATGCAATAGCTGCTGCAATTGCATTAAATCCGGATTTGGCTCAGCGTCCACTAAAACTACACATGCTAATTTATTGGTTTGTTGGAGGTATTGGATCGCCGATAAACTCTGACAACTCCCCGTAAACACCGCATACTTTTGCATTATACAATCCCCTGTACTTTTACCGGCACAAAACCCGGTAACCCAGTCAATTGATAGTAGAACTGAACCGTATCCCCGCTACTAGCAACAAAGTGAGTGTGCTCAATGTCTTTGGGTTTGAGGTCTATATAAACGCTCGTATCCGGCCTTGGGTGTGTGATCCCAGAATCATATTGGCCAACCTCTTCTTGCGCGAATGTCTCTATGTGGGCATATACCGCAAAAATACGTTTGCCCATATCTTCAATGCCCGTAGGTAGTACAATTTGATTCGCAGGGATCACTTTAATGCCATCTTCAAGTTCAAGCTCTTGCATCTCTAACAAAGTAGACTTATTGATCTTAAGGATTTCGCCTAATTCCACTCGATCTTGTTGCGCCTCATTACCTACATTGCTTGAATGACTATATTCTTGAGTTTTCCATTGTTGGTTAAACTCAGTTTCCCCAACAACCATCATGCCTTTTACCGACACATTTTGCGGGATCATCCAACCGTCTAGGGATAAGTATTTCACTAAATGTTTGGCAATACTTAATTGGCCCTCTTTGGTAAAGCCATGTTGCATCGCTTCTAACACTAAAAGATCAATGGCATTTTGGGGCTCAAATACGGTCGCATCAGCCTCTTCAATGAGCGATACGTACTCTTCAAGCTGCAAGTCACTGACGAGCTGTTTAAGTGTTAAAATTGCACCGGGTTGAATATCAACAAGCGCCACTTGAATTTGGCTCGGTTTGATGGTTTGAGTCTCTTTGTAGTAGCTAAGTAAAGGTAGTAACAAAGGTGCGAAAGGACCACAGGCAGGGTACAGTACATTAATTGAGGGTTTATTTTTTAACTGACCTTGAATCGCTTTGTCGAGTCCGCGAGCATATCCCTTGATCCGGTAAACATCCTTTATTGTATGCTTACAGTTATAGGGTGACATAATCAACCCTGTCGCGGAAATATACTGATGAGTGAGCACCTCTTGGCTTAATTCTGCCATCGCCATAGATTGCACTGCGTTATCGTACATTGTCTCAAAAGCACTGACCAACTCTTGGTGTGTAACAGTATTAAGATCTGTTAACACCAATGTTATTGCGTCAACAAAGCTCTTTTGCAACAGCTTTTGACGTTCAC
The DNA here is from genome assembly GCF_022347825.1 of Pseudoalteromonas sp. OF7H-1. Classification (NCBI taxonomy): domain Bacteria; kingdom Pseudomonadati; phylum Pseudomonadota; class Gammaproteobacteria; order Alteromonadales; family Pseudoalteromonadaceae; genus Pseudoalteromonas; species Pseudoalteromonas sp. OF7H-1. The sequence goes on along the minus strand of NZ_JAKRFX010000004.1, from coordinate 79,009 downwards.
ATACGGTAAGTTTTGCTTTTAAAAGTGATTGAAGCTGAGTTCTAATTGAGTGCTTTAATAAATCATCAACCTGAGGGTCAATGAAATCTACCTTTGTATTGTTTGCTAACTGCTGCTTTTCCATAGATATTATTAGCTCCACAGATCCTTAAACGTCGGCTTGACTGAGGCTTTTTAAGCGCTCAGCCGGTGTCTCCTAACTGTTTCTCTAATGAGTGTAGTCAAGCACAAATAATCTGCTAATTTTTTGATAAAACTTCGGCTTACAAAGATATGTCGATGTAAAAATCGTAAAAAATAGGTCATCACTTCGATTTAGTAGTAATGAAGTAAGATCTGTTGAACACAAAAAACGGTACGTTGCACATCTCATTTAATAAAACCAAAGACAATTAAAAATCTGAAATATTAAGTAGTTACCATAACACTTCTGTTACTACACACTGATTATGCCAAAAACATGAAGAATAAAGAATTACACAACATTACAGCAAGATGTAATAGCGTTTTCACAAAAAATTCTTGCTTCTGAAAACCATAGATTTGCTCAAATCTGTTACATTGTTCAAAAAAACGCATACCTATTTGATTTTTTTAAATAATTGAAATCTTGATGGTAGACATGTATTTACATTCCAATTACCCTATACCATTAACAAAAAATAAGAATTAGTAATCATATGTCTCTGACACAATTTTCGGATAGCCATATTGTCGATGTTTTCCAGTCTGACAAATACCAACTACTTGAAAAAATTGGAGAAGGTGGATTCGGTAAAGTTTTCAAAGCACGCCAAATAAACACTGGGCAAATCGTTGCACTAAAATTTTTGGCGTTAGAACCACAACTGGAAGCGACGAAAAAACACAGATATGCGGAACGTTTCAATCGCGAAACCTTGCTTTGTAGTCAATTAAATCACCCAAATATCGTACGATTATTAGATAAAGGACAATTAAATGAAAATTTAATGTTCGGGGTATTCGAGTATGTGGAAGGGCAAACACTACGGGACTATCTAAGTCAAAATGGTGCAATTGATTCAGTGTATGCAACCGACATCATGTTGCAAGTGTTAGACGCGCTCATTCACGCTCATCAACAAGGCATTATCCACAGAGACATAAAGCCAACCAATATTATGCTTAGCCAGTCTGGTGCAAAGACTTATGCCAAAATACTTGATTTTGGTATTGGTACGCTGGCACAAGAAACTCGCCAGCATGACTTTGAAACGATCACACTTACGCAAGAAACATTAGGCACACCTTCTTACAGCGCACCAGAACAATTACGTGGTGAGCCAGCCTCGGCCAAATCGGATCTCTATGTCTGGGGTTTGGTATTTTTAGAATGTTTAACCGGCGTGCCTGCGGTAACTGGCACAAGTGTCGCCTCGATTTATCACAAGCAATTAAGCGATGTACATATTCCAATTCCAAGCGCACTACTTGGCCACCCTCTTGCTGGGCTTCTCAGACGCGTACTCAATAAAAGCGCGTTGGAGCGCGTGATCACCGCAACCGAGGCATTCTCTGAACTGGCACGAATGAACGTATCGAACCTTGTTGGTGTGCTAAATGATGTTAAAGCTCAACATGGTTACGACGAAACCACAGTAATGATCCGTGATGACGATCCTAACCATCGTGCCATTCAAGAATATACGGCGCTTACTGAGCGCAAACAGCTCACCGTTCTTGCGGTAAGGTTAAGTGTTAAAGCACTCGACAATCAAGATAAAGACTTCGATGTCATCGACACCGTTTATAAATCTCAACGCAATCACTTTATTGATATCGCGACTCGTTACGGCGCTTATCACGTGGGTAACCTCGCCGATACCAGCTTGTTTTATTTTGGCTACCCTGTTAGCAGCGATAACGACGCGCGATTGTCTGCCCGTACCGCACTTGAAATGATAAGCGAACTTGGCAAACGTAACGCACTAATGCAAGAAGCCCACAGAGTCGCCCTTAACGCTCACATTGGTATTCATACTGGTGTATTTATTACCTACGCCAATGCCGTACCTGAAGGTCATCACGCAAACATTGCAGCAGCACTCTCCCGTGAAGCTGGCGAGCGCCAAGTCTTATGTAGTGCAGAGTCACGCTCACTCCTTGATGCTTTTTCAGAATTTAATCTGTACGGTCAAGTACAAATAGGCCCGTTATTTGAACTAACGCCGGTTTATAACTTGCAAGGAGAACGTCGCATCGAAGCATTTGGCTTTATGCGTGGTACAAAGAACCATCATGAACTTGTAGGTCGTCACCTTGAGCTTGAACAGACACTTTCACTCATTAATAACGAAGTCGAAGGTGCAACACGCATCGCCCATATTCATGGTGAAGCTGGCATAGGTAAATCTCGGCTGCTGCAAGAAATTCGTGCTAATGCACCGCAATATCAGCATTTAGTCGCCCAGTGTTTACCAGAGCATCAAAATAATGCTTTGTATCCAATTTTAACGTTGGTCAAGTACCTCTTTAACACCGAACAGCTTGACGCTCATTCAGCCAATACCGTGTTTAGTTATGTATTATCAAACGTGGATAGTAAGCTCGATTTAGTGCAAGCTATCCCTGTGTTGCTAGTTTGGCTCAATATCTCACTTGATGATGAAATTACGCCTTCTACACTTTCTCCCGATGAGCAGAAGCAAGTGTTGTTTAAAGGGCTTTGCGCATTGTTACTGTCAAACCGTCACGGGCTCAGTAAGTTTAAACTTTACATTATTGAAGACATTCATTGGGCAGATAGCACCACCTTAGAGTTTTTACATCACTTTGTCGGTGCGCTAGCTTCAGGTGATGTTTTACTAAGCACTTCAAGACAAGCGGTGCCAACTCAGTTGAAAGACCTTACCTTAGTGGATGTTTGCCTGAAAAAACTAACCGAGAAGGCCACTGAAGATTTTATCATTAACTTGTTTGATGGCCGCCGAGTGTCAGAGCGAGTTCTCAAATTACTTACCAGTCGCACAGACGGGATCCCGCTATTTATTGAAGAACTCGTCAACATGCTTAAACAAAAGGCATTAGTTGGAGATAAAGGCGGAGAGATTGACTTCCTCGCACCAGATAAACTTGACCAAGTACCTACGAGTTTAAGAGAGTCATTACAACAAAAACTAGATAGCCTTAGTCACGCCAAAGAAACAGCCCAACTAGCAGCCACAATTGGCCGAGAGTTTGAATATGATTTACTCGTTGCGGCATCTTCTTTAAGCGAAAACCAGATACAAAACGACTTAAATGAGCTGATAGCAAACGATCTTATCGTGCACCAACGCCGCGTTGATAACGATAGCTATATTTTTAAGCATGCGCTGGTGAGGGATGCGGCTTATGAAAGTGTTAATCAAACCAGCATACGTTTGTTACATTCAGTGGTTGCTCAAACACTAAACTCATACAAAAGTGAAGATTATACATTAAGAGCAACTCATCATGAAAAGGCGCTTGAATACACTGATGCAACAGTGCTTTGGAAACTCGCTGCAGAAAAAAGTACACAGTTGGCAGATATAAATTCTGCAATACAACATTATACCTGCGCACTTAATACTCTCACGCAATGTACAGGCAGTTACGAAAACAAGCTCACAGAAATTCTAATAAGAAATGCGCTAGCACTGCACTTGGCTACCACATTGGGATATGCAAACAGCAGTATCACACCACATATTGACCGTTCCCGAGCACTGTGTAGCGAGCTCAACAACCCCCCAGAGCTGTATTCAGCTTTTTGGAGTATTGCATTAATTCAAGTCGTTAAAGCCGAGCATATCGAAGGATTGAACACGATACAGCAACTACTTGAAATGGCTAAGCAGCAAAATTCTGCAGCATTGGAAATAGCAGCTCTTCATTTAAAAGGCGGGATCGAATGGGCTAAAGGTGATCTGCTATTGGCTGACAAGACCTTTACTCAGGCATTGGCACTTTATAACTATGAAGAACACCACGAATACTTCAAAAGCTACCCATTTCCATTTGACTGTGCAATATCCTCACTGCCAATTCATGCCGGTGTTTCTTGGCTCATGGGTGATTACGAACGTTCTGATCAACAGCGAATTAAAGCTGATAGACTGACAGAATTAGATGATATTCCCGCATATCAAGTTCACGTTTACGCCCGTCATGCCTACATTGGAGTAATATCCAGAAGACTCGACCTAGCCGAGTATTACGCTGAAAAGGTCCTTTCACTTTCTGAGAAGCATGGATTCGCGCTTTGGTTATCCATTGGTAATGTAATAAAAGGCTGGCTGATGTGTCTTGATCACAATGTATCTGAAGGTCTTCCCCTCGTTCGTTCTGGTTTAGATGCATACCTGTTAACGGACTCTATCGGTCATGTTGCTTGGCTACGAACAATGTATGGTGAATGCTTACTGCTTGCAGAAGATACTCAAGAGGCTTTAGAACAGTTAGATATTGCTATCAATATTGCAAATGAAAAACTTGATACGTTTTACTTACCTGAAGCTTATCGACTTAAAAGTATGCTGTGTACTACAGAATCCGCTCGTAAAGAACAATTACAAAGTGCTAAAGAAGTCGCTGAATTGCAAGGGGCACTTGGATATATCAACAAGTATTTAAAATAGGAAATTAAGAATGATAACTAGAACATGCTTACTGTTAGCATTGGGTTGTTCAGGGGCTGCGAGTGCATCAACAACTTTGCTTCCTGCGGACGTTTCATGTGATTTGGCCACGAACAATGCGATTGCCAATTTTACGCTTACACCTGAGCATTTATACGAATACTCATGGCAAACTTTTATTGCGATTAACCAACAAAAACAATTCGGCAAGCTTTCACTACCCGCTTGGGCTGACTGGATTAATACCGCAACACTTGCTGAAGTCAACTACACAAATGGCTATTTAAAGGAATTCAACACGCCCGTTTCTGTTGAAAGTAAAGATACTCTAAAAAATATTACCACAGCAGATAGCTGGCAATGTGACTCTGGTTGTTTAGACTTAGATATGTCGTTAAAGCTAGATGGCGACGAAATCAAAATGCTAGGCCTGAGAGATAAAAATAACAACCCTGTATTTTTTGAAAAGCGTGTAAATGATAAATGGATGGAAGCACTATGGGATACCAAAGAAAACCTGAACGAAATTGATAACAACCCTGCTCTCAAAGACCTTGCGGGTTTCGCATTTAGGTGGGGCAGTTGTGGGCAAGGTAACACATCCGCTAAACAACCTCAGATTGCGTTAAAACTGGGTTGGCGCATACTCACAAACAAAGATGATAAACTGAGATACATCACCATGGAAAACATTAAGTTACATGGTTTTGCAGTAAAACAAACACTCGGTCTCGTTGCCATGCACATCGGTGTCGGTACCAGTTCAAACCTATTAGTAGGTGATAAACCGACTTGGACTTGGTTGACATTTGAGCAGGTTGATACGCTTGAAAGTGAAACCCCAAAAACGATTCAATATAGCTTCATTGCTCAGGACGAATATAGCTGTTCCAATATATATACAGCCAATAGACCGACACCTCTTATTCGAGATGAACCGATCCCCACTCTAGCTGCAACATATAATGATCAGTATCGCTCTAAACTAAAAAAACAAAACTCTGTATTACAACATTACCAACTGATTGGCTCACAATATCCACATATTGATAACGCGGGGTCATACCAGCGCTTTGACAAAAATGTTAGAAGTGTGGTTTTTGAGCCTTTTCTAGCTCAGGTGAATAGCAAATGTGAAATTCCCAAGTCACAGTGGACCGTCTCTGAAAGTATCAGAAATAAAGGGTCTGATTGCGCGAGCTGCCATAACAATCTAAATTATTATTACAATGAAAATAAAATAAAATGGACAGAAAGATTCAAAGATTTCACTTTAATAAACAGTGGAATACCTGGTATACCAATGAAAGAAATAACATTAAACCCTAAGGAAAAGTAAAATGGCTAACAATGCATTCATAGACTATCTAAACAGATTAAATATTGATTTAGACTTCAGATTAAATAGTCAGGACAACCCTATAAAATCATTGAATGGTTATGTTGACAACAAAGATATCACCGAAGAATGCTTGACTATTGGCGGTAATAGTAAACTTTGCAAACAACCTGAAGAAAATCAACTTATCAAAAGCAACTTTTCTGCTGCACTAAACAACGAAGATTTTATCAGTGACTACCTTTCTCACTTCGAGGGTGAGAAAACAAGCAGTAAAGCTTCTATCACCGAGGGAGTTGAAGTCGTAGCATTACTTAATTTCTTACGTTCGATAGCATATGAAGAAACGTCTCACAGTGAATTTATTCAATCTCCAAGTGACTATATATCAAACTTCAGCGTAGAGTATAACAACACCAAAGCGGAGCTTTCTGCAGACGTTAAAGATGAACTACTTTCGTTGATCTCTCAGTTTGGAGATATAAAAGGTAATGAGGAGAAATTTGTACGTGAATTATTCTCTCTTAACATTATCTCGCAAAATTTAGCTGATAACGCAAATATTATTTGGTAATACGGTGAATACTATACTTAACAGAGTGTTAGATGAATCTCTCCACGAATTGTTAGGTAAAAGAACAACTGAAGGCTTGCAAGAAATTGCAAGCCTTTTTCCTCAGCTGTTTTCATCCTACTATTTAGAAATAAGAGATCTAGCTAGCCATGAATTAAGTCGATTGGATTTACTCTGCGCTATCGATCACCAATCCCCTAAAAAACGTACAAACTTTATCGATAATCGTTGGCTTCCTTTAATAGAAAATTTACGAAGCACCTATGCTAAATTGAAATCTCTTGACTCATTTACTCCATTTTTATGGCTTGAATTTGATAATATTCTGGTAAACAAACCAGAAACCGTCACAGCTCCCGGTGTACATTACTGTTTAGAGCCTGGTTATCCGGAACAACTCGCAGAGAAAAATGCACAGCTTAGCCACTATAAACCATATGTATTTTCTATGGGTCTGTGCCAACAGTATCACTCAGAAGCAAGTTTGACGCTATCTAGACTATTCAAACACTTACCGCTTTCGGGTCACATCATACATATCTCATTTATGCAGCAACGTAAGCCAGCCACAACAAAACTATATATTTCTATGCATCAGGATGAGGTTATAAAATACTTGGAAAAAGTGCATTTTCCTGGAGATGTAGAGGAAGTCGAGAAGATGCTACTGTTTTGGCGTGATATAAATGATAGCCCCTACTTATTTTTTGACTTAGCTGTTGGAGATACACTGTTTGACCATTTCGCATTGGTCAGCTCCCCCGTATATTTTGATGAGCTCAACAACAAGTTTTCATTCCTTGAGAATAAGGCCGAATTATCAAATAAACTATGTAAGAAACTCGCTTCATCGGGACTAATTACTCAACAGAAGTCGTCACTGATACAACAATGGTCATCGTCAAAATTTGAATTAGCTTGGACTTGGGTAGATTTTAAGCTGGTTAAAGAACCGAATAGAGCTGTTTACTCAAAAGCTTACTTAGGCCTGCAATCATGTGTAAATTAGAGCGCGCTTTGCGCCCTAATTTACAACATTCAATTATAAAGCGAATTTCCCTCTTGCTGCATGAAGCTTCTTATAGCTTTCAATAAGACGCAGGTGCTTGTCTAGACCTTCTAACTTCATGTTAGTTGGCGTTAAACCATAGAATTTCACATCACCATTAATTGAGCCAATAACCGCATCCATCACGTCTTTAGAGAACATGCGGGTAAAGTTATGAATGTAATCTTCTATTTCTAGCTCTTCATCCAACGCAATTTCAAGCGTGGCATGCATTGCTTGGTAGAATAAGCCACGCTCAACCGTGTTGTCATTAAACTGCAAGAAGGTTTCAACTAGTTCAATGGCCGCTTCGATATCGCCAAGCGCTAGATAGATTAAAATCTTAAGCTCAAGAATTGTAAGCTGACCCCACACCGTATTTTCGTCAAACTCAACACCAATTAGGGTGATAATATCGATATAGTTATCAAGCTGGCTGTCTTCTAAGCGCTCAACCAAGTTAGCTAATGCTTCGTCATCTAGAGAATGGATGTTGAGAATATCTTCGCGATATTGCAATGCTTTATTGGTGTTGTCCCAAATCAGGTCTTCAACAGGATAAACTTCAGAAAAACCTGGTACCAAAATACGACAAGCGATCCCTAAGTCTGTAAATTCCGCAATATAGGCTTCTTTACCTAACCCTTCCAAAATGCCAAATAACTTATCGCACTCTTCTTCATTCGTGCCTGTAAAATCCCACTCAACAAAATCGTAGTCATGCTTCGCACTAAAGAAGCGCCAAGAGATCACTCCCGTTGAATCGATAAAGTGCTCAACAAAGTTCTCCGGCTCAGATACCGCCATGCTGTTAAACGTAGGTTTTGGTACATCGTTTAAGCCTTCAAAACTACGACCTTGTAACAACTCAGTTAAACTGCGCTCAAGTGCCACTTCGAAGCTTGGATGCGCTCCAAAAGAAGCAAACACACCGCCTGTTTTAGGATTCATCAGGGTTACGCACATTACTGGGAATTGACCGCCAAGAGATGCATCTTTCACCACCACAGGAAACCCCTGCTCTTCAAGCCCTTTGATCCCTTCAACAATACCTGGATATTTAGCAAGTACAGACTCTGGCACGTCAGGGAGCACGATTTCCTGCTCGATGATTTGCTTTTTCACCGCGCGTTCAAAGATCTCAGATAAACACTGTACCTTCGCTTCAAACAGGTTATTACCGGCACTCATACCGTTACTTAGGAATAAGTTTTCTATTAGATTTGACGGAAAATACACAGTTTCACCATCAGAATGGCGAGTATACGGAATAGAACAAATACCGCGCGCTACATTACCTGAATTTGTGTCGATTAGATGTGAACCGCGTAGTTCACCTTCAGGGTCGTAAATTTCACGAGTGTAGTCGTCTAAAATCTCAGTAGGAAGCGCATCACCAGCTTCAGGCTTAAACCACTTTTCGTTCGGGTAGTGAACAAATTCAGCATTTGCGATTTCTTCACCAAAAAACTGATCATTATAAAAGAAGTTGCAGTTTAAACGCTCAATAAACTCACCAAGTGCTGAGCATAGCGCGCTTTCTTTGGTTGCGCCTTTACCATTGGTGAAACACATTGGTGAAGCAGCATCACGAATATGCAAAGACCAGACGTGTGGCACGATATTACGCCATGACGCAACTTCAATCTTCATGCCTAAATCCGACAGGATCTTGGTCATATTTGCGATAGTCTGTTCCAGCGGAAGATCTTTACCTAGGATAAAAGTGCTGTCGCTTTCGCTGGTATCAACCATCAGCATAGCCTGAGAATCATCTTCAAGGCTTTCAACCGCTTCCACTTGGAATTCCGGTCCTGTTTGGATCACTTTTTTAACGGTACAGCGGTCAATTGAGCGCAGAATACCTTGGCGATCTTTTTCAGAAATACTTTCTGGGAGCTCCACCTGTATTTTAAAAATTTGGTTATAACGGTTTTCAGGATCAACGATGTTGTTTTGCGCCACACGAATTCCATCCGTTGGAATGTCACGCGCATTACAATACACCTTCACAAAGTAAGCAGCACAAAGCGCTGAAGAAGCTAAAAAGTAGTCAAATGGACTTGGTGCTGAACCATCGCCTTTATAGCGAATTGGCTGATCCGCAATGACAGAAAAGTCGTCAAATCTGGCATCAATTCTGAGATTGTCGAGGTAATTTACTTTGATTTCCATTGGAAGGTTCCGGTGTGTTGCAAACGAAAACGCTAATTGTACTTGAGGATGGGTGACCACGCCAATGGAAGTTTCTCTTTCAACTTTTTGACTTAGAATAAATAAACTGGGTTCAATGTGATGTAACTTCCTGTAATTGCTCTACACTTTGCTTTAGCTCCAAAATAATTGCAAGTGATCTAATTTGTTTTTCAGTACGTGACCCTGTACTAAGACAAACACTAAGCGAGAACAGGATCTGTTAGCGAGACTTCTGCTCCCAACTTTCAATAAGTTCGCTAACTTCGTTATTCGACGTTCAAACTAAATTTGAAAACTAGGAAGTGCACAGATGAGAAAAATAGACGAGTGTGATCTCGATTTTTACAAAGATAATGGTTTCGTTTTATTACCAAATGCCCTATCAGATTCGATGCTCAAACGTCTCGTTGCGCTGTCAGAAGCGCTAGAGCTTTCAGCAAAACAAGAACTTAGTGAAGATAAAATAAGTAGCCAATACTACTTATCAAGCGAGTCTTCCGAACCAAAATTATTCCGTTACAACGATTTGCTGTTTGACGCTCCCGAGTTGATAATTGAACTACTCGCGATCCCCACGATGATGGCAATCAGCAATCAATTTTGCGGCATAGGTTGTGTACCTATGCAGTGCGATTTAGTCTACAAATATCCACATCCTCACCCGCACATTGCTTGGCATCAAGGTGCACCTCACCCACGTAACTTCGCATACTTAAATGTTGGGATCTATCTTGATGATGCAAAAGTAGATGATGGTTGTTTACGCTATGTACCAAATTCTCAACACGAACTTGTAGATATCTATTCGCTTTCTAGCAAGTATGGCTGGAATATTCCGGGAGTCGTGCAACAACCGGCTAAGGCCGGAGATATTCTCGTTCAAGACATGATGATTTTACATAGCTCTGAGCCTAAACGTAGCGACGGTCCAAGAAGAACAATCTACGTGGAACTTAGGCCGCTTGAAGGGATCGAAGAAAGCCAATATCAAAGTAAAGAATGGGCTGAACTTAGAAAACAATGGATGGCGCATATTATTAAAGCCGCAGCTCCTGAAGACATACCTGAAAATTGGCTAGCCGTTTATGGTGACCCCACCTATGATTTAAAGACACTCGTTGAGCTTATAAAACAAAAGCGAGAGCCTGCAATCCCAGCAGTTTGGGCCTCCAAAAACGTTGAGCATCCGGACTACCCTACACCTGCAGATTTGCGTTGATATTGATGAAGGCAATGATCACTACTTTTTGGTGGTAATTGCTTTTGACCGGATCGTGTTTAGAATTTTCTTTCACTCAATCTTAGCTAAAATCAAAAACACGGTTTACTTCTATGCCATAACACACCTCTTCGAACATAAAGCGATTCATTGTTACCCCTTGAGCTTGGTCTAGATTTACCGCACCATGCTTTTCGTAAAAGCGTCTCGCTTGTTTGTTCTGCTCATAAATCCAGGTATACGCGCTTTGGCAGCCTTGCTCGTAAAGTTTTAGTAAACGCGCCTTCAACAGCGCTTGACCCAATCCACGATTTTGATGGTTTGGCAAAATATAACCGCGATATAGTTCACCCGCATTTATTCTCGATACTTTTTGACTAACTGGATTATACATTCGACGGTAATTACCCGCCGCACCGCAGCCTAATATTTTCCGACCATCAGTCACGAGCAAAGCCGTTTGGCTTGCAGAATTCTTAATGATCTCAGACCAAATCGTTGCGAAAAATTCGACGGTTCCCCCCGCTAGCACTTGCTCTGGTAAAAAACCACTGAAAGCCGCTTGCCAACTCACTTTGGTCACTAACGCCATTTCCTCTATATCTGCGGTGCTAGCAGTCTTAATGGTAATTTTTTCTGGCAGGTTAAATACGTCAACAAATGCCTTTTCATCTAATTCAGTAATATCCATATAAACACTCAAAATCTACTTTACGTAACAATTAACACATTATTGTTACAAGTTAAGATTTATACAAATATTTATTCCAACTTTTTGCTGGACTCAGTCGTTATGCAGCGCTTTACTGCACAATCAACAAGCCTTAATTAACATTCATGTCAACTATAAAACCGAAAGCAAATCTCGTTGACTTACCTTACCAAGCTTAAGCTGCTCGTAAGCATGATAAATAGCTTTTTTGCTATCTTGCAGTCGCTGAGTAATATCTTCACCTTCAAGTAACGCGGCTTGCGCAGCTTCTAGCCTATCTTGCGTATCGGTAATAATTGCAGTTAATTTTGCTTTATCTGATCTAATTAGCGTACTGTCTTGCTCAACTTTTTGCTCAAGCATAGTTAACAACTCTGAACGCACTGAAACGGTTTTATACTCTTTAAAGTCTAATCCCAGATGATTAAATAACAGCGCTTGATTCATCTCTTCTGGTGCAATTTCTACTTCAATCGGCATCTCTACAATGTTCGTCATCATTTCACGATACATCTCGATGTTATATTCACGGCTACCTATTTTGTGATTTGAACTCACCAAAGATTCATGGGCTAGCTTTTCAGCTTGCTCAAAATGTTTGGTAAGGTAAGTCGATTGGGTGTTGTTCGACGCTTTTTCTTGTACAGCCTTTGCGGCTTCCATAAACGAAGGTGTTCCCGAGTTTTTTGCCGCCGAATTAGAAATGTCTTGATCACTCACAACATTATTATTCTTTCGACTATAAAGATCGTTCGAACCATACATTTGTGAATAGGGTGAATTTTGAATGTACATACTCGCTCCTTGTTACATTGACTGTTCTAGTACAGCAATAAGTGCGCCAAGGAAGCGTTATTAACCTGATCTCGGGTTAGTTAGGGTCCTAAGAGTCTTTTAACCACTTTTTTCGATGTAATCGGGTTTTGCCAAACCAAAGTTTGCCATTCAAGCGCTTAATATTACTGCGCTTGAGGCAAACTTTTTCCGCTATCGATTAATTAACTTTCTCACGCCAACGGATCATCAACATATATACTACGGGTAACACCACTAAGGTAAGTAATAGCGCGCTTGCCATGCCGCCCACCATAGGCGCGGCGATGCGGCTCATTACCTCAGAACCTGTGCCCGAACCGTAAAGGATTGGCAATAACCCTATAATAATCGTTGCCACCGTCATCATGACTGGACGAATACGCTTGCCCGCGCCTTCTAAAATGGCATTGTTAATGGCCTCAACTGTTAATGCTTGCGGTTTATCTTTAAGCTCCCTAATGGCTTGGTTGAGATACACGAGCATGATCACGCCTATTTCAACCGCAACACCTGCAAGCGCTATAAAACCAACGCCTACCGCGACCGAAAAGTTAAACCCCTCAAGGTATAGTAACCACAGCCCACCAATCATCGCCATAGGTAACGTCGCCATGATGATTGCCACTTCGCTAAAGCTTCTAAAGTTCAAATAGAGTAAAACGATAATGATCCCAAGCGTGAGCGGCACCACATAAGTCAATTTAGCTTTAGCACGCTCCATATACTCGTATTGACCAGCCCAACTGATGGAGTAACCTGCAGGTAACTCCAGCTGCTCGCTCAGTACTTGTTTAGCTGCTGCCACATAGCGGCCAACATCGACACCATCTAAATCAATAAACGTCCAACCATTAATGCGAGCGTTCTCGCTTTTAATGCCCGGTGGCCCGTTTTCAATATAGATAGTTGCCACATCACCTAGGGCAATATTTAATCCCTCGGCGGTGACTATAGGAAGCTTCCGCAGCGTTTCGGGAGAATCGCGTAAGTCTTGCGGATAGCGCAAACTAACCGGATAGCGCTCTTGTCCTTCAATGGTTTGCGTGACATCCATTCCACCAATTGCAGTTGCGACCACTTGCTGGACATCAGCAATATTGAGCCCAAATCGCGCGGCTTTATCACGTTGAATATCGACCTTAATATAGCGCCCCCCAGCGACCCGCTCTGAATAGACCGAAGCTGTACCCTCTACCTTACTCAGAATACGTTCAAGATCTTGACCAATCTTTTGGATAGTATCTAAATCTGGACCTGCGACTTTAATCCCAACAGGCGTTTTAATCCCCGTCGCGAGCATATCAATACGCGTTTTGATGGGCATCACCCAAGCATTGGTTAAGCCCGGAAACTGCACTAGCTTATCGAGCTCTGCTTTGAGCTTTTCAGTGGTCATTCCCTCACGCCACTGATCTTTAGGTTTTAATTGAATAAAGGTCTCAATCATCGTCAACGGTGCAGGATCGGTTGCGGTTTCCGCGCGACCGATTTTACCAAAGACATTTTTTACCTCGGGCACCGTCGCTATCAACTTGTCGGTTTGCTGTAAGATCTCTCTGGCTTTACCAATCGAAATACTTGGATATGTAGTCGGCATGTACATTAAATCCCCTTCATCCAAAGGCGGAATAAACTCACTGCCGATTTTATCCATTGGATAAAAGCCAACGACAGTAATAGCTGCAGCGGCTAACAACGTCAGCTTGGGAAAGCGTAATACTTGTTTCAACAAGGGTATATACGCACCAACCAACATTCGATTGATTGGGTTTTTATGCTCGGGCACAACTTTACCGCGAATAAAGTACCCCATCAGCACAGGAATAAGCGTAATGGCAAGCCCTGCCGATGCGGCCATCGCATACGTTTTAGTGTATGCCAGTGGTGCAAACATACGTCCTTCCTGCGCCTCAAGAATAAACACAGGTAAGAAGCTTACGGTAATAATCAACAAACTAAAGAACAGTGCAGGACCCACCTCAGAAGCCGACTTAGCAACGATTTCCCAGCGGTTTTCATCATTGAGTGGCGTTTTTTCCATGTGTTTGTGCATGTTTTCAATCATCACGATTGCACCGTCGGTCATCGCCCCAATAGCTATGGCTATGCCACCAAGGGACATGATATTTGCGTTCACCCCTTGAAAATACATCACGATAAAAGCAACCAGAATGCCAAGTGGCAAAGTGATCACGGCAACCACGGAAGAGCGAATATGAAATAAGAACACTACACACACTAAGGCCACAACCACCAGCTCTTCGAGCAGTTTAGACCAAAGATTATCAATGGCTTTGGTGATAAGCTCGGAGCGATCGTAAACCGTCACCACTTCCACCCCTTCAGGTAAGCCGTGTTGTAGCTCCGCGAGCTTTTGTTTTACGCCGTCGATGGTTTTTTGCGCGTTTTCTCCAAAGCGCATGACTACAACACCGCCAACAACTTCTCCTTCGCCGTTAAGCTCGGCAATGCCACGACGCATTTGCGGTCCAATATTGACAGACGCAACATCTGCTATCGTTAATGGCGTGCCTTTGACAGCTTGCCCAAGTGGGATAGCTTCAATATCATTAACGCTTTGAATATATCCCGTACTTGTCACCATATATTCGGCTTCAGCCATCTCAATCACAGAAGCACCAGATTCTTGGTTACCGCGTTGCAACGCCTGCTGCACATGCGTAAGCGGAATACCGTAAGCGCGCAGTTTATTGGGATCAACCTGTACTTGATACTGTTTCACCATACCGCCAATCGGCGCTACTTCTGACACACCGGCAACCGATTGCAACTCAAACTTTAAAAACCAATCTTGTAGGCTGCGTAGTTGGCTAATATCGTGTTTGCCGGTTTTATCGACTAATGCATAAAGATACACCCAACCCACCCCAGTGGCATCAGGGCCCAACTGCGGTTTTGCCGCATCAGGTAATTGTGGTGCGACTTGACTTAGATACTCGAGCACACGACTGCGCGCCCAGTAAAGATCCGTTTTATCGTCAAAAATAACGTAAACATAGGAATCCCCAAAGAAAGAATAACCACGTACGGTTTTTGCGCCCGGGACGGAGAGCATTGCCGTGGTCAGCGGAAATGTCACCTGATCTTGCACCACTTGTGGTGCCTGTCCTGGATAAGGTGTTTTGACAATGACTTGTACATCAGACAAATCCGGAATGGCATCGACAGGCGTGTTTTTAAGGGTAAATAGCCCAGCCCCCATCAGCATAAGTGTCAGCAATACCACAAAAAAGCGGTTGTATACTGACCAGCGAATTATTGCTTGGATCATTGCGAACGCTCCTTAGTGGCCTGAATGCATATTCATCGACATCTCACCTGCAGGTTTGATATCAGTCACCACAAATTCGTCACCCACTTCAAAGGTGAAAGTCACCTTCATTCCTGTCATAAGCTGGCTTAAATCAATGTGCTCAGCTGCAACAAAGTCCATCGTTGTTGCGGGACGGTCCCATTTCTCAATGGCGTCGCGAGAAATATTAAGCACTCGGGTGTCAGGGTTGATGGCGTTTATCACGCCACCCACTGTTGCTGTAGGCAGTGTATTTTCGGTCATACTGCCTTCAGACATAATGTGAATACCTGTCAGTAATACGCTGCCATCATCTTGTTTAGTGGCTTCAAAATGCAAAGTCTGTCCAGCGTTTAATTCTTCAACATCGACACTGTCAGCCACTGAAAAATCCATCACCATTTCAGGCCATTCCCACTCGGGTACGGGCTGATGATCGATATTCACCACTCGACTTTCATAGTTCACGCTTTGAATTTCTCCTTCAATCCAAACTGACTTAGCCTCTGCAACTGGCGCCATACGCATAAAGTCAGAAGTAATGCTCGATTGAGAATCAATCAGGAATTGGGCTGACGTAACTATCTTGTCTCCTTCGTTAAGGCCATTGAGGATTTCAATGTTTTCATCACCAATTTGACCCAGTTCAACGGCAACCGATTTAAAGCTACCGGGTGCAACTTCAACGACAACACGGTTTTGTTTGGCGGTGCGGATCACAGATTCACTCGGCACTTGCAATACGTCGTCACGAGAGTCGGCATGAATGTTCACTTGCGCAAACATATTCGGCTTTAACAGCGCATCACTGTTGTCAAACCTGAGCCTTACTCTAAGTGTTCGTGTTTTTTCATTGAGTGAGGGGTAGACGTAATCGACTTGCCCTCGCCACGTTCTGCCGGGTAAAAAGTCTAACCTCATGGAAACGGCTTGCCCCTGAGCGACCAACATAGCATCACGTTCAAATACGTCAGCTTCAACCCAAATTTCGTCTAGTTTGGCGATACTCATTAGCGTTGTGCCTGGCTTTACGTAAAACCCTTCTCGGATCTGGAGTCCATCCAACACCCCAGATTGACGCGCATAAAAGGTAATGCTTTGATGCACTTCACCCGTTTTTTTAAGCGTATTGATAAAGTCATCACTCAGGTGCAATGCTTTGAGCCTTTCGTGCGCTGCGTTTATCAGCGCCTGATTATTACGCTTTCTAGCAATAAGATATTCTTCTTGCGCATTGACCAATTGCGGCGAATACAAGGTGTACAGAGGTTCGCCTTGCTTCACCGGATCTCCTGCTGCTTTCACGTAGAGCTTTTCAACCCAACCCTCAACTCGGGGGTGAATATGAACTAAGCTATCTTCGTTGTACTGAACATACCCAACAGTCCGGATTTGGTGAGACATCGCTTGACGCATGGCCAACGCAATGCGAACGCCCAAGTTGTTTTCAACGTGAGGCGCTATCTCCACAACCCCCTCACCAAATTTTTCGTTCGCAGACTCTTCTTCGTACACAGGCACAAGATCCATTCCCATCGGAGACTTACCTGGCTTATCACGACGATAGTTCGGATCCATAGGCGCGACCCAATAAAGTGGCGCTTTCTCAGCGTTTTTCGGCACCGCAGACTCGTTACTTGAAGAGAGGTTAATCCCAACTAGCACGCCGGCCGTTAATGTCGTGACGGCAACTAGCGTCATTTTTAAGTTGTTATTCATGGCTTGCACCCTCTTCAATTTGAGCCAAATAATAGTTACTGCGTACCACCGCTTTTAACAATGCAATATCAATGGAAAGCGCTGATAACTGCGCATTCAGTTTCGCGATGCGCGCCCTCACTACCTCGGAAAAGTCGCCATCGTCATTGGTATAAGCGGTCAATGCAGCTTCGGCTTGTTCAGCGCTTTGTGCCACAATTGATTTTGCGTATAGCGATTGCCTTTCTTGCAATCGTTGGATAGTTTGAATTTCTCCATTTAAGTTTGAAAACAGCTGCTTTAGCACCAGCAACCGATCGGTTTTACTCGCCTCAACTTGTGCGGTCGCTGCCGCTTTTTGTTGGTCTTGTTTTCCATCTGTGAATAACGGAACGTCGAATGACACACCAACGCTGAAAAAGTCAGTGCGAGACATCTGATCCGGCGCATCATCCCGATATGCGTAACTCGCATTGACGGAAAACTGTGGTTTATATGCCTGCTCAGCTAACTTTACCCCTTGATTGGCGCGGTATGTATCAACGTCGGCTGCAACAACCAACGGGTGATGAGTCAAATGTTGTACTACAGCTTGGCTATCAACTGGACGTTGCTGCATCAACTTTGGCGCAATTGAGCGGATCAACGGCAGTGTCACTTCGTTTTGTTCAAGGACACTCAGTGCATTTGAATTAGTGAATGCATCATTTAATAGCCATTGCGAAAGCTTTGCTTTAGCGGTGTTAAGCTGCTGATAAGCCGCGGAACGCTTGTCGTCTAATTGCATCACCTCAAGTTGAGCACGGATCACATCTTGCTGGCGTGTTACCCCCAGCGCATTGGAGTAGCTAGCATTGGCTATTTCTACCATTTGGTCAAACAACACACTATCGCGTTCAATCAGTTCTAACGTCTTTTTGGCTTGCACAATATCAAGCCACACCTGAGAAACATCGCGGCGCACTTGCGCTTTTCTATCCGCTTGTAAAATCGGTTGCTTTTTAGCGTCAAGTGCCAATTGCTGGCTCTTAATTTCGAGGCTATCTCCTCGCGGTAACATCTGCATCACGCCAACTTTAAGCTGAGTCATCCCTTCTTGATTAAACTCCCAACTATCAACAGGCAGATTCATCATACCGATGGACACCTGAGGATCAGGATAGCTTAGCGCTTCGCGGCTCATAGATTGCATCGCAGAACGCTTGTATTGGCTAGATTTAAGCCAAGGATCGTTACTGATAGCGGCATCTATCGCTTGCTCTAACGTTGCAATATTGGCCTGTGCTATCTGTGGCAGTATCAGTGTTGTGATAAACAGGGAAACTTTAATTGTCATTAGAACTGCTCCTCATAGCTGTCGATTTCAGCAAAAATCTCATAGCTCCCATCTTTTTTAAGTAGCAATACTTGATAGGGCATAAAACGCTCGCCAACTTCCATACCAGGCGATCCAAGTGGCATAGCCGGCACACTCAAGCCGATATTTTGTATGTCTTGAGTTAACATTTCGTTTTGCAAAAACTGTTTAATAAACTTGGCAGGAACATGCCCTTCAAAAATAAAACCATTTTTAGAAACCCCGGTGTGACAAGATTGAAAGTTTTGCTTAATACCAAACTTACTCTTAAGTGAGCCAAGATAATTTAAATCGGTGGCTTTGTGCGCGATACCTTGCGCAGTTAAGTGGTTTAACCACAGCTCACAACAGCCGCAGGTTGGGGATTTAAAGACTTCCAATTCTATATTGGATTTACCATATGCCATGGCGCTCATAAGCCATAGCGACATCACTAAATAAAACTTTTTCATGCTAACCTCGCATGCAATACCAATTACGTTAGTGCAACAGGTATCAATCAATTCGTTGAAAATTACGCCAAAAAAGACGATTAATCGTACAAAACTTTGAAATTAAGGCAGATCTGCCCTGCGGTTAGGCAAGTATCGGGGGTTTATAAAGAGAGCGAGGATAGTCGCTAAGCTGGCCACTTGTGAAACTTAATTTATCGTTTTTCAGTACAATAGGCGCTACCCACTCTCTTGGCGAAAACGCTGCAAGATTTGTGGAGCACATATGTGTGGGACAAGTACAATCGCTGCATTGTGTTGTGTTTTGAGGGTCACAGCAATCCATCTCAACCATCATTTCATGATGATGAGGCTCTGCCGATTGCACGTTACTTTGAAGCATTTGATGACTTGTTTCATGACTGGTAGCGCCATGCATTTCACATGCTGCCATAGAGGCAGCCGCGTTTTGACCACTTAGTGTAGCCACCACGAACATTGTGATAAGTAAACGTAAGAATACTTGCAAGGTACTTTTCCAAATAAAATAAGCGAAGTAATAATAAAAACCTAACCAAAGAAATGCAAGTAAATAGGCCCACCTCATTATTATTTTCTTTCATCATTGATATACTAGAGCCCAAATCAAAAAACTCTTCCAACTCAAGGAAATGAACTATATGAAATTAGTTACAGTGGCTACTATTTTAGCTTTAGCAGCATCGTGCAAAACCAGTGCTGCAGATTTTGGAGACTTTGGTGTCTCTATTTATGGTGGCAAAACGTACAGCAGTGATATCGAAACTTCTCGTCACCAAAAGTATGAATTAGAAGACGATTCGCACTTTGGATTAAGTATCGATAAATATGTACCTGAAGGCCGTTATGGCTTCTACTACGGAAAAACTGAGACCCAACTTACCGCTTATCCGCTAAATAAAGTGGAAATGGAATATCTATTATTTCAAAGTGCAGTGGTACGCCCTCTCACAGACAACTTAGATGTTTATCTAGGCTTACAAATTGGTGCGACCTTTGTTGACCCTAATTTTATCGACTCTGACACTTTCTTTGCATCAGGGTTATACACAGGTTTTGAATATAACCTTGGCGCAGGTTTTCATCTTGGTGCTGAAGCACGATGGATTGCAACTATCCTCAACAACAACTCTAAAGTCACTTGCGATGTCGATCCAGAAACCCAAAATACCTGTAGCTGGCACTTCGACGACGAAATAATGAGCCAATATCAAGCGAGCGCAACATTAAGTTATCGCTTTTCGCTCTAATAGTTAGAACTAGGGCCTGTTTATCTTTCAAGTTTGTTTTTGCAGCAGTTTGAATGGTATTTATACAAGGCAGAGCCTGCGTAGCATAGTTATTCTATGTGAGTCAGGCGATAACGCAGTAGAAATGCCAATCAAGCGCTGCCCTTGGGTTTCCCTGAGTGTGCTTTGTTCATTGTTGCTCAACTTTTGCTTAGATTACTAAGCGGCAAGTCGAGCGCCGCGACCAAACCCCACTCAGGGGAAACAAAAATCAAAGGTCAACAGGCCCTAGACACTGCAAAGATCAACAAGTCTTTGTAAGTCGCTGTACAATAAAGTCAGCAAAAATACTCACCTTTGCGGGGATATGGCGAGTTGCAGGATATAGCATCCACAGCTCGCCTGAATAGTGAGTATCAAATTGCCATTCAGGTAATACCTGTATCAACTCCCCTGACGCTAACGCATCTTTAGCTACAAACATAGGTAAGCTTGTGATCCCAAGCCCTTGCAGCGCAGCATCTAACCTTACTCTAGTGTGATTTGCCTTATAGCGCCCGTTAACTGGGGTTGTGTGTTTTTGTGTGCCTTTTCTGAATCGCCACTTAGCATCGGCATCCGTTTCCCCCAAAGCAATGCAGCTGTGTTGTACTAGTTCTCTAGGGTGAGTAGGAATTGAGTGGGTCGCAAGGTATTTTGGTGATGCCGCCACTATATGTTCTATCGTCATTACACTTCTACCTATTAAGCCTTGTGGAGGCTCGTTGGTAATTTTAAATAGAATGTCTATTTCATCCCGGATCAAATCCAACGCGTTGTCGTCTAGCACCAAATGAACGTCAATATTTGGAAATTCGCCTAGAAACGCCATCACATTTGGGTGAATTAGTGAATGTGCGACCGCTTTTGGCGCTGCGATTTTTACTGTTCCTTGTGCCGTTTGATGATAGCTTTCACAAAGCGAGATGACGTCTTTGGCGGCTTGTTCCAATTGAGTACAGTGCTCATACACAGCCCTTCCTGTTTCACTCAATCTTAAGCTACGTGTGGTACGTTGAAGTAAACACACCCCCAATTGCTGTTCAAGTAGTTTTATGGCACGACTCACTGATGACGGCGAGACACCTAATTGCCGAGCGCTTTTGGAGAAGCTTCCAGTATTCACTACCGAAACAAAAATCGACATTTCTTGCAGTAGTTCAATATGTTTACTGGTCGTCATAGCTCTCCTATTTGTGCGCTCTACGCAAAAGTTATTTCTATTTTTAGATTATTATCTTCTCATGAGAATGAAAATACAATGTTCTCAATTATTCAATATTATATTAGGAGCTTATTATGGTGCAGTATTGGCCAGAGTTTGTATCATTAGCCATCATTCATTTTGTTGCAGTCATCTTGCCAGGCCCTGACTTTGTTATTACAGTCAGACAAAGCTTAAAATACGGCAGACTACATGGCGCAATGACCGCCTTGGGGATTGGCACTGGACTTAGTGTTCATATCTTATATACCTTACTTGGTGTCGGCGCACTGATGCAGGCCTCACCTTGGGTTTTACAAGTAGCTAAATTAATCGGCGCTGCGTATCTTATCTACATTGCTATTCAACTGCTCAAAAGTGCAGGAGCGATTCAACTGGATGCAGAAAATGCCCAAGCTGATGTAAGCTCACAGTCGCTCAAAAAAGCCTTTAGTCTTGGTTTTTTAACTAATGCAACCAACCCAAAAGCAACCCTGTTTTTCTTAGCCGTGGTAACCAATGTCGTCAGCCAAGGAACTCCGTTACATATTCAACTTTTTTACGGCGCTTGGATGTGCAGTGTTAACGCCTTGTGGTTTATCTGTGTCAGCTTATTATTCTCAGCCTCATCTTCCCGTGCTTGGTTCTTGAACAAGATGAATCTGGTTGAAAAAGCACTTGCTGTTTTGCTTATGGCCTTCTCATTAAGGCTGTTGATTGCTTAACACAAGAAAGCCGAATAAGGGTTTCCGTTTTTCCACCTTAGGGCTTCCAATATCAATGCTAATTATTGTTACATTTATACCTATTATGTATACTTATCAGATTCAGCGTAACCTCCCCGAGGGAGAACATTCTTGGCTTATTAGCCTTTTAACAGTCCGAGGATTTAAAATGCAAAAAATCTTTGCAGTAATGCTTTTTAGTGTTTCTTTCTTTTCTAATTCAGCAAGTGCTTATTTGTCTAAACCTAATAGCGTAACTGCTTCAGTTCGAGGTGGTAATAGTATTGACATTCAATGGTCAAGTGTATCAGAAGCTTCTTTTTATGTTCGTGAAGCGCGCATAGGTGCAGGAGACTGGATCCACCCTAAAGAATATATAAGCACGTCGGTTTCATTTGAAAATGTCGCACCAAATCAATACCAATATCGCGTTAAATCTTGTAATTCAGCAACTTGTTCAGATTGGAGCTACTCGAATAAAGTAACTGCTGTTGGTTTGCCTACGGCCCCCTTGTATGTATCCGCTAATGTTCAAGGTCAAAATAACCTCAATATTTCATGGTCTGAAGTGAGTAACGCAGAGAGATATATTCGCGAAGTCAAAATTGGTGATGGTAATTGGTTTAACCCTAAAGTTTATGAAAGTACTTCTGTCTCTTTCAGTAGTTTGTCGGAAAATCGTTATCAATACAGAGTCAAAGCTTGCAACCTAGTAGGATGCTCTGCTTGGACAGTTTCTAACTCGGTTTCTATATCACTTGAGCCAGTAGCACCATTAAAAGTAATAGCCAATGTTAAAAATGGTAATAGTGTATATATCTCATGGTCGTCTGTGACTGGCGCAGATTACTATGTAAGAGAAGCTAAAGTGGGATCAGGACCATGGATACACCCTGTCGAGTATACAGGGAATGCAATCGCTTTTTATAACGTCGGGCCAAACCAATACCAATATCGTGTGCGAGCATGTAATAAAATTGGGTGCTCTACTTGGACCTACTCGAATATTATCGCGACTTATCCTAAACCAAATTAAAAACGGTTAATATCAGGATTAAAGTACATACGAGTTATCTCTTCATTGTATAGCCCAAAAGATATTTATATTGTAAAGCACCTCTTGGGCTAGATTTTTTATGTATCTTTATTACACCCGTACTCAAAAGATACAAAAAGCCTTAAATAAAGATGCTTCAGTTACAAAAGTTCGGACTGAAAGGCAAAAATATCCCAAAGGATATAATTAAATGAAAAAAAGTGTATTAACATGGGGAATAGCGCTTTTCACCGCCTTATTCTCTATATCTACTAGCGCAGCACCTACAATGCCAAATAATGTGAGTGCGAATGTAACCAGTAACAGCAATATTACAATTAGTTGGGGTAGTGTTAGTGGAGCAACTAAGTATATCCGAGAGGCTAGAATCGGCTCGGGTTCATGGATGCATTCAAAAGAATATTTGAGTACTTCGGTTTCATTTACTAATGTCGCGCCTAATCAATATCGATACCGAGTTAAAGCTTGTGATGCTAGTGGCTGTTCAGGCTGGAAGTATTCAAACACAATAACCATTTATGATACCCCACCTGCTCCCTCAAATGTGTCGGCGGTAATTAAAAACTTAGATGATGTAGAAATAAATTGGTCAAGTGCTCTTGGCGCGGACTATTATATTCGCGAAGCTCGTATTGGTTCTGGAGCATGGATCAATCCAGTAAAATATTCAGGTAATACCGCCTCTTTTAATGATATTGCACCGAATCAATATCAATACCGGGTAAAAGCGTGCAACTACCGTGGCTGTTCTACTTGGACTTATTCTAATACAATTAATGTAACAGGGGCTCCCGACGCTCCAAGTCAAGTAACTGCTGTAATTCAAAACAACAACGATGTTACAATTTCATGGTCGACTGTTAGTGGTGCAAGTTACTATGTTCGAGAAGCACGCATTGGCACTGGCTCTTGGATCCACCCAAAAGAATATACAAGTACCTCAGTATCTTTTGACAATCTTACGCCAAATCAATATCGCTACAGGGTTAAAGCTTGTAACTCCCAAGATTGTTCTGAATGGACATACTCAAATTCCGTCACTATTAAGACCTTAAATGCTCCAACAAAAGTGTCTGCTGCAATCCAAGCTGGTGATGATATTAATCTGTCATGGTCTAGTGTAGCCGGAGCTGAACACTACGTTCGAGAAGTGAAAGTTAACAATGGCTCTTGGTTCAACTCTAAAGTATATTCTGGCACTTCAGACATATTCAAGGATCTTTATCCAAATACGTATCAATATCGCGTTCAGGCTTGCGGGGATACTCGTCGAGATTGCTCACCTTGGAGTTATTCAGAGGCCATTACTATCATCAATTTACCACAAGGTCCAGAGGTGGTGACAGCAACGCTCAAGAACAACTATGATATTGAGATTACTTGGTCGGTAGTACGTCGAGCACTAAACTATGTTTTTGAAGTAAAAGTAGATAATGGAAAGTGGCTTAACCGAGAAGTGTATACGGTTAATACGATAACAGAGAGTGCGCTTAAGCCACAATTATATAGTTACCGAGTTAAGGCCTGTAATAACGATGGCTGCTCCGGTTGGAGTCACTCAAATCAGGTAAAAGTAGAAGACAAACCTCTTCAATTGAAGAAAACTGTTTTTATTCATACTGATCTACTCGGTAGTCCGGTTGCTGAAAGTAACCAATAGTTAAAAATATCGCCTGCTGAGACAGGCTTAGTTCGTAAAATTGTAATATTAAAGCCTCGCTAGCTTAGGTTATGAAGTGACCCCATAAAGTTGGACTCATTTCTAAGCGGCTACCAAGGCCTGATTTCGATACGCTATCGGACTCAGGCCTTGGTAGCCGCTTAATTCGTTTGTGATTGTAATATTCTAGATATTCTTTAATTGCATTTATCAGTTCGATAACACTTTTGTATTCATAAACGTGATAGATTTCCGTCTTCAGTATGCCGAAGAAGTTTTCTGCAACGGCATTGTCTAGTTTAGCGGCAATAAAAGATGACTCAGGTGGTTTTTTATTGCGAAGCTTACTTTGGTGATTATAAAAATACTTGGTACTGAGATTGTGCTGCGTGCAGAAGTCACTGACAGACAAACCACTGAGCTCCTGTTGTTCGATAAGTTGTTCGATAAGTTGCAGCCATTGCTCTGCAATCTTGTGTTTAGGTATGTTCAGTAGCTAGGTGGGGGTTCAGGCGACGCTTACACATCAAAGCTGAAGAAGTGAAGTATAAAAATACTTCAACCACTTTGGTCAAAAACGTTTTTCGATAGGCCAATTTTTAGCGCCTAAGCATATCTCTACACTAAAACAGGGTTATCGCGCACGATAATGCACTGCAAATACAACTGTAAGCAATTCTAGAGTTGAAAAGTTTGCTTTATCAAGCCAACAAGCGCTCGCAGTTTGTTAGGTTTGTCCGTCGTCGTTTTTGCAGTGTTTCACAGTAAGCGGTTATTGTTCGCTCTCGGCCCACTGCACCGTGGAATACCCGAGAAAATTGCGTAGTGAGTTTTATCCAGTTCTCAGGCTCTATATTTAATCGAGTAAGAATGGGTTGAGACTCAAAGATATAGCCTCGCTTGTCGGCTCGAATACATTGGCCGGTGAGTTCAACTAATTCAATATAGGATTTGATTTCAAAAGGCAGGCCTTTTGGCATATGTTTTCGTGGGCTGCCAGCGAAGCGTAATAGACTTTTTGGTTGTTTGCCCAGCTTAGCGTGGTCAATGCGTTTTTTGATGCTGGTGTAGTCTGAGGTTTCAGGCATTGCGGCGATTTTAGCTCTAATGGGGTTTAAATCTACGTAAGCTAGACAAGCGGCCAGTGCTGCTTCATCCAGTAATGCTTGGGATTTAAACCGTCCCTCCCAAAAACGGCCTGTACAATTATCTTCTTTATTTGCTCGGCGGGCGATATCTTCGTTAAGTACCCGCATAAACCAGCTAATATCTGCGGGCCTTTCTCTGTACTTGGCGACATGCTCATTGAGTATTAATTGCTCCGACTCACTGAGTGGCTCATTTTCAATATACTTTTGGCTTATCCAATTACCCTTAAACAACTTGTGCCACCGTATCACAATCGCTTTATCCGACAGACGCTTAGCCTTTTTATCATCAACATATAAAACAATGTGGGTGTGATTACACATCACCGCATAAGCACAGATATCAATACAAAACACGGAGCCCAACATCAGGAGCTTTTCTTCAACCCAATCCCGGCGATGTTCGTATGATTTGCCAGTAAATTTATCTTCGCCGCACAGAAACGCGCGCCTTACGCAACGGAAGATACAGTGGTAGTATTTGGTGTCGGTTAAACTGATTTGTCTTTTACGGGCAGTTGCCATAGTTTGGTTACCTCAATCCTTTGAGTGCAGAATTTAAGCTTAGGCGGAATCTTAGGAAGGTGCAAATTAGTGGTGGGTGTCAGCGATTTAAGTGCCCTTGATAGCCATATTCTCATTGCTGTAAATATAACGATGAACAAAAGGTCAAACCTACCTAGTTAAACCCGTTATAGGCAAGGCATTCAATGCCGCGTGGGTGTATTCTACTTTTTGGGTGACTAGGTTCGAAACTCATTAGGGGCGCTGAAAGTCAGTTAAGCCCGAATATATGTCAGAGCAGCACCTTATTTAGGATGACTCAAAGTGACTGTTTATCAATACATACAAATAGTAAATGAGAGATAAATAAAAGAAGCAACAAGGCTGTTAAAACAACCTTGTTGGATGAGTATTACTTGACAGCAGCAGAGCGTCCATATATGTCAGGTTTAAATCGTTATCGACATCTACGAAAATTGCGTCTAAGTTATTCATGCCCTTGTCCTTGGTAATCTTATGTTTCTTGGTCGAAAGATCTGATCACCACAAGGGCTTTTAGTTCATTTTCTTATGCGCAGCTCAGGTTAATTAGCCTAGCCAACACAAAAAAACCAACGCTGAAACTGACGGCAGAGAAAACTGCTCCAACAACTGGGAAAAGCTTAAAAAAGCGGGGTTTATCATCAATCTGAAGCCTCGCTAGTGCGAGGCTTTTGATTCAAATGTTCGCCTTTAAGTTAACCTAGCTAACCTGTGCTTCCAAACGCTCCCACTTTTCGGGATCTATTGTCATATTTTGGGCTACTGTTTTAATAGAATCTAATTGTTTCCGAGTAATAGGCTTACTCTCTTCAAAGAAAATTGCACATATAGTTTCTAATGCTAACTTGTATTCATTCACTTGAATAAAATCCCAAACTTCGTCTAACTCTTCCTCAGTAAAAGTAGATTGGAAGCTATTAAGCAGTAATGTTAATTCTTCTTTCATTATACATTCCAAGTAAATTGTTTAGTCTTGTTGCTCTGGAGGGTTTCTAGGTATTTTTTTATCATTTGGATAACCTGTAATAATCTTACCATTTTCTTGCTCATTTCCAGTGATAACCTCAATTTTTATCCCTCTTCTTTTTCCTCTAACTTTCGATCTTCCCTCTCTCGCTGGCGTTACGGTAGATTCAGGATCTGTTGCTACATCAGATATAGCATCCATAACCTCATCGTCCGTCCAACTTGAAGGGAATTCAGATTTGCCAGGCTTACCCCTTCCTGGTCCATGCCCACCACCGTTTTTATCACCATCCAATATATGATCAGTAGCAGCATCATCCGCTAAATTTGTCGATTCATTAAGCATTGTAATGACACCAATACTGGCACCGATGACCATACCTGCCGGACTTCTGGTGATAGCCATTCGCCCAGCTTTAGCCATTGCTTGCTGGTGTTGCTTTATAGAAACCCCCATAGGTCGATTGAGGTAACTCTCAGCAGCCATTCCATCGGGATCAACATATTTATACGGATTATTATTCGCATATGCATACCGATTAAAACTATGTACATCGCGGAACCCTAACGGATCATTTGAGTAGAAACGCCCGATAACTGGATCATAGTATCGTGCCTGCATATAGCTTAGGCCTAAGTCGGTGTCAAACTTGTGGCCAGTAAAACCGACATCGTCCTTGGGAGTTTCGATTGTTTCTCCGTACGGACGGTAATGTTGGCGACTTACTTCGGAATTTTGAGCTTCTAATGCTCCGTGTTTAGCAATCAGTTTCTTACCGAGATAAATATAATTAACTCCGTCACCAGTCAAACCGCCTTTTTCACGATAAAGTAGCACTCCACTCTGACTGTACATAGTGTAGCTAACACCATTACCATCAATCTGTTTGACGCGGCGATTATGACCATCATAAAAGTAAGTATTACCTTTAGCTGTTTGTAGCTGATTAGCAACATTAAATGTTAAGCCGTACTTTCCATTATGTGTGATGTTGCCTCGAGTATCGTATTGAATACGACTGTATTTACCATCGGTGCCTTCTCCCGTTACACTTGTTAAACGGTTATTTTCAACATTGTAACTATATGTAAGATTTCTATTCTTACTGCTATAACTTTCAATATTACCTAAGCTGTCGTAGCTAATACTACTATTACCAATACTTCCTCTGCCAGTGACACCTGTCAAACGATCTAACCCATCATATTCTAAATTAGTGAGACTAAATTCACCGCCATTCAGATAATCAGTGATTGACTTAACATTATTATTATTATCATAGCTATATCCTAATTTTACAATGTTACTCGACCCCCTTACATCTTGAATTTGAATTGGCCGCAATGTGTTCAAATCAAGTGTCGTTATATGCTTAACTCCATTACCATATGTAAAGGTATGTAACATGCCACTGGCATAATAAGTGGCGTTGCTAGCGAAGGAATGCTCTTTAGAGAAAACCTTTGTCGGCTCCCCAAAACCATTCGGAGCATATTCAATGTATGTACCATCAGGATAAGTGATTGCCTTGTAGTTGCCTAAACTGTCGTATTCGTAATCAAGTTGCAACGTGCCTTCACTACCGATAGTCAGCGTTTCGTCTTCAAGTAAATCAAGATTATTGTAATTATAAAGGTGCGTAATATCACCAGCGGTTAAATTAAGTATATTGCCTTTATTGTCATGAAAATAAACAACATCCAAATCATCATCTGGGTAGTCTATTTTATATATACTACCCATATTATCGTATTCAAACTTTGTACTACCGGCAGGTGGTGAAGCAACACATTCGTTATTTTCCACCCCTTTCTTTTGCCATATTAATTCACCTAAGATGTTATACTTTAAAACTGTACTTCCAACATCTGCACGCTTGATTAAGCACAGTTGTTTACTGCTGTCATATTTACGGATTTCTTTAAATATCTTTCCCCCACCGGATTGGGTTACACTTTTCACTAGGCCAAATACGTCAATTTCAATGCTTGTTGTTACATTTTCTGGGGATGCAATGTTCGTAGCAATCTTATATTCTGGACGACCATATGAACGGTATGATGTTACTGTAACATTGCCCTCAGCATCAGTAACTTCTATCTTGTTGCCTGACAAGTATTTATATTTGATACTTCCCTGCCCAGTGACGCTAACTGAAGTCAGTCTCCCTAACCCATCATACGATTTGGTTGCACCTTTATCTTCAAATTCATTTACGCTCCATCTCGACTCAAAAACTAGATTACCTCTTTGGTCATATGCAAGATTTTTATATCTAGTGTTTGCACCTGACTCAGCATTGTCAGTATGATCGTATACAATCCTCTGTACAACTCTTCCTAATCCATCTAATTTTTCTATCTTTATGGTATTCAATGAATTACCAATACACACAGCTCTTTCATCGATCACACAACTTGCAATGTTATTTTGAGTTCTCGAGTAACCTATAGATTCGTCTTTCCATTCGTAATGCTCATCACTTGTTATATCTCGTCCCTTTAGCCTTCCAAGATCATCGTAATACAAGTTCACTACATTACTATTTTCATCAGTTTCTTTAACTATCCAACCGTTGCTATCAACTTTAAACGCTTTCTCTATTTTCTGTACTGCGTTATATCGGCCAGGATAATAAATGTTTTGTGCAATTCCACTTTTAAAGTTTTCTGTTCTTTTATACCGTTTCTTAGACTTATCACCTAAGAGAGGCGAGTTGTATTCCAAAGTATTAACGTGACCGTCACTATTGTAAGATTTTATTTCAGAAATTAGTTCACCGTATCTATATTGTTTCGATGGTAAACTCATTACCCCCACACCAGTCAGTGAAAAATTATTATACTCCTGTCTTGAAACTTCAGTAACATCACTACCGTTTTCAGATATTGAGAACTTCTTAAAGCTTCCTAAAACCCAAGGTGTTGCCTGGTTAAAGTACTCAAGGTGACTATATTTAATATTGTTGTTGTAAGACTGCTTTACCTTGATTGGTTTCTGAAAACTGTCATAGGCTAAATATTCTGTTTTAAAGGTATCTGATCCGTCCTCGTAGTCGAATACTTTTGTATGTTTGACCAGTTTGGCTATCTTACAATCACGAGGTGAAGCATGAAAATTGTCATAGCGGTCGCGAGTAGTTAATTGCGGAATACAAAAACGAGTACCGAGAGCAACTTGTTGCCAATTAAAATTTTCAGTAACAAGTTTTTCATGATTTGAGACATCATCCCTACCAAGAGAAAATGGATGTTCTGGAAGTTCACCAACGTATGTAGTTTTACTCAAAAGGTCTAAATCTAACTTTTTAAAGACATATTTATACGTTAGGTCTGCTTCTCCGATGACATTGAGCTCCATTTTATAGCCAACAGTTGTGCCTATCTCTCCCCCTGCACTTTTATACAAAAAAGTTCTGTCAGTCTTACCTGGAACATGTATTTTTTTTGTTAGCAGTCCGCCTCCACTATAACCATAATCACTCAAGCCGAATGAAGTCTTTTGTCCTGTAACCTTATTAGGTAAACGTACCACTAAAGCTTCAGATATAGGTTCATACTTATATTCTATATATGCACCTTCATATAAAGTTACCCGTTCAAGTGCATGCAAACCCGTATATTGTGCATACTTATAAGTAGTTGTTTTACCTTCCTCATCAGTGAAAGTCGTTAAATATCGACCTGCATAATTATAAGCATATGAAACTTTTCTATCTCCAAAAGAGATTTCAGATAAAACATCGGCTAAGTGAGGGTTTTTTCCTTCTTTATCTGCGGTTGGTCGGCTATATGTGTAGTTAACCACAACACCATCACTTCTGGTTATCTTATCTATCCTATAAGAATCATTTGTATAGTTTTCTTCAAAATCCTCGTAGTGATACTGTATGTAGTCACCAAATCTATTAATTATCTTATTAACTTTATATTGGTACTTACCGAGAACTAAATATTTGGTAAAAGTATATTTATTCCCATTACTTTTATATACAACAGGACTATTACCATCACAAGCTAGCAACGAATTATCAGAAAAGGCTAAAACTGTACCATCAGGTACATCGATTGAGTTATCAAAGCCGATATTTTTATTTTTCTCATCAAACCCATTATTAAAACTAACCGACTTAACCAATCCTAAACAAGCGATTGAACTCCCTTCTGTTAAACTGCTTGCTTTTGCCACTTCCAAAGAGACTTCATTAAATATACTGCCATTACCATTGGTTTCGCGACGAATTGCAATATCTAAATTGCTTGGTCCTGCTATATAAAAATCTGTGTTTGTATGCTTTATTCTAAACCCATAGGCTAATTCCTTCTCTCCTGGAAAATCAGAGTTAACCAACGATTCGTGGAAGTCGAAAATTTCACCACCGGGAACCGGTAGAGGACCAGGGTCGTCAGCCAAGCTGCTACCAGAAAAAAGCGACAACGCTAAAGTTAGTAAGTATTTTTTATTTAAATTCATAAGTAGCCTAATTTGATAAAATCACACTTATTTAAAGAAAAAGGCGGAACATGCTACCGCCTGTAAAGGAGAGCCAAATGAACTGGAAAAATAACCGAACTCTGAACTCGCCATATATAAGCCGAACTCACTACTGATTTTGACTCTCGGCTACAGGGCTTCCCAACAGATCTGTATGAATATAGATAATCTGCTTTTTAGGTTTTCCCTTTGCTACATAACTCCCTGATGTACAGACCCCGTCGCTAAAACATACTTTTATACGATAGTACCTGCCGTCTTCACCTGGGATTGCAAACTGTAATTGACTGCTATTTAGTGTTTTCAGTGTTGACCAATCTAGTGCTGACATATCGCAGTGGTTAGCGCAGCTTGCAGTCTCAATAATATAGTTTTTTGCACCAGCTATTTGTTGCCATGTAAGCTCTGTTTTAGTTTGCTCTGGCGTAAATTCACTGCTCAATACCTCAACTTGTTTTTCAGTACTCCACCTTTCGCTGCACATTACTTGTGTGCTATTAAATGTTCCACAAGCTTGTGCAAAGAAGCGATATCTACCTGATTGATCAAAGACAAAATCATGAACTCCTACGCCACTGTTACTAACGCTAGCTAGTTCTATCATGTCCGAACTTCCCGGTTTTATCACAAATAGAGTCGTAGTTAGAGAAGTACTTGGTGGGCTGGCAAATTGCCAAGTTATGCGTTCAGATTCATTAATAAAAGTTCTTTCAATTGCAGTGACTTTGAGAGCCGGGGTGCTACTTGGCAAGCCAACCGTGGTATAGTCTTTCGTAGGTTCGGACCAACCAGAACAAACAGCATTACCGATCACTCCTGTACAAGAGCGAATTTTATACGAGCGAACACCAGCTTCGACATTATCCCAAGCGATATAGTGAGCACTCGAAGTAAACCGACCAGGTACTGTCCAATCATTATTATTGTACTTAATTGAGATATCGTAGTAGTTAGCGCCTATTATTGGCCCCCACTCTAACCTTGTTGAACTCCCATCAACCTGCACATCATGTATCCAAAGCGGTATCGAAACTTTATTCGACTCCGCAGACCATTCACTACAATTCGTTAGACTGTCGTCACATGAGCGGATCCGATAACTGCGTTCACCCGATGGTACGTTATCCCAGTTGATGCCTTTTTCGTTACTGGTAAACCTACCTGGTTCAGTCCATTCGTTATGGTTAAACTTAATTTGAATATCAAACTTTCCTTTCAGAGAAGTATCCCAAAGTAGTTCAATTCCATGCTCACCAACCCTGTTTGCACGAGGGGTATCTACAAAGTTTTTGAGTGGTAATGAAGTATCAGAATAATCAGAACAACCTGCACTGTTACACGCTTTTACTCTGTAAAGTCTTGTACCAACTTCCAGATCAGGCCAGCTAATACTTGTGCCTTGATATTCATAACGGCCAGGAACAGTCCAGTCGTTTAAGCCATACTTGATGCTTAAATCATAATAAGTAGCACCATATACCGCATTCCAATTTACTTGAATCTTATTACCCGTCGCTGACGCTTGAGGCTTTGCTGGGCGAGCTGGCACACTGGCTAAATGGACCTGTTCTGATGGTGCCGACAAACTAGAACATCCCACCGCGTTACAAGCTTGTATTTTATATATACGTGAACCTGGGTACGTATCTTGCCATGATATAGAATTAGTTATACTTTCATAATCTTCTATACCGGCGAACTCAGCGTGAGACCATTGCACTTGAATCTTATACTTTGTAGCCCATTCCACTTCATTCCATTCAACCGCAATATCTTTTCCATTAACAACCGCGACTGGTTTGTTGGGTGTGTTTGGCGTTGGTGTACTAATTCTATTAGATGCACTGGACCATGAAGAACAACTATTTTCACTATTACATGAACGCATTCTGTAATTACGTTCATTGAGTATCTCTGTTGGATTATGCCAAACGTGCAAACCATCATAGTAGCTCAAGTTCGATGTTCCCCAGCTGCCGCTTCCATCTCGATACTGTAGCTGATAATAACTTGCTCCAGATACCTCCTGCCAAGAAAGAGAAACTTTTGTTGGATTTATGGACACTGACACATAAGATGGGGAGGCTGGCACTGGTAAGGGCGTACTTATCCAGTTTGAGGCACTGGACCAAGATGAACAGCCGTGTTCACTGTTACACGCACGCATTCTGTAGTTACGATTGGAAAGTGTTTCTGTTACGTTATTCCACGTATGAGAACCATTGTAATAACTTCCTCCAGATGTCCCCCAACTACCATAGCCATCTCGATATTGCAGCTCATAGTAGCTAGCACCAGAAACAGTGCCCCATGAAAGATAAGCACTGCTGCCATCGTTATTCATGGAAACTGAGACATAAGACGGTGTATCTGGAATAGGTAAAGGCGTACTTATCCAATTTGACGCACTAGACCAAGACGAGCATACGTTGTTACTATCACATGCTCGCATTCGATAATTTCTATTTTGTAAAGTACCGGTAAATCCGGTCCAATTGTGAGTTCCACCATAATAAGAGCCCCCAGAAGTTCCCCAACTACCATAACCGTCTCGATACTGTAACTGGTAGTAACTGGCCCCAGAAACCGTCCCCCAGTCAAGCGTTACTGTAGTGCCATTCATTGAAACCGACACGTAAGAAGGTGTACTGATTGCCAGAGCACTAATGCTGAAAAACAGTGAAGTAAAAAATACTAACTTCTTTAACATTAGTAACTCCCTGCCCTTGTAATACAGCTATATTGGTAGAAATACATTGTGGTTTGATAAATTGAAACCATAAACAAACTCGTCCATTTTGCGATTAAAGTAATCCAATCGTTGTATTATTAAAAAAGGTAGGGAATATATATTTTTTAGGTACAAAAATCAAGCAGGATATTAACATTATTTACAATATCTGTAGACAGGTTTTGGCTGATATAAGAAAAGGTGTGATTAGTTCTCTTTGTTTAAGCCATCACTCGAAACAGCCAACGTTTAGTTCGCACTATATTCAACTGTACAGAAAAACAAAGAGTTTGTAACAACTTGCTCCCTGAAGATGCGGAACAAGACTTGGAGCTATCGTCTCACAACGTTAACTCCTGTTTTGCTAAAGATTTCAGGGCATCAACGCTTCCCACCAGCTGCTACTTGATAGCGTTTCTGATAGCGTCAACACTTCACCTACAACAGGTGTTACCAGTGCCACTTGATTTTGCTCTGCTGCGATTTTCACTCTTGCGAGCGGATCAAACCAAGAGTGAAAAGCCAAGTCAAAAGTACCATTATGAATGGGGATCATATGCGTTCCTCGCAGATCTATATGAGCTTGTACGCTTTGCTCTGGCGTCATGTGAATATCAGACCAATCTTTATCATACGCGCCAGTCTCTACTAAGGTTAGGTCAAACGGGCCAAGCCTTTCACCTACTTCCTTAAATCCAGCAAAATAACCAGAGTCTCCACTAAAAAAGATATTTTTGTCTGCTGTGCGAATAGCCCACGCTCCCCAAAGGGTTTTATTTGCATCTCCAAGTCCACGTCCAGAAAAATGCTGAGTAGGTGTAAAGGTGAGTGTTAACTCAGCGGTTTCTTCAAACTGCCACCAGTCAAACTGCTTTATTTTCTCGGCGGGAACTCCCCACTTTTGCAAATCACCTTCTACGCCCAAAGGTACATAAAATGCCCCCACTCTGTCTGCTAATCGCTTTACGCTTTCCTTGTCTAGGTGGTCGTAATGGTTATGTGAAATCAACACCTTATCAATTTGAGGCAATGATTCAATAGTAATAGGTGGTTGATGAAAACGCTTTGGACCAATAAATGAAAATGGTGATGCTCGTTCAGCAAAAACGGGGTCAATCAGAAGATATTGCCCTTGCGCTTTAATAAGTACTGATGAATGACCCAGTTTGATAACGTGAGTTTGCGTATCAGAAAGTGCCTTTAAATTCGCCTCGGTGAGCACTTTTACTGGCATATCAACCTTCGGCACCGCATTGACTTTTTGCTCGGTAAAAAAGCGCCAGAAAATTTCCAGCGTCTTACCTAGGCTCGTTTTATTCGTTTCATGAGTATTATGAAATTTACCATCACCATATTGAGTTGATGAATACCCACTTTGATTTACCGCAGCATTTAAATTAGAAGCCATAACTCCTCCTACTCCTATCAGCAAGACCACCATCAAGCCAAACCATGTTCGCTTTTTCATATAACCACCAAAAGTAAACTACACAGTGTAGTTTACACATCAAGAATAGAAAGTAAACTAAGCAGTGTAATTTATTTTAGTTTTGCTAAAATACGGAGTATCCATTTGTTGATATTCCCTTGCCTGTAATAGATAAAATGAAACAATCAGAAAGAAAGCGACTGCAAATTCTAGAGGCTGCCCAACAGTTATTTGCTCAGCACGGTGCTCAAAATACCAGTATGGATCTCATCGCAAAGCACGCTGAAGTGTCTAAACGAACGATTTATAATCACTTTGAGACTAAAGAGCTACTACTGTATAACGTACTTGAACACATGATGCTTCAAGTTGACCAAGGTGATATTTATCAATATCGACCCGATGTCTCGATTGCAAAACAACTTCAAGAAATCGCTTTACGAGAAGTCAATCTGCTCACTTCTGAATCATTTATCAAAGTGGCTCGCGTGGCATTTATCGAGTTATTGCAAGACTCTACATTGGCTGCGCATTTCAATAACAGTAAAGTAGGTTGTATGCGTTATTTAGAAACGTTTTTAGCTGATGCTGTCGCTAACAATGCACTGTATATCGAACATCAGGCATTCGCAGCACAACAGTTCTTATATCAACTCAAGTCTTTTATCTTTTACCCACGGCTTTATGGATTTGATCTCACAAATACGGAGGAAACGGACTTTATTGTAGAGCAAAGCGTTGCGCTTTTTATGGCGAGATATGGGACTGAACAACGCGCCCAAGATTAATGATAAGGTATGCTAATACAAGGATTTAAATAAATTTCATACCAACTTGCATAAGACTATATTTCAAACAAAAAAGTTCCTTGATATAGTCATCCACGCTAACAAGAGTAAGGAAATCAGATGAGCGAATTAATTGCAATTGGTAAAAACATTTGGATCCACAACGGCCCCGCAGTACCATTCTTTGGCATGCCATACACTACCAGAAGCACCATAGTAAAGCTTTCCTCTGGCGCATTATGGGTGCACTCTCCTGGAAAATTAACGGAAGGATTACTGAGTGAATTGACGCAACTTGGGCAAGTCCACTATCTAATTTCTCCAAATAAACTTCATCACCTATTTATGGGAGATTGGCAGGAAAAGTTCCCACATGCGATTATGTTTGCTTCTCCAGGTGTCGACAAAAAACGGTCTGATCTTACTTTTCACCGCCAACTGGGCGACATGGCAGAACCCGAGTGGCAAGGAGATATTGAGCAACTCATTTTTAAAGGCAGCGCGGTGATGGAAGAAGTCGTATTCTTCCACAAAGAGAGCAGTACATTAATTTTGACAGATCTTATCGAGAACTTTCACCCTAACCACTTCTCCGGTTTTAAAAAAGTATTAGCGAAAATCACTGGGATCATTAGCCCTAACGGTAAAACGCCCATAGACTGGCGAACTTCGTTTGTGTTTGGGAAGCAGCAGGCCCGAGCCTGTTTTTCAAAGATGGCTGCTTGGCAACCTCAATATATCGTGATTGCCCATGGTGAATGCATTGAAACAGGCGCTGGAGCATTTTTAAACCGCTCATTTTCTTGGCTGGGTATCAATAAATCCGCGTAAGATGCAGTGCAAAATAACAGAATATAAAAAGCGCTGTCATGTCAATGAACAGCGCTTTTTGTTACTTAATCTAAGATTTAGATCAGGAGTGCATTGTTTTAAGGATCCCCTGAAGTTACATTCCCCAAATTACATTCCAGCTGGATATGCATAACTTGCTTGTAGACCTAGTGGAATACCAAGCATCCAGTAGATCAATAAGAAGATGCTCCAACCAATCAAAAAGGCAATTGAGTAAGGCAACATCATCGCTATCAATGTACCTATTCCTGTCGACTTAACGTATTTCTGGCAATAAACCACAACCAGCGGGAAGTAAGGCATAAGTGGAGTGATTATATTTGAGCCAGAATCACCAACACGATAAGCTGCTTGTGTTAAATCAGGTGAAATGCCCAATTGCATTAACATCGGAACAAAAATCGGCCCCAGCAACGCCCACTTCGCAGAGCTTGACCCTACAAATAAGTTTACAAATGCGGTCAAGAAGATAATACCAACTACAGTAACATAGCTTGGCAGCGCCAATGCTTTTAATACTTGAGCCCCTTCAATGGCAAGCAGAGCACCCAAATTTGAATGGCTGAAGGCACTAATGAAAAGTGCACAGAAAAACGCCATAACAATATAGTAAGACATGCTATTCATGGCTTTAGTCATGGCATCAATCATGTCTTTTGAGGTTTTAAACGTACCGACAACGAAACCGTAAACCGCACCAGGGATCCAAAACAGTAGGAAGATAAGTGGTACAATTGATTGCATTAACGGCGCACTAAAATCAGTTAAAGCGCCCGACGGGCTGCGTAGTGCTGAATCTTCACCGCTTGATGCATAAACCAATAATGCAATACCTGCTAACATCACCATAGACGCCACCACAAAGCCCTTTTTTTCTTTGCTTGTGATCTCATCAAACGAAGGCAAGCTCTCTGTATCGCCGTCAATTTCTGTCGCTTTTAGCCTTGGCTCTATGATTTTATCAGTGATATACCAACCTAATAAGATAATGAATAAGCTCGATGCTGAGGTGAAAAACCAGTTGTTTAGTGGGTTAATCGCGATTTCTGGATCGATGATCTGCGCTGCACTTTGGGTAAAGCTTTGTAGCAACGGATCGATACCTGAAGGAATAAAGTTCGCGCTAAATCCGCCGCTTACGCCAGCAAATGCCGCAGCAATACCCGCAAGAGGATGTCTTCCCATCGCATAGAAAATAACACCGGCAAGCGGAATAACTAACACGTATCCGGCATCTGTCGCCGTGTGGCTTACAATTGCAATAAGAATAATAGAAGGAGTTAGTAGTGCCTGAGGCGTGCGTTTGAGCATGATTTTAAGGCCAGTATTAATATAGCCAGAATGTTCAGCAACGCCCACACCTAGCATAGCAACTAGCACCACGCCTAATGGCGCAAATCCCGTGAAGGTTTTTACCATCGTTGCCATAAATCCGGCAAGCGCATTTGGGTCTAATAAATTGTGAACGACAATCGCCTGATTGGTTCTTGGATCAATAGCGCTAAATTCTACGCCTGAAAATAGCCAAGAAAGTAGCCAAATCAGCAACATTGCTGATAAGAAAATGATTGCAGGATCAGGAAGTTTATTCCCCACCCGCTCTATCCCGTTTAGAAAACGGGTGATCGCAGAATTTTGCGAGTTCGCTTGTTGTGTTTCGTGCATACCATTGCCCTAAGAAAAAAATTGCTTAACCATAACTTAATATTTACATGCTAAGCAAGAAAACGTGCCTATTGACGAGACACTTTGCCGAATTAGTAGTCGACTTGGTATTTTTTTGTCTCAAGTCAGTGTTCAATAAAGAATTTACGCTATGCTTTTTATATGTCTGAAATTAAGGATTTTTAGATGATAGATCTAGACGACAAAGTGTTAGCTGACGTCAAACATGGTTTTAATTTACCACCGAAGCCCGCGCTGATAAGCGAGTTGCAAGCAGCACTTGCTGCACCGGATCCAGACCTGAACGACATCGCTTCTATCATCGCTCATGATGTCAGCACCTCAGCCGCGGTGCTAAAAATCATCAATTCCCCACTGTACGGTTTGGCAAGAACGGTAACGGATGTAAAACAGGCTGTCGTCTTTCTAGGTCTAGACTCTATTAGTAAGCTTGTGACCGGCTTTTTGCTCAAACAAACCTTTGACCAACGTAAATGTTGTATCAGTTTGGAGCGATTTTGGGATAACGCTTCAGACATCGCAGATAGCATTATGGTGATTGGTAATAAACTTAAATCGCGTGTTCCTATCGAAAACTTGCACTTACTAGGCTTATTTCATGACGCAGGGATTGCCGCTATGGCGGTAAATTACCCCGATTATATGGAAACGCTCATTGCCGCGAACAAAGATTATGACAAGCTGTTAGTCGAGCACGAAGAAGAAAAGTACGAGACCAATCATGCTATTATAGGCTACTTCCTCGCGGCTTCCTGGAATTTGCCACAAAGTATTTGTCAGATGATTTTATGCCACCATGACCCTGAGTTTTTGGGAAACTGTAAAGACGAAGAGCAGAAATTAGCTTTCGCTGCTCTAAAAATGGCTGAAAATTTTGTACATATCAATAAA
Source organism: Pseudoalteromonas sp. OF7H-1 (assembly GCF_022347825.1). NCBI lineage: Bacteria > Pseudomonadati > Pseudomonadota > Gammaproteobacteria > Alteromonadales > Pseudoalteromonadaceae > Pseudoalteromonas > Pseudoalteromonas sp. OF7H-1. Next base: position 38,199 of record NZ_JAKRFX010000004.1, on the reverse strand, counting down.
CGTTTTGTTGCCGCACCTGATTGGCACTTAATGAAAGCAGATGTATTGAAAGTTTTAAATTTAGATGAAGATGATTATCAGGACATCAAAGAAGACCTAGATGAATACTTTTTAGAGCAGGATGAGTAAGCGACTAGTTATCTCACATTCAACACCGTCTGTGAAATGCGACTCAACGACAGTGTTGCGGCAATTCTTAAAACTTCGTAGACTGGCAGCAAAATTAAAATAACAAAGACTTAAGGAATTTACATTGCCAGCGCTGCTATCTCTTAAAGGCAAATTTGCCATCTTTGGGCCTGGAATATTAATGGCAACTGCTGCTATCGGTGGTTCACATCTCGTTTCGTCAACTCAGGCTGGGGCACTATTTGGTAGTCAATTGATCTGGCTAATTGTTGCCGTTAACTTGCTCAAATATCCCTTTTTTAAATATGCAGTAGAGTACACAAGCCACTCTAAGCATAGTGTCGTCGAAGGTTATCACGCACATTACCGCTTCGGATTTAAGGTTTTTGTGCTACTCAATATTTTCGCAGCCATTGTAAATACCGCAGGCGTGCTATTACTTACCGCAAGTCTCTTGAGCTACTCGCTGCCATTTCCAATAAATATTGAATTGTTAAGCTTTATACTTTTGGCTAGCTGCTTGGCAATCTTATTGGTTGGGCATTACAAAATACTCGATGTGACTAGCAAATGGGTAATGATAATTTTGACCATTTCCACGGTTATGGCCCTTGCCATTGCGGCTAATAATGGTCCGGCCCATCCGGCCCCTATTGATCCGGTTTCCCCCTACGACATCGCACTACTGGGCTTTTTAGTTGCCTTGATGGGTTGGATGCCCGCACCAATCGAGATTTCAGCGATTAATTCGTCTTGGCTAAAAACGAAGATGGCTAAACAACCGCTAACAAGTAGCCAGATCCTACTGGATTTCAAGGTGGGATATTTTGTAACGCTGGGTCTGGCGGTCGTTTTTTGTTTACTCGGTATGCTAATGCAATACGGTCAAGATAAGCCTGTGGAACTCGCTGGTGTTGCGTTCTCACAGCAGCTCATTGATATGTATGCTAATACGATTGGCGAATGGGCCAGATGGCTAATTGCTGGCGTCGCATTTTTATGTATGTTTGGAACAACCATCACGGTGTTAGATGGCTACTCCCGAGTGCTTAGTGAATCGCTTCAGTTGTTACGACCTAACACAACGAAAAAGAGTTACACGCTCATTCTATTGCTACAAGCAGCGCTTGGTATGGCCGTAGTGCTGTTTTTTAAAGCCGACTTAAAGAGCATGCTAATGTTTGCCATGAGCTCAGCGTTTGTCACTACTCCTATCTTTGCTTGGATGAATTTAGGATTAGTGAAAGGTGAGATCTATCGCCGTCAACCAATTTATACCAAGGTTCTAACGGGACTGGGGCTGATTTATTTAGTGGGCTTTGCACTGTTATTCATCTATTGGCGATTTTTGATGTAAAGCGAGGCTGAGTAGCAGATGCAAATTACACTTCTAGGGCCTGTTTATCTTTCAAGTTTGTTTTTGCAGCAGCTTGATTGGTGTTTATACAAGGCAGAGCCTGCGTAGCATAGTTGCTCTATGTAAGTCTGGCGATAACACAGTAGAAATGCCAATCAAGCGCTGCCCTTTGGGTTCACCTGAGTGCGCTCTGTTCATTGTTGCCCAACTTTTGCCTAGATTACTAGGCGGCAAGTCGAGCGTCGCGATCAAAGCACACTCAGGCGAACAAAAATCAAACAGCAAAGGTCAACAGGCCCTAGCACCTGCTACTCTCAGGTGAGGTGCATTTATTTTAGATTTTGCACCTGCTCCCAAATAGAAACTACGTGCGCTTTGTCATCGTCATTTAGCTCTCCATTTCGATATGCTTTTACTAAGCTGCTCTCAACTTTGGCATTTAACTCATCAATCGAAAGATCTGCTTCCTCTACTTGTGCATAGCCTACCGCTAAGTCAAAGTGACCGCGTAAATAGCCACCAGCAAATAGCTCATCATCACTCGCTCTATCAACAAGCTCATCAAAAAACTGCTGCGCTTTCTCTACATATTCTACTAAAGACATATTTATTCCTAAATTATTCTTGATGGCCTATGGCGTACATTACATGGTCATTGAATCCAGTGATCACTTTAATAAATCCAGCTAAGGACTCATCAAGTTGTTCATCACCGGTATCAGCAATTAAAGGACGACCATTTAAGGCCTTTAATTTCGATTTTGTAGCGATAAGGATAATATTATCTTTACCGATTTTTTTGATGAGGTTAGGGCTTAGCTGCTGATTACCGCGGCCAAAAATGTGTCCTTGCCCACCAATTAATGTGATCACTAGCTTTGTTTTGTCATCAGCAAGCGACAACAATTGCTGCGCGGTTTGGTCTTGCGCGATCAGCGCTTGGTCCTTTACAACATCAACACCAAGAAGTGTATTATCAAGTCCCATCTCTTCCATCACTGCTGCAACGGTAGAACCAGATCCCATGATATAGGTTTCGTCTTCTTCCATTTCGGCAACCACATAGGCGGCGATATCTGCTAACACTAATTCATCGCTTTCTTTGCCACCGTTTTTCACCGCTTGCACATATCTCAACTCGGTCGGCACTTGCATTTCACCAAATCGTTTAGCACGCACAGTCCCTTCACGAAATGCAGCTTCATCAATGTCCATCACATCGGCTTCGCCAATAGAGACAAGCTCTCCGGTAACCAAAAGTTCAACAACTCTACCAGCTGCTTTTGGCGTTATCGCGTATACGCCGCTATGAATTTTGCACCCAGCTGGGATCCCAAGTACAGGACATGAATCACCCACCGCGTGGCAAATGTTGCGAGCAGTGCCATCGCCACCAGCAAACAAAATCAAATCGACACCGAGCTGTTGCATCATTTGCGCTGCGGTCTCGGTATCTTCAGGACGAGTTACCGTGCTTTGAGTTTGATAAATCACTTGGGTGTTAAAACCTAGCTCTTTTGCCGTACGCTCCCCCATCTCACCGTTAACAGTAAATATTTCGATGTTTTGTTGATGTGGAAGTAATTGTGTTAAAGCCGTTTTTGCTCGCTGATTAGCGCGAGGCTCTGCACCTAACGCCAATGCTTGTTGAGCTGTTTCTGCACCATCGCTACCTTTTAGTGCAACGCTCCCACCAAGCCCAGCTAAAGGATTGATGATAAGTCCAAGCTTAAATTGCATCGTCAAACTCCATGCTTAGCTCTGTCGGGATATCCCAGTTAAATTGCTGCTGGCGTAAAGGCCAAGGTGTATTATAAAAATTGCTTAATGCGTTGAGTAGTTGAGTCGTTCTGGTATTAAATCCGCTTTCTAATAAAACTAGCACTTGCTGATGCACCCGTTGTTGAAAGCTGAAACGGCAAGTTTGTTCACCGTTGAGGTTATCAACGGAAACATTAAATGAAAAACCAGCTGCAACGCTTAACGCCCACTCAATCGCTTGTGGTTTCACTTCCAATTTTTCAAATTCGAGCTGCTGCGCTTTATCTCGTCCATCGGGACAATACCAGTAGCCGTAATCTTCGAGTTGCCGACGTTCTTCGCCCGCAACAAGCCAGTGCGCAACTTCATGCAAAGCACTAGCATAAAAGCCATGAGCAAAAATAATGCGGTGATGAGGGTGTGATTCATTTGCAGGTAAATAGATAGGTTCGTCGTCGCCCACTACCAGCTCAGTGTTGAGCGTGTGCAGGAATAACCCATTAAAAACAGCAATGAGGTCTTCTATTTTATGCATCAACATCCGCCACAAGTCTAAACTGGGCGCAAATTGTAAGGTTTTTAGCGGCTAAAGTAAAAGATCTCGTTTTAGACTATGCCTTTTTGTCCAAAGAGCTGCGTGGCGCGATATAAAGCGAAGCACGATCTCGACCTGACTTTTTCGACTCATAGAGGGCTAAGTCAGCTTCTTCAAAACATCGTTTGTGATTAAAGCTTTCACCAATAAGCTCATATCCTGCCACGCCAATGCTGAATGTCAGTCCAAAACTGGTGAAGCGAGTAAATTCATGCACCAGTCGTTGTGCAAAATTAAGCGCAGCATCAGGCCGAGTTTCAGGGCATATAATCACAAATTCATCACCGCCCCATCGTCCAATATGATCGCTTGGGCGTGCTTGCTCCCTTAGAAACTGCCCAACTTCCTTCAATGCATTATCACCATCTTGATGTCCTGCGGTGTCATTAAGCTGTTTAAAATGATCAACGTCGATTACCAGTAGCGATAGCGCTCGATGATAACGTATGGCCCGCTGCACTTCTTCTTTCAGCAGCGCTTCAATCTTTCTGCGATTCATAACCTGAGTTAAGAAATCCAGTTCAGCTCGGTTCTTCAATTCTTGTTCTTGACGTAAATCTCGGATCACCGCAATAAAAACATCATTTTTAGAGACGGACACCGTGGATAACGCGATATCTACTGGGATCTCTACACCTGATTGGTGCCGCCCTACAATTTTTAGACCATCATGCGTCACCCTACGCATGGTAGAAGTGCCCTGGAACTTCTCTCTGTCCACGACATGTTTACCGGTATACCGCTCTGGAATGAGGTCTTCAACCTGCATACCTAATAGCTCTTGAGGCTGATATCCAAATAAATCTGTACAGGCCTTATTGACCTCTGTAAGCCTACCGTCTTTATCACAATATAAAATGGCATCAGGAGTAGAGTTGAATAACTTTCGCTTTTCGTTGATAAGTTTAACCACAAAAATAAGCGTAAAAATGTTTAAGCAAGCAAACAACAAGACTATTGGTAGCAGCAACAATACACCGGTGTTACTCAACTCTTGGGTTTGAGCAAGCTTTATCGATTGGTTTTGCTTTGCAAACTCAAATTTCTTTCCAATCGACTTACGCAAATAATTAAATGCAGCTTCTGCGTCCGTGTCATCTACTTTTACTAAACGATCCACAGCCTCAGAGCTCAGCCTTCTCGATGTGAATTTTGACTTAGCAAGCGCAAGCATTTGTGTATATTCATCAAAGGTGTGTTGAATAACGGCTAATGCCTTTGTCTCTTGGCTGCTTAGCGCCGTACTTTGCAATTTTAGGATTGTCGCTTTGGTCGCTTCAACATCAGCTAAAGCCTGTTCGTAATAAACCTCGTCTTGGCGTAGTACATAATTTTTGAAGTGATGAATAAAGCCGTTATAACCAAAGCTACGCTCCAGCTCAGCTAGCAGCTCAGCACGTTTAATTGCAACTTCCGTTTCTGATTGCCATGACTGATGAAATGAAGAAATGGCGTGGTTTAACAAAGTGGACCAATAAAATAGACCACCACTCACCAAAATAGTAAAAATAACTAACCCGCTGATCTGCAAAAAGATACGTTTATTCATATACTCTGCTGTCCAAATTCAGCAAATCCTAGAACGCAGTAAGCAAAAGAAGAAATTAGAGGCCGTCTAGGTGCTGTAGAATCCATGTCGATGGTACAAAAGTTACATACCATTACAGCTACTAAGTCTAGACCAGAGAACGAAAAAAGCCGCATTACAGCGGCTTACAGATAGGATATTTTTAAGCGAGTATTAGGGCCTGTTGATCTTTCAAGTTTGTTTTTGCAGCAGTTTGACTGGTATTTATACAAGGCAAAGCCTGCGTAGCATAGTCATTCTATGTAAGCCTGGCGATAAAGACTTAGTGCTCCTGCAAAGTCACCTTACCCCACATCCTTGTGGGGCAACACAGAGAAAATGCCAGTCAAGCGCTGCCCTTTGGGTTCACCTGAGTGCGCTTTGTTCATTGTTGCTCAACTTTTGCCTAGATTACTAGGCGGCAAGTCGAGCGTCGCTACCAAAACACACTCAGAAGAACAAAAATCAAACAGCGAAGGTCAACAGGCCCTAGATAAATTGGTATCGTTACTCGTAATAAGCTTTGCCTTCTTCGGCCATTGCGAGTAGCGGCTCCGCAGGTGTAAATACAGGGTTATCAGCAGCGTATGTTGATAGCTCTGAACACACCTTATTGGCGCCTTTTTTGTCCATATAGCTGAATGGACCGCCCAAGAATGGAGGGAAACCAATACCGAAAATAGCGCCGATATCACCATCTCTCGCATTACGAATAATACCTTCGTCAAGACAGCGCGCAGCCTCATTGAGCATCTGCGCAACGCAGCGGTTCGCAATTTCTTGTTTATTCAACTTAGGAGAAGGCGTGACACCGAGTAACTCATAAACCGACTCGTCCACTTGCTTGCCTTTTTTACCTTCATAGATGTAGAAACCACGACCAGATTTGCGACCTAGACGTTTGCTATCTATCATACGTGCAAAAGCATCCGGCGCCTTAAAGCGAGCACCTAATTCTTTTTCTAGGATTGGCGCAATCTTAGAGCCAATGTCTACACCTACTTCATCAAGAAGCGCAAGAGGACCAACTGGGAAACCAAACTCAACCAAGGCTTGATCGATTTTCTCTATCGGCTCACCGGCAAGCAAAAGATTTGCCGCTTCGTTGACATAAGGTGCCAGAATACGGTTTACGTAAAAACCAGCTTTGTCTTTTACGACGATTGGGGTTTTCCCTTGCTTACGAGCAAAAGCCACAGTGCGCGCAATAACCTCATCACTGGTGGTCTCGTGCGGAATGATCTCCACCAGCGGCATTTTTTCTACTGGTGAGAAATAATGCAAACCAATTACGTTTTCAGGACGCGTCGCTTTTGCCGCGATTTGGCCGATTGGTAATGATGACGTATTACTTGCAAATATCGTACTCTCACTACATTCGCGTTCAATATCCGCCACCATCGACTGTTTAAGGTCTAAGTCTTCAAATACGGCTTCAATCACCATGTCTGTGTGTTTAAAACCAGAGTAATCTGTTGTCCCCGTTATCATATTCAAAGTTGACTGCATCTCTGCCTTTGAAATAATACGACGCTTTTGGCGTTGAGTTAGGATCTTATAGCTGTAATTTAATGCGTTGCTAATGCCCTGATGCGCAACATCTTTAATACGTACCGGAGTGCCTGCTTTAACCGCACTAACATGGGTAATACCTGCGCCCATTAAGCCACCACCTAGCACTGCAACACGCTTCACAGGAGCAAGATCTTGACCTTGGAAATCCTTTTTCATTTCCGTTGTCGCAAAGAAAATCCCACGTAGCGAGCGCGATACTTCAGACATCACTAAATCAGCAAACCCCTCGGCTTCGGTTTTATAACCTTTAAGCTTGTCCAGCTCTACAGATGCACGTACCGCTTTGATGATAGCGAGCGGCGCGGGATAGTGACCAGCCGTTTTCTTCTCAACATTTTCTTGTGCTTTTTTGAAAATGATATTGCGTCCGAACGGGTTAGACTCTAGCAATTGGCTAATTTTGTCTAAATTCGGTTTGCGAGGCTTAGGCTTACCTTTTCTAGCAAGCTTCACCGCTACGTCGAGTAAAATACTGTGCGGTACGGAATCGTCAACTAGGCCCGCTTTTTTCGCTTGCTTAGGTCGAACTTGTTTACCAGTTAGCATCCATTCAAGTGCTTTTTGAATACCAACTAATTTCGGTAGACGCTGTGTACCGCCACCGCCTGGCAATAGACCAAGCTGTACTTCTGGAAGGCCCAGTTTAGTCTTGCTGTCTTCAGTACATACACGGTAATCACACGCCAGCGCAAACTCCAAGCCGCCACCCAGTGCTACCCCGTGGATCGCGGCAACGGTCGGGAATGGTAAATCAGCCAATTTAAAGAAGGTTTTATGACACATTTCCGAAATCGCGAGCGCATCTTCACGGGTTTTAGCGCTGTCTAGCATTTTAATGTCTGCACCAGCGATAAAGTTATCGTCTTTACCACTGATAAAAACCATACCTGTTACGTCGTCTTGCTTACTCTTTGCGATGATCTCTAATAATTCATCAGCAAATGTATCACGTAGGGTGTTCATTTTTTCGCCCGGTACGTCGATGGTGACGATGGCGACTTTATGGTCGTTTAATTCATAAGAAAATACTGACATTATGCGCTCTCCAATACGAATGCTGCTCCAAGACCACCTGCAGCACAGGCTGTTGTCAATGCAAGACCACCGCCGCGGCGCTTAAGCTCATGTAGGCTTTGCGTGATCAAGCGTGCGCCGGTTGCTGCGAATGGGTGACCATATGCAAGTGAACCACCAAGCACGTTAAACTTATCCATGTCGATTTCGCCAATTGCTTTACTGCGACCAAGTTTTTCTTGCGCGAATTTGTCTGAGCCAAACATTTTCATATTGGACAGCGCTTGCGCTGCGAAAGCTTCATGCATTTCTATCAGGTCAAGATCAGCAAGTGTAATGCCCGCACGGTCAAGTGCGACAGGCGTTGAATGCGCAGGACCCATCAACATATCTTCGTGTACGCCGATTGCAGAGAAGGCGAAACTACGCACATAACCTAAAATGTCATAACCAAGCGCTTTGGCTTTACTTTCGCTCATCATTAATACTGCCGCCGCACCATCGGTTAGAGGTGTTGCATTTGCTGCAGTTACTGAGCCGTGCTGTCTGTCAAATACAGGCTTTAACTTGGCGTAGCTTTCCAATGAAGAGTTTTCACGGATGTTATTATCTTTATCAATAAAGCTTTTGTATGGCTCAACATGGGCAGCCATCACTTCATTGTTTAATAAGCCTTCCGACCACGCTTTTGCAGCTAAGGTATGTGAGCGGTGCGCCATCGCATCTTGATCTGCACGGCTGATCCCGTGAGTCTTAGCCATTTGCTCAGCGGTTTGCCCCATTGATAAGCCAGTCGAATATTCTGCAACTGCCGGTGGCACTGGCAGTAAGTCTTTGAGTCTTAGCTTTGAGAAAATCTGTAAACGCTGCTTAAGCGTACGTGCTTTGTTCAAGTCAACAAGGCTACCTGCAAGCTTTTTGCTCACGCCAATCGGTAACACTGATGAAGAATCCGCACCACCAGCAACACCCACACTCACTTGGCCTGAAATAATGCTCTCTGCAACGTTAGCAATCGCTTGGAAACTGGTTGCGCATGCACGTGATACAGAGTAAGCATCAACAGAAACTGGCATGCCAGTGCCAAGCACAATTTCACGCGCAATGTTTGGTGCTTCCGGCATTTGTACAACTTGGCCGAATACCAGTTGGTCGATTTCTTTACGATCGAAGTTCAAACGCTCAAGCATTTCGTTGACGACGATTTTACCTAAATCTAGGGCTGGAACGTGGTGAAAAGCGGTAGCTTGCTTTGCGAATGGCGTACGCAGGCCGCTCACGATAGCGATTCGGTCGCCTTTTGATGTTTTTAGTATGTTTTGTTCAGACATGAATTTTGCTCTCCCGCTGACAGGTCTGACCTGTTAATTTCCTCCGATTCTAAACAACCAAATCGAAGTTGCCAATAGCAAAGCACGAAATGACTGCTTTTTAAACCGTGAAAACCAACTTTAGATGCTTTTTCAAGCAATCTCAAAGTATTTGAAATTGTTATTTAAAATTTATGAACTTTTCTAAAATTATGGGTCTAATCAACTTGATTATTCATTCCGCGTCCATATAACTATTTTTATTTTTGTCGGCTTAAAAGGCAGTCTCATGGCAGTAAACGAGTTTTCTCAACTAAAAGAATATTTAGATACCCAAATTTTAGGGCAAAGTGCACTGACCGAATCCTTGCTTATCGCGCTTTTAGCAGATGGTCATTTATTGGTTGAAGGCCCCCCTGGTCTAGCTAAGACCCGTGCCGTAAATGCGCTGGCTAAAGGCATTGAAGGGAGCTTTCAACGCGTCCAATTTACCCCTGACTTATTGCCTTCTGATGTAACTGGTACAGATATCTATCGCCAACAAACCAATGAATTTGTATTTGAGAAAGGCCCGCTTTTTCATCATTTGATTTTGGCTGACGAAATCAACCGAGCGCCAGCCAAAGTGCAATCAGCGCTACTAGAAGCAATGGCCGAGCGCCAAATAACCGTTGGCAAAACAACGTATCCGTTACCTGAGCTATTTATGGTAATGGCAACGCAAAACCCGCTTGAACAAGAAGGTACATACCCGCTACCGGAAGCGCAGCTTGACCGCTTTTTACTCCATCTGAATATCGATTATCCGGATGCAGAAACCGAGGTAGATATTTTGCGCCTCACTCGTGGCGAGGCGTTGGAGGAGTACCAAGCGACCTTCACACCTATTAGTCAAGCAACCCTATTTGAGGCCCGTAAAACCGTACTAAGCATGCATCTTGCTGAGCCTCTGGAGCAATATCTTGTGCAATTAATTATTGCGACCAGACAGCCACAACGCTTTGATGCAACGCTTGCAAGTTGGATTGATTATGGTGCGAGCCCTCGAGCTACAATTGCGCTTGATAAATGTTCTCGTGCTCATGCGTGGCTACAAGGCAGAGACTTTGTCACCCCAGAAGATATTCAAGCTGTGGTACATAACGTGCTACGCCACCGTATCGTGCTGAGTTATGAAGCACAGGCGGATGGGATCACCAAAGATCAGGTGATCAGTAAGATTTTAGAATTGGTTGCTGTTCCATAATACTATGAACGACATCAAGCAGTTTAATTCAGCCAGCTGGTTTAATGAAAGCCACAGTAATGGTGTCGAACTCGGCCTGAAAGAGCTACTTTTTTATAAGTCCAAAGCGCATTTACTTTCGCTCAAACCGAGAGGAAAAGTGAAAAGTGCTCAATCAGGGCAATACCTTGCACCGCATAAAGGTCGGGGTATGGAGTTCGCTGAAGTCAGACAATACCAATATGGTGATGATATTCGTGCGATTGACTGGCGAGTTACCGCGCGTACCGGTGAAGCACACACGAAACTCTTTCAAGAAGAGAAGGAACGCCCCGTTTTTGTATTTTGTGACTTTTCCTCAAGCATGCTATTTGGTTCAAAGCTGTTACTTAAGTCGGTGCTTGCGGCGCACTTAGGCATTTTGGTGTCTTGGGCTGCATGCCAACGCGGCGACCGTGTTGGTGGTGTGGTATTTAATGACAGCAATCACCACGAGCTAAAACCGATTGCTCGCGACCGTGGAGTGCTTGCGCTAGCTCATCAGTTTTGTGCCCTACACGAACAAGCATTAATTCAAAAAGAGACTCACCCCTCGGGGGATCGTTTCAATGAGAATTTAAAACGACTTGTGCATCTGGCTAAGCCCGGCAGCCTGATTTATCTCATTTCGGACTTTACGGAGTTGAATGATGAAAGCTTTAAATTACTAGAGCGTGCCACTCGCCATAACGAAGTCATTGGTTGTATGGTGAGTGATCCTTTTGAGCATCATCTGCCTGAATACAGTCAAGCGATTGAGGTCTCAGCTGGTGAACAAAACTGGACATTGCCCTTGATGGACAAGCAATTTAGAGACAAATTCTCGCAAAATGCGTCTGACTTTTTCAATCGAAGATTAGCGCTACTTAAGCGCTCTGGTATGTCGTTACAAAAGTACGACGCGTCATTACCAATCGAATTACAAATCATGAGGGGTTAAATGCAAGTCAATCCACTCGACCAGCTTAATGATGTGGTCATCCCTCAAAGCGTGAGCTGGTGGCCACTTTCTTATCCAATGTGGGGAGCCATTTGTGTTCTACTCACAATATTTGGGGCTACGTGTTGGCTATTATATCGTCGCCAGCAATTTTTAAAGGCAAAAAAGGAAGCCGTAAAACTGAGTCATTCGCAGGATAATGCCCAAGCATTACACACCATACTCAAACGTTTAGTAAAACATTATTACGGTGATACCGCTGCGAGTAGATCGGGCCAAGAATGGTTAACGCTGCAAGCAAGACTCACACGCGTTGAACTCACTCAGCAAGAGCTCGACTCGTTATATGCTCCGACTCAAGACCCCGCACTCAGCGATAAACTATGTCGTGCGATTAATACCTTCAAAGTGAAGGAGCGTCTCGATGTTTGAGTTTAGTTGGCCCTTTGCCTTTTTATTGTTACCTCTGCCTTGGCTAATTGCGAAGTTTAAACCGAGTATCGCGCAGACCAACATCAATATTCGTATGCCAAGTGCCGCAAAGTTACAACTCGCGAGCACAACTCAACTCAATAAACGCGCAAAAGTAAGCCTAGTAGAAACACTCATCTGGCTACTACTGATAACCGCAGCGGCTAACCCGACTTGGCTTGACGACCCAATCGTTGTGCCAAACGAGGGACGCGATATTATGCTTGCCGTTGACTTGTCGGCTTCAATGACAGAGCAAGATATGGAATACCAAGGTCGCTTAGTGGACAGATTGTCTGTCGTCAAAGCCGTTGTTAGCGACTTTATCGAAGCGCGCCAAGGAGATCGTCTGGGACTTATTCTTTTTGGTGACACCGCGTTTTTGCAAACGCCACTCACCCGAGATTTAGCGACGGTTAGCCAAATGCTTAGTGAGGCACAAATTGGTTTAGTTGGACGCGCCACAGCGATTGGCGATGCTATTGGTTTGTCGGTAAAGCGTTTTGGTGAACGTGAACAAAGTAACAAAATCTTGATTTTGCTGACCGACGGTCAAAACACCGCGGGCAACCTTCAACCTGAAGAAGCACTGATCTTAGCCCGAGAAGAAGGCATAAAGATTTATACCGTTGGTGTTGGCTCAGATGGTAGACGCGGTTTTGGTTTATTTGGTTTTAATTCTATGGCTGGTAGTAGTATAGACGAGAAAACGTTGCAACATATCGCCAAAGAAACTGGTGGGCAATATTTTCGCGCAAAAGATGTGGAAGGCCTACAACAGATCTACGCTATGCTCGATGAGCTAGAGCCGATAAGTGATGAAACACAGACTTTCCGTCCTAAGATTTCACTGTTTTATATTCCTCTCCTCGCGATACTCGGCTTGCTTTTTGTGGCTCAGCTAAATCTCGTATTAAGAACAAAATTAAGAGGGTAAATATATGGAATTTGAATTTATTCGCCCACATCTGCTTTGGCTTCTGATCCCTTGGGTGATATACAGTGCGTTGCAATGGTCTAAAAAGTCCAATCAAAAATCAGCGCAACTTATCGCACCGCACCTGATGAAGGTGGTGATGGGAGCCGATGGTCAAAAACACCAAAAACAAAGTAACTCTTGGCTTGGTATTGTGTTCTTTTTGTTAGCCATTATTGCGGTTGCGGGACCAAGTATTGAAAAACAAGAAGTACCGGTTTTTAAAACTCAAGCACCTAGAGTGTTAGTGCTGGATATGTCTTATTCTATGTACTCAACCGATCTCGCGCCAAACCGCTTAACCCAAGCGAGATTTAAAACTTTAGACATGCTAAAGCAATTTAAAGAAGGCGAAACAGGTTTAGTTGCCTATGCAGGCGATGCTTTTACCGTGTCGCCACTCACAACTGATGTCACTACTCTTGAGAACTTGATCCCGAGCCTTCGTCCAGAGATCATGCCCTCAAAAGGCTCTAACGTATATGCAGGTATCGAAGAAGCCGTTAGCTTGTTAACAGGTGCAAGTGCAACCTATGGTGACATTATTTTGGTAACCGATGGACTTGAACAAGAAGACGCAGAAGATGTACAAAAGCTTCTTTCTGACAGCCCATTTAAGTTAAGTATCTATGCCTTAGGTACGGCGCAAGGCGCACCAATCAAATTACCTGAAGGCGGCTTTTTAAAAGACCAATATGGTCAGATAGTCGTACCAAAGTTATTCCCGACTCGACTTGAAAAACTGGCTAGAGTTAAGGGTGGAAAATTTGCCAGCTATACTGCTGACAGCAGTGACATAGAGACATTTAAGCCAAATTTGGGTGCAAATACATCGGTGCTTAAACGCGACCAAGAAAGTGCTAAGTGGCGAGTAGATGCGGGAATATATCTGCTGATTGTACTTATTCCACTCGCACTGCTATTGGTTCGAAATCACGCAGTTATGCTAAGTGCTTTGGTTGTTTTTGCGATGTTGCCACAGCAAAAAGCGCTGGCGAATGAATGGACACAGTGGTTTAAAAATAGCGACCAAAACGCGCTGCAGGCCTACCAAAATGAAGCGTTCGATGAAGCTGCTCTTGCCGATAATCCGGTACTAAAAGGTGCAGCCCTATATAAAGCTGGAGATTACGAAGGAGCGGTAAAAACACTCGAACAAACAAGCTCAGTAGAAGGCCAATACAATTTGGGCAATGCGCTAGCACGGCTTGGTAAATTAGACGACGCAATTTCTGCCTACGAAAAAGCCTTATCCCTAGATCCTGATTTTACGCAAGCGAAGGATAATAAAGCGTTAGTCGAAGCGTTAAAGGATCAGCAAGAGCAGCAAAATCAGCAGGACCAACAAGGTCAGCAAGACCAACAAGGTCAGCAAGACCAACAAGGTCAGCAAGACCAACAAGGTCAGCAAGGTCAGCAAGACCAACAAGGTCAGCAAGACCAACAAGGTCAGCAGGACCAACAAGGTCAGCAGGACCAACAAGGTCAGCAAGAGCAACAAGGTCAGCAGGACCAACAAGGTCAGCAAGACCAACAAGGTCAGCAGAACCAACAAGGTCAGCAGGACCAACAAGGTCAGCAGGACCAACAAAGTCAGCAAGACCAACAAGGTCAGCAAGACCAACAAGGTCAGCAAGACCAACAGAATTCACAAGCAGGAAGTGAGTCAGAACAAAACAACAACGAGCCAGAGCTAGATGCTGCCCGCCAAGACCAGCAAGCAGCTGACGAACAAACTCAAGAGCAAAAACAACAGCAAGCACAAGCCGCACCTACGCCCGATCCCAAGCAGTCACCGCAGGATGAAGAAAAGGCACAGGCTGCAATGATGCAAGATAGTCGGCCACTTACCCCTGAAGAAATTGAGAAAGCGCAACAGCTTAATCAACTGCTTAGAAAAGTACCTGATGATCCGGCCATATTATTGAGAAATAAAATGCAACTAGAAGCACAACAACGTAAACAAAGACGTCTACCAAGAGGAGCTGAAAAATCATGGTAAAACGCATTCTATTTTGTCTGTCTTTGTTGATATTAAGCCACGCCACGTTGGCATTGGAAAATCTCACAGCCAGCGTAGACAAAAACCCAGTGCTCGCAGGTGAATATTTCACGTTGTCGATTATCGCTGAGGGCAAAGTCAAAGGCACCATTCCTGATGTTTCTGTGCTTAGTAACGACTTTATCACCAGCCCGGTGAATACCAGTTCAAGAACCAGTATCATTAATGGTAGCGTTTCAAGCTCCACTACCTGGCAAATGCAGCTCGTTGCTCGCACTCCGGGTACTTACACCATTCCTGCGTTAGAAGTAGATGGTGAAACGACCCAGCCGATCGAAATAAAAGTTGTCGCTCGTGATGATGAGCAGCAAAGTGAAGATATATTCGTAAAAACCGAACTCAAGACAAAAAATCTCTATGTTCAACAGGCTGCGCTTTATACCGTTAAGCTCTATGTAGGAAAAGAACTACTAGATGGTCAACTGAGTGCCCCAATCTCAGATGGCGCTAATTTCACACAATTGGGCAAAGCCAATGAAGAATACGAAGTTATTGACGGCCGACGCTACATGGTGCTCACTCGCGAATATATGATCCAACCACAAAAAAGTGGTGATTTCAGCATAGAGCCGCCGATCTTCAACGGCCAGATCAGAGATGGCTATCGTAGAATGGCGACTTCTGCGGTTGGCAATACCATTGACTTTTCGGTATCTCCAATCCCAACTAACGCTGCTGATAACTGGCTACCCAGTGAATATTTGAATTTTTCTGAAGAATGGCAGCCCAAAGATACCGAGTTTATGGTTGGGACGCCTATCACGCGAACACTAACACTCACTGCAGTGGGTGTTACTAAAGAGCAGCTTCCTGACATTCAGCTCGAAGACGTTAATGGGTTTAGAATTTATCCCGACGCGTCAGAGCGTAAGCAAATTACCCGAGATGGAAAAGTCATCTCACAGTTAACCATTTCTTTTGCTTACCTACCGCAACTTGCCGGTGATTTTACTCTGCCCGAAGTAAAACTACCTTGGTTTAACACCATCACTAAACGTGAAGAGTTTGCGACATTGCCAAGTAAGTCTGTCAGCGTGATTCATGACCCAAATCAGCCTGCCTTACCACAGGCTGCTCCAATCCCGCAGCCGCTTTCAAGTCCAAACGTAAATCCATCAACGGCTACGCAAACCAACGTGATCACAGAGCAAGTTATCCCGCTATGGATGTGGGGACTCGCCGCTTTCGGATACGTATTATGGCTAATAACATTACTAATATGGCGCCTAAGAGCAAAACCTGCCTCAAACCCACTAGTCAATACGGTCACTGATGAAAATCCAGCACCTTTTATTTCGTTTGAAAAAGCGGTTAAGCAAGATAACCCAGCGGGCTTTTATCAAGCGCTACTGCGCTACACCAAACAACAAAATATCACCATGACACAATGGCTAGCACTTCAGCCCAGCTCATTGCGAGCACAAGTACAAACGCTACAAAGCTCGCTGTATGGAGGCAATAGCGCAAAAGTAGACTTGTCTCAACTATATGATGAAATTAAAACCAGTGTAAAAAGCACGGTTCACACAAATAAAAGTCAGAATTTAGGCAATCTATATCAATAAGCGCCTCAGGGCGCTTTTTTATTGCAAGACGAACTAGATTTGTTAGTAAATAATTAACAGATCCATTATGCTTGGTGTGAGATACACTCCCAAAATCAACTAAAATAAAATAAGTTTTTGTTGAAATAAACCTGC
The DNA here is from genome assembly GCF_022347825.1 of Pseudoalteromonas sp. OF7H-1. Classification (NCBI taxonomy): domain Bacteria; kingdom Pseudomonadati; phylum Pseudomonadota; class Gammaproteobacteria; order Alteromonadales; family Pseudoalteromonadaceae; genus Pseudoalteromonas; species Pseudoalteromonas sp. OF7H-1. The sequence continues at coordinate 21,478 of NZ_JAKRFX010000004.1, read as the reverse complement.
AAAAAGATAGGTCTCATAGATATGGCCAGTAAACAACATCACTACGAGTCACTGGTTCGGATGTACCACAAAGAGCTATATAAGTTCGCTTATTGGTTGTCTGGCGATCCGACAATAGCAGAAGACTTAGTACAAGAAACTTTTTTGCGGGCTTGGCGCGCACTCGATTCATTACAAGATGAAAATGCAGCAAAGCCTTGGTTATTAACTATTTTAAGACGAGAGAATGCACGTCGTTTTGAGCGCAAGCAATTTGACTATGCGGAGGTTGAACAAGATACGCTGGTCGACGATACCAGTTCGGCTTTGGATGATGCAATGGAGCAAACCGTTGTGCAACGACAAATAGCCAACTTAGCACCAGAATATCGTGAACCACTGCTACTGCAAGTGGTGATGGGATGCTCTGGGGATGAAATCGCCGATATACTTGAGCTGAATAAAAACACGGTGATGACAAGGTTATACCGTGCTCGCAACCAGCTAAAAGACGCTTTAACGACTGAATATGAACCAATAAAGGGGGCATCAAACTGATGGATGAACTCGAATTTCGACGCCGCCTCGTTGCTGATCCTCATGATGAAGAGGTCAAGAAACAGGCCGAACAGCAACCTGAGTTGCAAGCACTGGTCGAAGAAATGCAAGCTTTCGACGATTTCTTGGGAAAATCACTCGATATTGATGTGCCTGAGGGGTTGGCTGATAAGATAATTGCAAAGCAAAAGGAGCTTGAAACGGAAGAATACAAAGTAGTGAAAATGTCTTGGTTTAGACGCGCTACTGCACCATTTGCGATTGCCGCCAGTGTATTTTTTGCCGCCGTGGTCTTTTACTTTGGCGGTTTTGGACACCCTGTCGATACCGGTGAACATGCGCTTGCTCATGTGTATTACGAAGAAAATGCACTGCAAAAGCAAGAAACAGTGTCACTGCAAACCGTGAACGAGAAGCTCGCGATGTTTGGGGGTAAGTTCGACAACTTACCGGGTAAAGTGGTTTACGCGACATTTTGTAACTTTAAAGGCCAAAAAAGCCTTCACTTGGTTATGCAATCCGAGTTTGGTCCACTCACGGTTTTTGTCGTGCCAGCTGGTCAACAAAGCACGATTGACGGCAAAGATAGTTTTGGAGATAGCCGCTTTGAAGGCTTAATTGCTCATGATGGTAAAGCCAACACCATACTGGTGGCAAACCGAGGTACGCCGATTGAAACCTTCCAATCAGAAGTGACAAGCTCACTACGCTGGTTATAACGCCACCGCCCCACTCTTTGGGGCGGTGTCTCAATATCCTTACTAAACCTCTCAAAATACAAATTTAATTGAGGTACATACCTATTTAAATAGCCATGTTAGTTCTTTACAATGGCGGCAGTTATTTTGGTATATAGGAACTTTATGAAACATTTCATTGTGTTACTTTCCCTTGTTTCTTTTTTATTTACAGCCAGTTTTAATGCTGAAGCAAGAAAGAAGTTTGGTAGTAAGAGCTCAGGAAAAACCCAGCAAACACAAACAACCCAGCAAAAGCAGCAAACTGATACACAAGCATTAAATGCAAAATCGACTACGACACCTAAGTCGAGTAAAAAAGGCATTATGGCCGGTGTACTTGGCGGATTACTAGCCGGTGGTCTAATTGCCGCAATGCTTGGCGATGATTTTGAAGGATTTCAATTCCTTGAAATGATTTTGCTTGCCGCTGCTGCCTTTTTAATCTTCAAATTGGTTAAAGGCATGCTTGCAAAAAAACAGCAGCCAAGTTATGCCGGTGCGCCGCATATGGGTGGCTACAACAATACGCCACCACCACAACAATTTCAAAACCAAGGACCAATTGGCGGTGGTTTTGGCGCAAGTAGCGTGCCTATGAACCTGCCTAGAGATTTTGATATCAACGGCTTTTTACAAGGCGCAAGGCAGCATTATCAAACCATTCAAACCGCTTGGAATAACAACGACTTTTCGACGGTTTCTGAATACTTGAGTCCAGAGTTGGTTGAAGAGTTCAAACGTGAGCGAGAGCAGCAAGGCGACGTTAACACTGAAGTGATGTTTGTTGATGCTGAGTTAGTCCGTGCAGATACACGCCCTGACGTTTGGGAAGTTAGCATTAAGTTTACTGGCAAATATCGTGACCTCGGCGACATGCAAGAAGAACCTATCCACGAAATATGGCACTTAGAGCGTAAAACGACGGGGGATGCCCCTTGGTTAATCGTTGGTGTTGAAGAGCTAGCGGCCTAATTCATCAACTTTAGTAAAAATTACACTCAACTTGTTTATTCACCAAGTTGAGTGTTTATTTGCAGCACTGCTCTATCCTCACCCAAACACACTTCAATATCTGCGATGTTTGGTAAGCTTTGCATCCCCCATACCGAAAGGCGTTGAAATGGCTGGATGAATTGTCTAACTTGCTCATCACTCATCCCCTTTCCAGTCGATGCTTTGAGCATATGCTCTTGTTGCAGGCGCCACTGATATACTCTGTCGAAGCTCATTCCATTTAAATAAATGAGACTATCTAATTGTGAAAAAATAGCTTGATACTCTTCACATAAAATTTGATTCACTTGTAAGCGAAACGAACCGTCTTTATCAAACTCTTGCTCAAATTGATTAACGGGAGATGCTAACGCATCGCTAGGCTGCGGCGCCACTCCCATACACCATCCCTCGATAATAAGTACCTGTAAACCCGCATCAACTTTTCGCCATTTTGATTTTGGCAACTTCCTATCTATTGATTTATCAAATACAGGTAAAGTTAATGCTTCGCCGCGTTTAAACCTGTCTATAACATCTTGTAATAGTTGCAGATCATGAGTACCAGGCAAGCCTCTTTGTTGAAACAGCGGATGAAACTTTGAAGCAAGCACTCCCCGCTCTTCTGGGTCTAAATAAAAATCATCAAGCGACACACACTTACAGGTAATGCCAACTTCTCTAAGTTGTTTACAAAGAGAATAGCTTAGTGTTGATTTACCAGAGCCCTGAACGCCAGAAACTCCCAGAAGACCTAAGCGATTAGGCACTCCATTCATTAATTTCAATAATAAAGATAACCACTTCTTTTTCATTTCAACAATATACTATTCAAGTAAGAAACTGTCGTATCCTGTAATTTCACTTTCAATCATTCGATGACGCTCGTAAATAGTCTATTTAGAATCTGACGCAGAGATAGACTACTAAGGTAAAATATTTTTCTCTACACCACAGAAGAAATAGGAAAAACATAACAACAAAAACATTTACAAATTAAAAATAATAACTTACTTTGTTATCTCCAATAAAAAATTATAAAAGGAAATATTATGAATATCAAATTATTACTTGCCCTTTCCACTTTATCCATTGGACCTTTTTATGCTTCAGCTTCAGCTTCTGGTGATGAAGCTGTGAACTGCAGAACAGAAACAGTAGGTAAACAAGCAATATATTCTGGCATTGCAAGCTGTAACGTGGATGGTTACACACTAGATAGATATATATTGCCAACTACCCTCGGAATAACAACAATCACAGAGTATCTTGGAGGGCTGTGGCGCTCCTGCAACGCACAAGTACCGTTTAGTCATTATGAGTCTGTTCAAAAAACAGTTTGTGATTATACGCCAAAAGCTTCTCTTTACGTAGACAAACAAAGTAGAGAAACCTACGTTAACATGTCTGCATCAGACCGTGATGGTCACATAGTCAGCACACAAGCTTGGCTGGATGGCGCACCTGTTACATTTGGATCTCTAACATTACGCAGTGGCTATGAAGTAAAAATTCATAACTTAAAAATGCGAGTTAAAGACGATGATGGCTATGTCACTGAGCGCTCTGCTGTAATACGAGTTGAACCATTTGTACCTTGCGACGATGGCACAAAACGTCCAATATGTGACTAATTTGCAGCTGAAAGGCTGAATAACTATCAGCCTTTCATACAAATAATAAACAAGCCTATTCAAAAATCCCCCATTAATTAGAAAATTTTCAATGCTGAAATATCTTCGTTTTTGAGAAAAGGCTTCGCTGTTCAAAATCAAAAAAAGATTAAAATACAAAACAGCTAGTGTTAATGGCTATTTCCATTAGTGATATCAAGTGAGTTTATAAAAAAGTCTTAATTATATAGCCTAGCTTCTCAATTAAATATCTTAATATACTGAATCAATAAATTTCTGCCCTGTTGTGGCACATGGCCATCAATCAATCGTGGATCAAATACGGTGTATTTTTTATCAAAAAGATTTTCAGCTTTCAGCTGAATTTTAGCGTTATTATCCAAATTGAAAGAAACGGTGCCGCCGATGAGGTAGTAACTTGACTGCTCGAAATCGTCGACAATTGACTCAGGGGGAGCAGGTATAAATGTTGTGTCTCGCCAAATTGCATTTAAAGTTACTTCTACCGCCTCTCTTTTATGAGTAAAGGCAAGTGCAGCAAACTTTTTAAAACTGCCATTTAATGGCTCGTCAAATAACTGGGTGTATGCACCTTGTATCCAAGTTGTGCCACTCAGATTAAAATTAGCATTAACTTCAATACCCTGCATGCTCGTCTCAAAGACGTTATCAAATGTAAACTCAGCTTGTTCATCATCTATTGGTACTAGATTAATGAAATCCTCCAGCTCATTATCAAATAACACAACATCAAACTGTTTAGACTCATCTTGATAGTGCCAAACAAGCTCTGTGGTTTTTACATATTCTGAAGTTAACTCCGAATTACCTGATGTAACATCATCGTTTGAATTAAGTTCGTTGCTCACAGGGGTACGAAAAGACTCACCATATTGCAACTTAAAAGTGTTTGCCTCATCGTAACCATAAACGAACGCGAGCCTAGGCGATAATTTATCATCTATGTCTTTCACTTCGTCATATCGTGCACCCGCGAACATACTCAGTTGCTCGCTAAACCGATACTTTGCTTGAACGTATCCAGCATATGAATCAAAGTCTTGTCGCAACGGATAAAAAGGGGCGTAATCAGATATGGTTTGAATACCACCTAAATAAGTGTGGTTATAGATGATGATATCACCGGCACTTTGATCGTAATATGAGGTTCTAACGCCAGCTTTACTTTGTTCTTCTTTTGATAGCTCAACGCCAAAATTCCACTGTAACCGGTCGTTTTGTTTATAACCACCATCTAGGTTATAAGTTAAGTCTCTGGATTGCCAAGCTGGACCAACTAAGAAGTCCCCTCCTTGCGTGATACCAATTTCTGCTGCTGTAACGATGAGTCCTGCACTTTCTATATTATGCTTAATAAAGCTCAGCTTATGCGTTAACTCAAGTTGCTCAGTAGCTTGCCAATGATACTCAAATGTTGCTGCATAGTTCTCACTTTTATGCTCGTTTTCAGGGGAATAACGGGAAAGATTTAAAAACTCATCAAGTTGAGTACGGTTAAACCTTACTTGCCATGTTAACGCTTGATGGCTACCTCCAAATACAACAAAAAGTGATTCTAACGGGTCTTTTACAGCACCTCCAAAATAGCTATCCCCTGAGCGTTTATTAAATGCTAAATTGGCATAGAGCCGTGTTTCATCCGACACTTGCCTCGAAAAATTCAACGCTGCTTGCGCACTGCCGTGTTCACCATAACCAACAGAAAGCTGATTATTACGTTTTTTGGTAATAATATTCATCACGCCAAGAAAGGCGTTACTACCATATAGGGCGGAACCGGGACCTCGGATAAATTCAACTTTATTGATAATCTCAATCGGAATGTAAGGTGTGTAGACTGATGCTTTACCAAATGAGGACTCATTGAGCCTTTGGCCGTCAATCATCACTAACACATGTCCAGTATCCAAGTACACACCGCGGGTATGCTCTTTGGGCACAGCCCCTACCCAATCACCTCGAGTAGATTGAAAGCCAGGTACAAAGTTCATCAAATCATAAACACTGTCGACACCTAGGCTATTTATTTGTTCTGAATTAAAAACAGTAATACTAGAGGGAACCGATGCTCTCGTTTCGTCGGTTTTGGTTGCGATAGACACATTTACATTCAACAGCTCTTCAAATGAAAGCTGATAAAGGTCGGAGTCCGTAGCTTCTGGTTCAGCGACTACCGCAAAAGGAAGTAATAATGGTGTGACTTTAATTAAAGCGCTTAAGTTTTTCATATTATACGAGCTCTATGTTCCCACACTTCACTCGTAGTGTTAGATTACTCTAACCTACGTAGCAGCATATGATTAACTTAATAATACTTGCTCCTAGCCACTACGCAAGTTTTTGATTAGCCTTTTCTTTTAGACTCTAAGCAGATGCCAACTTTCTCGCTTTGAAATATTTAAATAAACCAATTAGAGAGGCTGCAATCCAAAATAGCTCAATCACAAAGCTTGCAAGGTTAAAGTTATAACAAAGACTAATCAGTAGTAGGATCGCACCACTTAAATTCATTAAGTTATACGTTAAACTATCGGGAGATGCCTTTTCCAGCTGTAGCATAAAGAATGCACCAACAACCAAGAAAGTGCCTGTCATACCGATGATATCGAACATTAAATCGATCATGTTTTTTCCATTTAGCAAGACCCAAGAGGCTGGCCCAGTTCCATGGGAAGGGTCATTTTCATTCATTGAAACAGCAAAGCCAAACGGCGAGATAGTAACAAATTGGAAAACTCAAGACAGGACATTTGTCTGATAACAACAAAAAGTGAGCAATGAAAATTGAAGTAATGACTACTTGAAGGTGACCTTGCCACCAATTATTTTCAGTGCTGGCGCACCTCTCACTAATGTATCGCGGGCAAACTCTTGCTCACAATGAGGGCAGTTTATTTGGTTGGCGGTAAAATCTTGGGTGATCCGTTCTTTAAAACATTTAACTAGGCTGCCCTTGCCTCCCTTACGATACTTAAATAGCTGCTGACGGCATCCAGCACAATAAATATCGACAGTTCTAACAGGGCCTTTTTTATTGGGTTTTGCCATACCGAATTAACTCATAATCCTGAGTACAAATGCAATGAGCGTAAACTGTAACACATGATAGCCACCGTTGACTAAAAACAGTTTCATCGGGCGCTGCTCAAATATATAGCTTATTCCTAGTGAACAGGCGACGAAAAAGACTCCCACACCAAGCCCAACTCCAGTAGCCGCTAGCAAAGAGAGCGATAGATCAAGCATTACTGCCATAAACACAGCAGATAACAAAGACAACAAAAATGCGACGCCAAAAGTCATCTTGGGATCGCTCGTTTGTAAATCAAGCTCTGTCAGTCCACACCCCTCCATCCAAGCTTTTTGAAACAGCATAGGCGAATACCAAATACCACCTAACATAAAGGAAGACAAAGCGGCGAGAATAATTGCCCAAAGGTTTAATGCTTCAAATGAGAGTATCATCGACTAACTCAGCATATTTCATTTTATTTAATAATGAGTATAAGTGAAAACCTACTTATAAACAGGTTTCTTTTGTAATTTCCTCTGCAGCGTTCTTCTGTGCATGTTAAGTTGCCGCGCAGTTTCAGAGATATTACCTTCATTTGCCTTTAAAACTTGCTGAATATGTTCCCACTCTAGTCGTTCTGGAGACATGACTTCTTCCACAATTTCTTGGCCTTTCTCTCCCAATAGCGTTTGTACTATCAAGCTGGTACTTGCAGGTTTAGTTAAGTAGTCGTCAGCGCCCAATTTTATCGCCTCAACCGCTGTCGCAATGCTGGCATAACCCGTTAGTAAGACAATGCGAGCATTTGCATTGAGCTGCTTTATTTGTGTTATGAAATTTATCGAGTTGGCCTCACCAAGTTTCATATCCAATAATATGTAGCCGAAAACCTCTTGTTTACAAGCCACCTGCATATCTTCAATGGAAGTAACATGTTCAACACTAAAACCTTGTTTTTCCAAGCGCCGTATTAATGTCTGCGCATAAGGCACATCATCTTCAACAAGCAGTAACTTCATCACTCACCCTTGGTAGTTTAACTGTACATTTTGTGCCATAAGTAAGGTCGCTTTCAATCAGCAGACGTCCACCAAGCCGTTCAATTGTCGCATGACTAAGTAGTACTGCCATGCCAAGTCCTGATTCACTATTCACTACATAGTGTCCTAACTGCGCTAGCCTTTCTTCTGCAATTCCCTCACCTCTATCAAGTATGGTGATCACATGTTCAGTCGACTCTGAGGTAAATATCACGTCGATGTCAGTCTGTTTTGCTTGTTCATTTGCTCGCACGCTGTTACTAATAAGATTTAAAATCGAAGGCATCAACATAGGATCATCGCACAGTGTCCCCTGAACATTAGTGATATCGAATCGAAAATGCTGCTGTGGATATTGTAAATTCGTTAATTCTTTTAACTGCTCAGCAAGATGCTCTACAGTTATCATTTGTTTAGACGCTGACTTTAAATACTCAGTGAATTCTCTAAAGACATTAAGCTGCTCCTTACATTTCCCAAGAGGTTCTGACATTTCTTGAACACATGCCTCTTTTGGATACGACTCCTCCAGCTCTTCGTGTAATAGCGCCAAATGTGCGATTGGCGTGGCGAGTTGATGGGTCGCTTGTGCGGCCGCACTACCTAATGCGATTAATTGCTCTTGCTGTAGCTGCTGCTCCCGTAACAAAGCAATAGCCCGCTCTTTTTTTCGATTTTGCTTTACCAATATGCTCACCACGGTAACAACGACTATGATAGTGAAAGTAAAGTTAACTAACATCCCAAGCAAGTGAGTGCTCATATCCATATGGTGGACATGTTCATGAGACATTTTTATATAAAGATAGAGATAAGCACCAATCGCCCCAGCCGACACCATCAACATATTGATAGTTGGGATCGTTACTGCTGCAATAACCGTTGGCAGTACCAACAAGGACACGAATGCATTGGTTGCTCCGCCGGTCAGATCCAACAAAATAGTAAGAAACAAGATATCCGCCAACAATTGCATTGTCATGCCAATGGGCGCTGCTTCTTTTGTGTTACGGTAGGCGTAAATACTTAATAGCTGAAATACCGACTCCGCAGCCACCACCGCAGCCACAGAAACAAAATCAAATTGTTTACCAAAAACGACAGCCGCTATCGCTAGCATCACAATTTGGATAACGATTGCCACTGACCGCAACAGCAACAGTTGGCCCAATGCAGAGTTGGGCGAAAACGCAATTTTCATGAAAATGTAAGAAGCTAAGCTAAGATAAAAGAATTATACCTAATCTAACAAAAATAGGTGTGATCGAGGTCAGTTATATCGCGCTAATACGAACCTCTGCGACGCTTTTATGGCAATACCGTGAAGGATTTGGTATAAATAAAAAATTGGCCAACTGGTCGGATTAGATTAAGAGACACTATGGTTTATGCAAAAATCACGGGCTGGGGAAAGTGTATTCCACCAGCTAGCATCAGTAATGATGAAATTAGCACTATCGTTGACACCAATGATGAATGGATAAGTACGAGAACAGGTATCAAATCCAGACGCGTTAGCCATGTTAGCACTGCTGAACTTGCAACGGTGGCCAGTCAACACGCTTTGGCATGTGCAGGGCTTGAAGGTAAAGATATCGATCTTGTGCTACTTGCTACCTGCACACCGTCAACTATGGTGGCAAATACAGCTTCTTTAGTACAAAAAAATATTGGCGCTGTTGGTGCTGCAGCATGTGATACCAATGCTGCCTGTTCGGGCTTTTTGTATGCATTACAAAATGCCACCGCACAGATCCAAGCCGGTATGATTAAAAGAGCAGTCGTTGTTGCAGCTGAGCGTATGACTTGGTATGTAAACTGGGCAAAGCGTGACAGCGCAGTATTATTTGGCGACGGTGCAGGTGCTGTCGTGCTTGAAGCAAGTGACGAACCAACCGGGCTATTAGGCACCAAGACTGGCTGTGATAGCACAGATAGAAGTATATTACACATTCCAAACTATGGTACGGATATGGATCGCTGTGCAGGCACCGGACCTTCTGATCTCTCTTTTGAGGGACGTGAAATCTTCAAGCGGGCTGTAAAAGGTATGAGTGAAGCATGTGACGATGTACTCAACCAAGCACAACTCTCATTAGACGATATAGATGTGCTTATCCCGCATCAAGCTAACCTTCGTATCATTCAAGCTATCCAAAATCGCTTGGAAATTGCAGATGATAAAGTCATGGTTAATATCGACAAGTATGGTAATACCTCAGCTGCAACAATTGCAATTGCACTGTGTGAAGCCGTGGAAAATGGCCTTATTAAACCACAGGCTAATATTATGTCTGCGGCATTTGGCGCAGGATTAACCTGGGCTGCTAGCTATTTGAAATGGGGAGAAAGAACGACCCCAATTGCGTTGTCGGATGCACGTTTACCTGATTGCGATAAAACAGGCCTTGAATTGATCGCACCAGCAGTAGCCGCAAGTCAAGCTCAATAACTAACCTATTCTCCCGAGTTAGGGTTAATTGCTCGATCTTGCCCTTGGGTGGGTGGTAATATTGAAATATTATTACCTCTCATCCAAGGAGTTTACTGTGCTCAAAGCGCATACCGAGATCAGTCAATTAGAACCACAAGCAATTTGGAAGTTTTTTGACCAAATTTGTGCCATTCCCCATCCTTCAAAACACGAAGAAGCACTAGCAAGCTTTATTGTTGACTGGGCTCAAAGCAAAAATTTAGACGTACGTCGTGATGAAACTGGTAATGTATTCATCAAAAAGCCTGCGACAAGTGGCATGGAAAATCGTAAGCCTGTTGTATTGCAAGCGCACATTGATATGGTGCCACAAAAAAATGACGATACAGCACACGACTTCGTTACCGATCCAATCAAGCCATATGTTGATAATGGCTGGGTAACTGCAACTGGCACGACGCTAGGTGCAGACAATGGTATCGGTATGGCCTCATGTTTAGCCGTATTAGACGCTGACGATATCAAACATGGCCCACTTGAAGTCTTACTAACCGTTGATGAAGAAGCTGGCATGAGCGGCGCGTTTGGTTTGCAATCTGGCTGGTTAGAAGGTGAAATCCTACTTAACACCGATTCAGAGCAGGAAGGTGAAATCTACATGGGTTGCGCAGGTGGTGTAGATGCATCCTTAACTCTACAACTCGCGCGAGAAGCGTTACCTAAACACCATCAAATCTTTGAGCTGTCTCTAAAAGGCTTACGCGGCGGACACTCTGGTGTCGACATTCACACCGGCCGTGCCAACGCCAATAAATTGCTTGCAAGATTCTTAAAGCATCATATCGCAGACTTTGACCTAAGACTTATCGAAGTCAGAGGTGGCTCCCTACGCAATGCAATTCCGCGCGAAGCATACGCTGTCATTAGTTTTGATGAAGCGAAAATAAGCGAGTTCCAAGCGCTGATTGAAGCTTATGAAACCATCATTAAGCAAGAATTATGTGCCATAGAAACCGGGATCACATTTGCGCTCAGCACTTCAACGAGTAACTCATTGCCAATGAGCGAAGCTTCTAAAAGCAAAGTACTAGCGCTTCTCAATGCTTGCCCTAATGGTGTTATACGCATGAGCGACGATATTCCAGGTGTTGTTGAAACCTCACTTAATATGGGCGTAATTTCTACTACAGATAACAGTCTAGAAGTCCTATGTTTGATCCGTTCATTAATTGATTCTGGTCGCAGTGATGTCGAGGGTATGTTGCGTTCACTGGCTGAGCTGACACAAGCTGATATTGAATTTAGTGGTGCTTACCCAGGCTGGAAACCTGATCCAAGCTCAGAAGTATTAGCTATTTTCCGTGATATGTATGAATCAATCTACGGTGAAAAGCCACATATAATGGTTATTCATGCTGGTCTTGAATGTGGTTTGTTCAAAGAGCCTTACCCGAACATGGATATGATTTCTTTTGGTCCAACCATCAAATTTCCACACTCTCCTGAGGAAAAGGTAGAAATTTCAAGCGTTGGTCTATATTGGCAGCAAATGAAAGGGATTTTAGAAAACATTCCTGAAAAACAGTAAAATTAATCCAAAACTAATACCAATTTGACTTAATACTTGCTCAATTTGAGGGAGTAAATCTGACGCTAGCTGTGTTAAAAATTTATCATTTAGAACAACTAAATAGCAAAATTTTTGCCGGGCTATCGACAAGATTTTCTTGCCTCAAAATAAACCACTTAACTAGGGCCTGTTGACCTTTGCTGTTTGATTTTTGTTCTTCTGAGTGTGTTTTGGTCGCGACGCTCGACTTGCCGCCTAGTAATCTAGGCAAAAGTTGAGCAACAATGAACAAAGCGCACTCAGATGAACCCAAAGGGCAGCGCTTGATTAGCATTTCTACTGTGTTATCGCCAGACTTACATAGAATGACTATGCTACGCTGGCTCTGCCTTGTATAAATACCAATCAAACTGCTGCAAAAACAAACTTGAAAGATCAACAGGCCCTAAGTAAATTGGTATGATTACCCTGAAATCATGTTGTTTTAATTAAACAAAAAGCCCAGCTGACATAGCTGGGCTTTTTGTAGATTTCAAATCTCTACTATTAGCTAAACTTTTTCTCAAGATAACTAAACATAGTTCTAAGACCCAATGCTTCACCACCAACAGGTCTACCCGGCAACGCTCTTACGTTCCATGCCATCACATCAAAATGTAGCCAAGGTGTCGTGGCTGGCTCAACAAATTCTTTTAGATACAGTGCAGCTGTAATTGAACCACCAAACGGTGTCGAACCACAGTTAGCAATGTCTGCAATATCACTCTTGAACAGCGCCTTATATTGATCAAACAAAGGCAGTTGCCAGATAGGATCCGCATTACCCAGACCAATTTCCATTAGCTCAGAAGCAATCGCTTGATCTGTAGAATAAAAACCAGGCAGTTCAGTGCCAAGAGCGATGCGACACGCACCAGTCAAGGTGGCAAAATCTATCAATAGCGCTGGCGCTTCTGTTTGCGCTTCAGCCAATGCGTCACATAAAACCAAGCGTCCTTCGGCATCGGTATTATCAATTTCAACCGTAATACCTTTACGTGTTTTGATCACATCACCTGGCCTAAAGGCGTTGCGAGACACTGCATTTTCTACCGCAGGGATAAGTACGCGTAATCTAACAGGCAGTTTTGCCGCCATAATCATATTGGCCAACGCGATAACATGAGCCGCTCCGCCCATGTCTTTTTTCATATTACGCATTCCAGACGCTGGTTTTAAGTCCAGACCACCGGAGTCAAAACATACGCCTTTACCAACTAAAGTAAGTTTTGCATGGTCTTCATCACCCCAACGTAAATCAAGCAAACGCGGAGCATTATCACTCGCACGGCCCACCATGTGGATCGTTGGGTAGTTTTGCTCTAACAACTCATCACCAATGATTTGTTCAAATGATGCACCATATTGCTCGGCGAGTTCTTCCATTACTTCAGCCATGTGCTGAGGCATCATGTCGGCCGCTGGTGTGTTTACAAGATCTCTTGCAAGATAAATAGACTCGACAGCCGCTTTTACTTTGGCATGTATATTGGCATCTTCGATAGCAAGCTTTGCGACAATCGCAGGCAATTCTTTATAAGCAGAAAATTGATACGCCCCCAGTAAAAACGCAATAGCATGACTCTCAACTTGCTCAGAAGCGATATCAATAAAGTAAGTGCCTTTTGGTAACTGCTTTGCAAGATCGCCCAATAGCCAAAAATCATTGTCTTCAGCAATAACAATAACTCGCTCCACTTCTCCAGAATCAGCATTCGGAATAAGAATGGTTTTTTGCAACTGAAGTTGTGCGGTTTTTACGAAAAGCTGTGTCGTACTTGACTGCTGCGCTTGCCATGACGCTAATTCTGCAGCGGAGAAGATAGAAATGGGTGTACCCATAGCAGAGTGAACGAGTAGGTTGTTCATGTAGGCCTCAAATTTATTATGTTCGTACTTAGATTACCAAGGCTAAAAAGAAAATTCACTGTTCCTTGGTTTTTGTTGGCTTTTTTTTCAAATTGAATGAACTAGGCAAAACATCCACGCCCACTAATTGACCAACCTTTACGATTATCGGAATGGTAATGGGGGCAAAAGGTAAAACGGCAAACACACCCAGTCCTAACCCTTTGAGAATATCTACAAGTTGGGCGTTTGCTGTTTTTAGTTCAGCCTTATGCGCTCGCCCCAAAGTATATCGCTTGTATATCTCAAGCATTTCTTTCGTTTCTTGTTTCTCTTGTTCTAGTGCGCATTTGAGCGCAATCATTGCTCTGCGCAATCTTATTTGCTGTCTGCGTTTACTGATCCGAGCAACGCGCATCGGTGCTTTATGGACAACTTTGATCAGTTTCATTAATAAACTCAAAGATAGTGTTGTCCAGAGTCTATCAAAATTTTTAGCACTTTAGCTATTAGCCATTGGTACAAATTACCTATTCTAGCGAGTAAAGTTATACGTAAAGTGTGCAAAACAACGAACTAGAACAAAATCAACCTCAATTACCACACAAAACTGTACAATAATCACTCACACAAAGACTAGCGTTTAGCACTGTTCAATTAATCTACAAAAACTGAATAATGAAATTTCAGTAAACTCGTCAAATTTTGTAACAACAAATTTTAAGCTGCTGGGTGTTTATCTAGAAAAGCAGCTAAAGTACTCAAAAGTTCATTTTCAACAATAACTTACCATGCGGATTTTGTAATTCTTCTTAGCCTAAACAAAAAGTTATTAAGAAAGTTGCAGTTTCAGAAATCACTGCTAATTTTAAAAAAGCGCTTGCCAACACATAGCAAATTAAATTATATGTGTATTAAAGGTAAAAATATTATAAATGACCTTTTTTATTGGTATGACAACAACAATCAACTGGGGAAACAGGATGAAACTAAAAAGTAACACGCTGCGCCGTGCAATTCGCTTCGCGCTCGCTTCAGCAGCAACTACTTCACTTCTTACCACTACCGTAATGGCTGAAGAAGCCAGTCAAACAAAAGCTAAAGCAGATGAGAAAGTCGAAAAAATCGCCGTTGTAGGTTCTCGGGCGGCGCCTCGCTCTGTGGGCGAGTCACCGGTACCTATCGACATCATCGGTGCAGAAGATATGTCAAAGGCGGCAGGTTCTGACATGCTCGAGTTACTGAAAGGATCAGTACCGTCTTTGAACGTACACGCAAACCCTATCAGCGATGCAGCGACTTTAGTAAGGCCAGCTAACTTACGCGGATTACCTGCTGACAGTACGCTGATTTTGTTAAATGGTAAGCGTCGCCATCGTTCATCGGTTATTGCCTTTTTAGGTGGTGGTATTAACGATGGTGCTCAAGGTCCTGATATTTCAGTGATCCCTAGTATCGCACTGAAACAAGTTGAAGTACTTCGTGATGGTGCAGCAGCACAGTACGGTTCAGATGCAATCGCTGGTGTAATGAACTTTGTGCTCAAAGACGCAAGCGAAGGGGGATCTTTCTCTATTCGTCAAGGTGAATATTACGAAGGTGACGGTGATACGACGGTGATCGAAGGTAACGTAGGTCTGCCATTTACGGACGATGGATTTGCTAACCTAAGCTTTCAGTACAAAGAAGCGGATGCGACCAGCCGCAGTGTTCAACGTCCTGACGCAGCAGCATTTGCAGGGGCTGGCTTAGAAGGTGTTGCAGATCCAGCACAAATTTGGGGTGCACCCGAAATCAAAGACGATATCAGTATTTTTGGTAATGTTGGTGTAGACGTTACAGATAATGCCCACTTTTACATGTTTGGTAACTACTCAGAACGAGATGTAAAAGGTGGGTTTTATTATCGTAACCCAACCACTCGCCCAGGTGTTTATGGCGGTACAATCAGGCTCGTTAATGGCGTGCCGATGAGAAGAAGTCCAACAGACGAGGCACAGCAAAAATTGTGGGATGCAGCAACTCCAACGGTGTTGGTAGGTGCGTTGGATGGTGGCCGCGATGCACAATTAGACTGTCCTGTAGTTGAACTTCAAGCGAATGGATTGCCAGATGAAGCAGCATTGGGTCAGTTAGATGCAGCCAACTGCTTTGCCTTCAACCAAATACTCCCAGCAGGGTTTACACCAAACTTCGGTGGTAATATAACGGATACGTCGTTAACCATGGGTGTGAGAGGTGAATTTAAAGATGGCTTATTAGAGGGAGCCTATTGGGATTTGAGTGGCTCTGTTGGTCGCAACGAATCTAGATATTTTATTACTAATACCGTGAATGCATCGTTAGGCCCAGATACTCCAATGGACTTCAGTCCAGGTAAATATATTCAGCTAGAAAAGAACTTTAACTTTGATGTATCAAAGGGCTATGATTTTGATTTAGCGTATGATGTAAATGTTGCTGCAGGTCTTGAGTGGCATGAAGAAACATTCGAAGTTCTTGCTGGTGACGAGGCATCATTCATTGCAGGCCCACTTACAGAACAGGACTTCGGTATTGGTTCAAACGGTTTCCCTGGATTTAAACCCTCTGCAGCAGGAGAATACACTCGACGTAACTATGCTGCCTATGTTGATATTGAAACGCCGTTTACTGAAGACTTTATGATGGGCTGGGCCCTTCGTTTCGAAGATTACGATACTTTTGGCTCGACTACAAACTTTAAGATCACCGGTCAATATCATGTAACTGAAGACTTCTCGGTACGTGGTTCAATCAGTACCGGTTTCCGCGCGCCAACGGTAGGTCAAGCTAACGTATCTAACGTACAAACAAACCTAAGTAGTGGTGTATTGGTAGACTCTGCGCTACTCCCACCAACAAACCCAATTTCATTACAACTAGGTGGCTCTGAGCTTCAGCCAGAGGAATCCGAAAGTTACACATTAGGCGCAGTTTATCGCTCTGGTGATTTGTTCATCACCCTTGATTACTACAATATTGAGGTAACAGATCGCTTAAGTCAGTCAGAAAAGATAGAGTTGGACCAAGATGACAAAGAAGCCCTTAAAGCGGCGGGTGTTCCTAACGTTGATAACTTAGCGCAGGTGAGCTTCTTCACTAACGACTTCGATACCACGACTCAAGGTATCGACTTAGTTGGTAACTATTCTATGGATATGCTGGGTGGCTATGCAACATTCAGTGCAGCATACAACTGGAATGAAACCGAAGTAGACCGCTTCTCTGCTATCACAGGTGACTTCAAGGTATCTCGTTTAGAAAACGACTTACCGAAACACAGAGGCACGTTAACTTGGGCTCAGCAATGGGATAACTTCTCAGGTTTTGTTCGTATGAACTACTTTGGCGAATACCAAGGCGTTCACGTAGATTATGATGCAACGGCAAAAACAGCGGACTCGACAATCACATTTGATGCAGAGCTTACCTACTTTGCAACAGATTCAATCAGTCTATCTGTTGGTGCAAATAATATCTTTGACCAAGATGCTGAAGAACTAGACTTCTTTGACGCTACAGGTATCCCAAATAACAACTGGGGTGGCAAATACTATGAAACTTCACCATATGGTATTAATGGTGGTTTCTACTATGTGAAAGCAACCTATACGTTCTAACTTTTACTGTAACCCAGAAACAAAGGCGAACTAGCATTAGCTATTTCGCCTTTTTATTTTTATCCTATATAGCAAAGTAGTTAACTCTGAATAAAAAAATGCTGTTATTAAAGCGAGCCAACGAATTATTGGCCGAAAATAAGCTTAGAGAAGCTGAGTTTATGTACAAGTCTGTACTTAAACAGTCACCTAACAACGGTCCTGCTCTATTTGGTTTAGGCCGCATTTGCATGCGTTTAGAGCAG
Organism: Pseudoalteromonas sp. OF7H-1; assembly: GCF_022347825.1. Lineage (NCBI taxonomy): Bacteria > Pseudomonadati > Pseudomonadota > Gammaproteobacteria > Alteromonadales > Pseudoalteromonadaceae > Pseudoalteromonas > Pseudoalteromonas sp. OF7H-1. The sequence continues at coordinate 3,723 of NZ_JAKRFX010000004.1, read as the reverse complement.
TATGATAACGCAATCTACTATTTAAAAAGAGCCTGCGAACATTTACCAAAAATGCTCGAGCCGCTTTTCGCATTGGCCGATGCGTTTTTAGCCGTTGGTTCACCGGTTGACGCAAAAACCGTACTTGAATACACCTTAAGCGTGGCAAAACATAATGCCCAAGCCCATTACCAACTTGGTCAATTTTATCTGGACTATGGCTTTATTGAACAAGCTAAAAATGTCTTTAAAGCGGGGTTAGATTGTCCTCATAGTACAGTAACTGCCTTTATGCTGTACGAACTGGTACAGCTGTCCTCAGCCAAAGAATTACCTGCATACTTAACGATTTTAGAAAAGTTGGAAAATGAGTTTGAAGCACCGAGACTAAAAACCGTGGTCCACTATGCTCTTGCTAAGTGTCATGAACAATTAGGTAACTTTAATGCAGCTCAAGATAACTATGCTTTAGCGAATGATACACAGCTGCTGATGAGCGAGTTTCGTACTGTAGACATGCTGCCATTTTTTGAATCAATCAAACAGCATTGCGACAAAACGTTTTTTGATAAACCTAGTGATAGGGTTAAGACAACATTTACGCCTGTTTTTATTGTTGGTTTGCCAAGAACTGGTTCGACTCTCCTAGAACAAATGCTAGTGCAACATTCACATGTTGGTACACTAGGCGAGAATACCGTGATCAGCGATAAAATTGTCCCTTACCTCAGTAAGCGCAATAATGCAGAGTTCCCTGCTTGTTTAGACCAACTAAGTAACTCTATGTTAGATCATTGCCGCATACTCTATGTCGACGAGATCAAGCGGCATCGAGTGCCGGAAGAAGTGGTGATCAATAAACTTCCAGCTAATTTTCAAAATCTGGGCTTAATCCACAAGCTCTTTCCTGAGGCACGAATTATTCATTTAACTCGTAACCTCAATGCTACAGCCTGGTCGGTCTATAGTAATCATTTCGCCGAAAGCGAGCCCTACTTTTGCTCTTTAAGTGAATTTGCCTTGTATGCGCAAGCGCAAAGCGACTTGATGTCACATTTTAACCAATTTATGAAAAGAGATATTTTTACGCTCAGTTACGAACAACTTATCGCAGAGCCTGAAAAGTCCCTCAAACAATGCTTGAGCTTTTTATATCAGAAATACGAACCAGAATGCTTGGAGTTTCACAAATCTAAAAAGCCGGTGCATACCTTAAGTAAGGCGCAGGTCAGAAAACCAATCAGCACGCAGCCACTTGAAAAGTGGCAGCGCTATGAAGCGTTTATTGAGAAGATGATTGCTCAACCGCAAAGCGATCAAACCACGCCAGCAAATCTTTAAACTGATCATCACGTGCATGTTTATGGGTTAACATGTCTATGTGCCCATAATTGTGCCGATGGCCGTGCTTTTTTCCATAAATTCTGAGTTCTTGTATCCCCTTTCCCGATTCACGAATAAATGCTTGAATATCGACAGGTTGTGCTAGTGCTTTATCTTTAATACCCGCAATGTGCAAGATTGGAGGTAACGTCATGTCTTTTAATACTGCGGCATAATTAAAACCGTCATCGGAGTCAACCCATGGATGCTTCTGTACCCAGTCAGCGCTTTGAGCATGTGATTTTAAAGACTCATCATCACTCCCCCAACCAAGTCTTTTTGCAGGTAAGTATCCATGCTTTTTCGAATAATAGTGCGCAACGTTAAACCATATTAGGTTTGCTTTAAGTAATTTGCTCGGGTGATTGTTATGTAAACTACGCTTAGAACCAAAATAGACACATGCATTAACATGCTGGATTTCTTCAGGAAAGCGTGCAAAAACACTATTCATCAATACACCTCCCCAAGAATGCGCAATCCAATATTGTGCTCTAGATCCGGTATATCGTTCGATAGAATTCAGCATTTCAGGGATTTCGTGCAAGATTGATTCAGTTTGACCATAATCCGCTTCAGCGTCGATTTTAGGTATACTCTCTCCTCGCCCACGAAGATCGCCAACAAAACAGCGATAGCCGTGCTCAGCTAAAAAAGGCGCTAGCCCTTTATTGCTTTCAGTATAAAAAATTTTGCCATTTTCAACCGCACCATGCATAAAAAACACAACGGGGCCGCTACTATCCGGTTTCGCTATATATCTGAGGTGGAGTTTATGTCCATCTGCTATATCTACTAATAGTGATTTTTGCGCTATCATTTCTTTGTTTTTATTCTTTGAACACTAGCCTCATCGTACCAGTTGACTGATTGATAAGTAAACTTTTAAACTGGGCAAATAAAGGGTTGATATGCTTTTAAGATAAAGCCAGTATTCAAGACTTAAGCGTTCGATTAAAAGTGTTATAATCCTTTTTATTTATTCGAAGAATCCTGTGCACCCAAGAAACAAGCATAATTCAGGCTATGATCTAGACAAGCTTATAGCGATTGAACCCGCTTTAAAGAATTTTACTTACAACCGAGCTGATGGCATAAAAAGCATCGACTTCACCAATCCAGATGCCGTAAAACTGTTGAATAAAGCACTGCTTAAGTCAGACTACGATATACAAGTTTGGGATATCCCCGCACAATTTTTATGCCCCCCGGTTCCAGGCAGAGCAGATTATATCCATGCGCTGAAAGATCTGTTAGATGAAAGTAACTTGCCCGATAAGGTGCAAGGCGTAGATATTGGTACTGGTGCCAATTTGATCTATCCCATCTTAGGATCAAGAGAGTATAACTGGCGCTTTGTGGCCTCTGATATCAATCCTCTTGCTGTGAAGTGTGCCAAAACCATTGCAGAACTAAATAAGTTGCCGGTAAAAGTGATGCAACAAAAGCAGCCTAATCACTTTTTTAAAACGATAATAAAAGCAAACCAGTTTTATCATTTTTCAATGTGTAACCCGCCCTTCCATGCCAGTGAAGCAGATGCAAACAAGGGCACGCAAAGAAAGTGGAAAAACCTTAACCGAGCACCACAAGCCTCGCTAAACTTTGGCGGCCAAGCTCAAGAGTTATGGTGTGAAGGTGGAGAAAAGCGCTTTGTACTGGATATGATCACTGAGAGTGTCACTTTCAAAGAGCAAGTTTACTGGTTTACTTCCCTTATCTCGAATAAAGACAACGTAAAACCACTTAAACAACAACTTAAACAGGTCGCTGCCGAGCAAGTGAAAGTGATCGAGATGGAACAAGGTAATAAGACAAGCCGTTTTATCGCCTGGAGTTTTTTCAAACCTTAGCAATGTGTATATGGTGGACGCGAGTTCACCTTGCAAGACGTTCTATACTCCAAACAGCTAAAAAGCGTCGCATTGCTGCAACGGGTTTTGATGTACATGTACGTTCTTCACTGTCATCAAAAGGAAATCAAGCCATCGGCGGATAAACCGCCTTCTACCATGTTGCACAGTGCTTATACTGTTCTACTTTCACATGGGTAATAATCCACACTATCATTGACCGGGGCCGACCCTTCGGCTGTTTTGTTTCACTTCTGAGTTTGGGTGACGAGAAACCGAAGCACCGCTTCGCAGTTCGAGGAAGTGAGCGCAAGGACGCGCGAAGAGGGAGATGCTACATGGAAGTACTTTACCCCAAACAGCAAAAAACCCGTCGCATTACTGCAACGGGTTTCTCTTATTTGGCCCTGGCGATGTTCTACTTTCACATGGGTAATCCACACTATCATCGACGCTGTTTTGTTTCACTTCTGAGTTCGGCATGGGGTCAGGTGGGTCCAAAACGCTA